>JAHFTD010000077.1 GCA_023269565.1 Opitutaceae bacterium | reverse complement strand
AAGATCGCTCTGGGAGGCCAGGCTTTCGGGAGATCGCGGCGCGGATTGGTGGAGCGCAAGCGAAGGGAGGAAGCAGGGCTCGTGACAGATCGGAGTCCGCGCAGAGCTGGCGCGAGAGGCGGCTTGCCCGCCTGTGGCGGGCTGTTCACTTCGTTGGCTCGGGGCGCGCGTTGCTCGCGTCACTCGCGTTCACCCCAAACCCCAAAGCCTGGGGTTGCCCTGATTCCTCGGACAGTAGGTCAGGGGTGATTTAGTTCAGTTGGGATTCAAAGGCGATGGGACTGACATAGCCAAGACTGGAGTGCAGCCTGGTGCGGTTGTAGAAGACTTCGATGTAGTCGAAGATTGCGGTGCGGGCCTCGGCCCGGGTGGCGAAGCGCCGGTGATAGACGGTCTCGTATTTGAGGCTGCTCCAGAACGATTCGATGAAGGCATTGTCGTAGCAATTGCCCTTGCGGCTCATGGAGGCGAGCAGGCCGTGCCGGGCCAGCACCTGCCGGTAGTCGGCGCTGGCAAACTGCCGGCCGCGATCAGAGTGCACAATCAAGCCCGGCCTTGGTCGGCGGCGCGTGATCGCCATCTGCAAGGCCGCCATCGGCACCTGGGCATCGAGGTGCTCATGCATCGCCCAGCCGAGCACCCGCCGGGTGTAGACGTCCAGCACGGCCACGACATACAGCCAGCCCTGAGCGGTCAGCACACAGGTGGCATCGGTGACCCAGACTTGGTCCGGCTGCTCAGTCTTCAGGCCTTGCAGGCGGTTGGGCGCGATCGGATCGGCATGGCGGCTGTCCGTCGTCGCCACGCGATACTTGGAGCGCTGCCGCGCCCAGATCCGCTCCAGACGCATCAAGCGGGCGATCCGGTTGCGCCGGCCCGGACAGCCCAGCGCCCGGGCCAACCGGGGACTGCCATAGGTCTGCCGACTACGGATAAACTCCTCCCGGATGCGCTGCCGCAATCGGGTGTTCTCCCGGTGGCGCGGTCCTGGCCTCCGGCTCCGGTGCAGCCAATCGTAATAGCCACTCCGCGAGACCAGCAAAGCTTCGCACAACCAGGCGATTTTGTAGGGGCCGCTCATCGACTTGATCCGGGCATACCTCTCGGCGGCGGTTCGGAGAGGATGCCCAGCGATTTTTTTAGGACTTCGCGCTGTGCCAAGAGCTTGGCGTTCTCCGCCCGCAATCGCTGCACCTCGGCCTCCAGATCGGCCAGATTGCGCCGGGATCGTTGGCCGGCTTCCGCCGGCGAAGTGGGCCCGCGTTCCACGCGAGCCCACTTGTAGAGCAGCTCGGGTCGGATGCCGAGTTCGGCTGCCATCTTGGCCGCGCTGCGGCCACTCGCACGCCACAGCTGCAGCGCTTCTTGCTTATACTCGGCGTCAAACTGGGCGTGCTTTCGTGACACGCCATCGGCTGGGATCTTCTTCATGGGGTTCCTTTCGTTTGGACCCCAACCCACTGTCCGTCAAATCAGGGCAAGCCCAGCCTGACCCTGTCAGCTCCCCGCTGTCAGCTCCCCGCCTACTCGGTGCTCTGCACCGTGGACGCCGAGGGCCGCGGCGCGGGTTACAGCCCGACCTTGAAGGCGGGGTCGGGGGCGCGGGGATGCTCCTGTTTTTCCTTCCAGGCCTCGAGCACGGCCTTGACGACGGGCGAGGCGTAGAGGCCGCCGCCGAAGCTGGCGTCGAGCTCCTGGCTCTCGAGGCAGACAGCGATGGCGATCTGCGGATTGTCGAAAGGGGCGAAGGCGAGCATCCAGGCGAGCTCGATGGTGCCCTGCGGGGTGCGTTTCTGGGCGGTGCCGGTCTTGGTGGCGGCGCGGAGGCCGTCGATGCGCGCGAGCCGGCCGGTGCCGATCTGGTAGCCCTGCTCCATGCCGCTGAGGATGGCGGCGTAGTCGGCGGGATCGAGCCCGATGGGCGCGGTGTGCTGCGGCGGGCGGTTGGCGACGTGGAGGAGGGTGGGCCGGGTCTCGGTCTCGCCGCGGGCGAAGGAGGCGACGAAGCAGGCGGCCTGCAGCGGGGTGATGTCGAGAAAGCCCTGGCCGATGGCCATGTTGGCGCTGTCGCCGGCGAACCAGGCCTCGTTGAGGTGTTTCAGCTTCCATGCCGGGTCGGCGACGAGCATGCGGTGCGTCTCGGCGGGCAGCTCGATGCCGGTGGGGTGGTCGTAGCCGAAGCGGCGGGCCTCGGCGGCGAGGAGGTCGGCGCCGGTCTCGATGCCGAACTTGTAGAAAAAGACGTTGCAGGAATCGCGGATGGCACCGGTGAGGTCGCGCTCGCCGTGGCCGTAGTGGGCGTTGCAGGGGTAACTGCGGTTGCCGACCATGAAGAAGCCGGGGCAGTCGCTGCGCGAGGTCTCGCGGTCGATGGCGCCGGAACGGAGGCCGGCGATGGCGGTGATGAGCTTGAAGGTGGAGCCGGCGGGGTAGACGCCCTGGATGGCGCGGTTGAGCCAGCCGCCGGATTCCTCGATGCCGCTGGCGTCGTCCTGCGAAAGGCGCGGGACGAAGGTGTTGAGGTCGTAGTCGGGCTTGGAAGCGAGGACGAGCACCTCGCCGGTGCGCACATCGAGCACGGCGGCGGCGCCGACGCGGCCCGCCATGGCCTGCTCGGCGGCGAGCTGCAGGTCGATGTCGAGGCTGACGGTGATGTTGTGCCCCTGCACAGGCAGGCGCTTCTCGATGGGGAGATCGACCTTGAACCCGGCGGGGTCGACGCGGTAGATGGCGCCGCCGGTCTCGCCCTGCAGGTGCGCGTCGAATTTTTTCTCGAGGCCGGCGCGGCCGGTGGTGCCCTTGATCTTGAAGGTAAGCAGGTCGTCGCCGGGGAAGTCGTCGGCGATCGGATCGTCGTTGACGCCGACAAAGCCCAGCGTGTGCGCGGCGGCCGAGCCGTAGGGGTAGAAGCGGCTGCTGGAGGTGTAGACCTGCAGCGGGGAGGTGACCGGCAGGCGCTCGATCAGCCGCGCGTATTCCTCCGGGGCGAGGTTGTCGAGCAGCACATAGGGGAGCAGGAGCGTCTGCGAGAAATGCCGGTCGAGGTCGCGCACGCGCACCTGTTCGCTGCGGCCGAGGATGGAGTTGATCTCGTCGAGGTAGCGCTGGGCGACGGCGGCGCGGGCGATGCGCTCGAACTGGTCGGCGTTGGGCCGCTCGCCCTTGGCGGCCTCGCGGTAGTTGCGGACGACGCGGATGAATTCCTCGCGCAGTTCGCGGCGGAGGCCGGCGAGATTGAGCACGACGGAGAAGCGCGGACGGTTGCCGACGAGCACGCGGCCCTCGCGGTCGTAGAGGTTGCCGCGCGGGCCGGGCACGATGATCCGGCGCTGGTTCTGCAGGCGCTCGCGTTCGCTATAAAGGCCGCGGTGCAGGATCTGCCGGTAGGCCAGGCCGCCGGTGAGCAGCAGCACCAAGCCCGCGAGCAGGCCGTGGAACAGCAGCAGGCGCGGGTGGCGGGCGCGGTGGGTTTCGACAAGCAGGCTGCTCACGGGGGCAAGGGACTCAGGCGCGGTGGAATTTCAAAGCGCAATCTGCCGGCCGGTCTCGGGATGGAGACGCGCCAACCCGAATACGCACTCCTGCAGCGCCAGGAACCAGGGCGTGGCGAGAGCGACGACCAGTTGCGAGGCGCCAAGGTCGAGGAAGAGCCGCAGCCACGCCTCGCCGGGCCGCGGGTTGTCGCCGACAAGGAGGAAGGAGAGGGCGAGGAACAGGAAGAGATTCGCCAGCAGGGCGACCACGGTGCCGAAGACCACCTCCTCGCGCGGAAAGCGCTGCCGGCCGTAGAGCAGGAAGGCGTGCACGAGGCCGAAGAGCGCGAGGCTGGTGCCGAAGGGCACGGGCGTGGCGGCATCGCAGAGGAGCGCGGTGAACAGCGTGGCGACCAAGCCGTGCCGGGCGTCGAGCCGCAGCGCGGCGTAGGTGACGAGGAGCCCGCCGAGATAGAGATGGACGGAGAGATAGTGACCGCCGGGCAGCGAGACGGCGCCGAGGAAATGATTGGCCAGGCCGGTGAGCCACCACAGCGCAAGATTGCAGGAGACGACGAGCAGCCAGCGGTAATCACGGTGGGGCATGGTTATTCCTGCGGATTGAGCGGCACGAGCACGGTGACCTCGGTGAGGTCGCCGAGGCGCTCGTCGAGGCGGACCTCGCCGGTCTTGAAGAGGCCATCGGTGCTGGGTTCGAGCGAGGTGATTTCTCCGATGAACAGCCCCGGCGGGAAGACGCCGCCAAGGCCCGAGGTGACGAGGCGGCGGGTGGCGCCGGGCGCGGCGTAGATGTCGAGCGGCACGAACTCGACGGTGCCGCGCGGCGGCTTGAAGCTGTCGTTGAGGCCGCCCTGGTAGCTGACCGGCCGCGTGTCGCCCGTGGCGCTGGCGGCGAGCCGGAAGGTGGGGCTGGTGATGAGGTCGACCACCGCGGTGTAACTATAGACTTCGCTGACGCGCCCGACGACGCCGCCGGAGAACACCACGGGCGCGCCGACGGTGAGGCCGTAGTTCTCGCCCTTGCGGATGACCAGCCGCTGCCACCAGCCGGTGAAGTCGCGCCGCGCCACCCGCGCAGGCTCGAAGCGGAACGCGGGCAGCGGCGAAAGTTTGAGGAGATTTTCGAGGCGGAGAATCTCGGCCTTGAGTTGCTCGGCCTCCTGCAGGCGGAGCTCGTAGGAGGCGTTGAGACGGGCGAGATCGCGGCCGGCCTCGATCAACTCGTTGCGCGGGCGCACGCGCAGGGCCCAGAATTCCTGCAGGTCCTGCACATAGGATTGCGCGGCGGCGAACGGCGCCTGCAGCTCGAAAAACGTGACGCGCGTGAACGATTTGACGAGCAGCGGCAGGAACAGCCACACCAGCAGGATGAGGCCGAGCGTGGCGAAGGGACGGGTCTGGTCGAAACGTTTCGGCAGCACGGCGGAGGTGGGTAGGGGCGGTTACCCTTAACCGCCCAAGGGCGCTTGGGGGCAAGCGCCCCTACCGGGGTTCGGCGTATTTCGGGTCACGCGGGATGCCTGCTCAAAAATCCGCGGCGGTGCGATAGAGCTCGTCGATGTTGTTGAGGAAGACGCCGGTGCCGTTGGCGACGGCGGAGAGCGGGTCGTCGGCCACGGTGACGGGCAGGCCGGTCTTTTCGCTGAGCAATTTGTCGAGGCCGCGGATGAGCGAGCCGCCGCCGCACATGACGAAGCCGCGGTCGACGAGGTCGGCGGAGAGTTCGGGGGGGCAGCGTTCGAGAGCCGAACGGACGGCCTCGACGATGGCGCCCATGGTGTCCCCGGTGGCCTCGCGGATTTCCTGCGAAGTGATGTGGATGGTTTTGGGCAGGCCGGCGACGGAGTCGCGGCCCTTGACCTCCATGGTCAGCTCCTGCGCGAGCGGGTGGGCGGAGCCGATGGTCATCTTGATCTCCTCCGCCGTGCGCTCGCCGATGAGGAGGTTATAGGCGCGCTTCATGTAGTTGATGAGGGCGACGTCCATCTCGTCGCCCGCGACACGGATGGACTTGGAAAAGACAATGCCGTGGAGGGAAATGATGGCGATCTCGGTGGTGCCGCCGCCGATGTCCACGATCATGTTGGCGGCGGGTTCATCGACCGGGAGCCCGACGCCCAGCGCGGCGGCCATGGGCTCGAGGATGGTGATGACTTCGCGGGCGCCGGCGTGGGTGGCGGATTCCTTCACGGCGCGCTTTTCGACCTCCGTGATGCCGCTGGGGATGGCAATGACGACGCGGGGCGACACGACCTTGGAGTTGTTGTGCACCTTCTTGATGAAATAGCGGAGCATCGCCTCGGTGATGTCGAAGTCGGCGATGACACCGTCCTTCATCGGGCGGATGGCGGTGATGTTGCCGGGAGTGCGGCCGAGCATCCGCTTGGCCTCCTCGCCGACGGCGAGGACCTTGCGGGAGGCGGTGTGGACGGCGACCACGCTGGGCTCGCGAAGGACGATGCCCTTGTCCTTCACATAGACGAGGGTATTGGCAGTGCCGAGATCGATGCCAATGTCGTTGGAGAAAAGTCCCAGCAGTTGGTTGAACATGAGGCGGTGGCGGGGGTTGCCGAATCAAAGCCGTGGCCGGGCGAAATTGTCAAAGCCAAAGCCGTTGAGCGGTGCGGGTTTGGGCGCGCGGCAACAATCGGCTGCCGCAACAAAAAAGCGCGCCGGGTCGGGCGCGCGGGAGAGAGCGACAGAGTGATCGCTCAGTTGTTGCCGGGTTTCTGGCCGGCGTCGGGCTTCTTTTCCGCCGGCTTGCCCTCGTCGTCGTCCTTGGCGGCTTTCTTGAACTCGCGCACGGACTCGCCGAGGCCCTTGGCCAGCGCGGGGAGCTTGGAGCCGCCAAAAAGCAGGAGGATGATCACGAGGATGATCATCAACTCGGGGCCGCCCAAGCCGAAGATGCCGAGGACGGGGAGGAAGGCGAAAGACATGGTGGGGGGAGATTAGATTGCGTCGCGGGCGAGTAAAGGCGGAAACAGCCGCTCAGTAGTGCGGGAGCTTGCCGCCGGGGGTGAGCAGGCCGCCCTGCTTGAGGAACTGCGGCGGGATCATCGGCGGCTTCTTGAGCAGGTTCTGCGGGTTGTCGATCTGCTCGGCGTCGAAGAAGCCGTGGAGCTGGCGGATGCGCGTCGGATGGCGCATTTTGCGGAGGGCCTTGGCCTCGATCTGCCGGATGCGCTCGCGGGTGACCTTGAACTGCTTGCCGACCTCCTCGAGCGTGCGGCTGTAGCCGTCGACGAGGCCGAAGCGCAGCGTGAGCACGCGGCGCTCGCGCTCGGTGAGAGAGTCGAGCACGTCCATGATCTTTTCGCGGAGGAGCGAGAAGGCCGTCATGTCGTAGGGATTGTCCGCGGACTTGTCCTCGATGAAGTCGCCGAAGCTGGTGTCGTCGCCGTCGCCGACGGGCGACTGGAGCGAGATGGGCTGCTGCGCCATCTTCATGATCTGCTGCACGCGTTCGACGGGGAGGTTCATCTCCTCGGCGACCTCCTCGGGGGTCGGCTCGTGGCCGAATTCCTGGAGGAGCTGCTTCTGGACCTGCATGACCTTGTTCAGCGTCTCGATCATGTGCACCGGGATGCGGATGGTGCGGGCCTGGTCGGCGATGGAGCGCGTGATGGCCTGGCGGATCCACCACGTGGCGTAGGTGGAGAACTTGTAGCCGCGGCGGTATTCGAACTTTTCGACGGCCTTCATCAGGCCCATGTTGCCCTCCTGGATGAGGTCGAGGAAGGAGAGGCCACGGTTGGTGTATTTCTTGGCGATGGAGATGACGAGGCGCAGGTTGGCCTCGACCATCTCGGTCTTGGCCTGGTGGGCGTCGCGGATGAAGCCGCGCCCGGTCTTCAGCGACTCGGTGAGCGCGGGGATGGTGATGCGCATCTCGAGCTCGATCTGCCGGAGGCGGTGGTTGACCGCGCGGACGTCGATGGCGGCGTCGCGCTTGGACTTCGGGTGCTTGACGCGATAGAGGTCCTGCTGGCACTTGTCGATTTCGTTGAGCCGGGGGCGGAGGTCGAGGAGGAAGTCCTCGAAGACCTTCAGCTTGAAGAAATATTTGACGTAGGCGGCGCGGAGGACGTGGTCGCGCTTCTTGTAGCGGATCATCGCGTTCTTGCGGGCGCGTTCGTCGCGCGCCTTCAGGGCGTCGGCCCAGGCCTCGGTGGCGGCGGCGTCGTTCTTGCGGGTGGTGTCGACGAGTTTCTGGAGGTTCTTGAAGTAGGCCTCGCGGCTCTCGATCTTCTTGTCGATGACGAGGCGGTCGAAGCGCTCGGTGCGGAGGAGGAGCTTTTCGCCAAGGTCGGCGAGTTGCTTGCCAACGGGGCCGAGGGCGAAGAGCGCGGCCTGGGCGTTGATCTCGGCGTTCTCGATGCGTTTGGAAATCTCGACCTCCTGCTCGCGGGTCAGCAGCGGGACCTGGCCCATCTGCTTGAGATACATGCGGACCGGGTCGTCGAGGATGTCGTTGCTCGACGTGCGCGACTCCTCCTCCTCGGCTTCCTCCTGACGCTGCTTGTAGTTGTCGACCTCCTCGGGATCGAGGATGTCGATCTCGAGGTTCTGCAGGATGGAGATGACGTTCTCGATATCCTCGGGGTTGTCGACGGACTCGGGGAGCGCCTCGTTGATGTCGGCGTAGGTGAGGTAGCCCTGTTCCTTGGAAAGGCGGATGAGGTAGCGGATCTTCTCGTTGAGGTCGCCGGTGAGATTCTCGAGCGCCTTTTCCTTGAATTCCTTGGCGGCGTCGGCGGGCACGGCGGGCGCCGGGGCGAGCTTGGCCGGGACGACGTCGGGCTTGGCGGCGGCGTGGTGATTCCGGTCGTGGGCCCGGTCTTTGGCCGGTTCGTTGCTGTGCGACTGTGCGACCGAGTGGTCCTTGAAGGATTTCTTGGCGGAGTGCTTGGATTTGCTCGGCATAGCGGAATGGATTGTCCCCGGGCGAGTTACAGGCGGTCGGCGCGAGGCTGGCGGGATCAGGTAGCCAGCGGAAGTTTCGGTGGATTCTGGAGCTGACGGGTGATTTCGGCGCGCTGCTTCAAGAGGGAATAGAGGTCAGAGTCACCATTCGTCCCTTTGGAGGCTATTTCAAGTTCTATTTGACGCAACCGCGGCTCATAGAAACGCCGCTGCAAGGCCCGCAATCCCTCGTCGGTGATCTTGCCCAGATTCTCCTCCTGCGGGGTCTCGAACAGCAGGTGGGCGACGAGGGTCTTTTCCTCCTGCGTCTCAAGCAGTTGGTCGAGCTGCTCGCGGCCCGGCCAGTCGTTATGCGCGACTTCGGCCAGCAGCCGGTCGAGCAGGCGTCCGGCGGTCAGCGACTGGTCGATCCACTCGTGCGGCAACTGGGCGCCGAGCGCACGCAGCACGGCGTCGTGATGCAGGCAGAGATACAGCAGGTGCTCCTCGATGGACTTGCCGCCCTCGATTGAAGCACTGGGTGCGGATGGCGTGGGCGTCGTGGCAAAACGCGATCCGCCCTGGCGCGACTGGAAATTCCGCAGGTCGCGTTCGAGCGACGACGCGGCCACGCGCAGGTGCTGCGCGATCTCGTTGAGGAACGCCATGCGCGCCACCTCCGACTCCACCTGCGTGAGGATGGCGAACAATTCCGTGGCGGCGCGCGCCTTCAACTCGGCACCGGCGTCGGCGACGTTGGGCAGCACCGAACGGCAGGCGAACTCCATCGCACTCATCGCCCCGCGCCGCACCTCTTCGTAGGCAGCGAGGCCCTTTTCCAGAAACAGCAGATCCGGATCCATCTTCTCCGCGCCGGCCAGCGTCAGGAAACTCATCTCGAGGCCCGCCTTTAGCGCCATCGGCAGGAACCGCAGCGCGGCCTTCTGCCCGGCGCTGTCGCTGTCGAAGAAGCATTCGACTTGCGGGTGGTAGCGGCGCAGCAGCAGGAGCTGGCCCTCGGTGATCGACGTGCCCTGCGGCGCGACGGCCGTCTTCAACCCGACGCTCCAGCAGCGCAGCGCGTCGAGCTGACCCTCGACCAGCACGAACGGCCGCCCGTCGCCGACATTGGCGCGCGCGCGGTCGAGGTTGAACAGCAGGTTGCTCTTCGTGAAAATCGGCGTCTCGGGCGAGTTGGTGTATTTCGCCTCGCGCGCCGGATCGTCGGCGGGCGTCAGCTCGAGCTGACGCGCGGTGAACGCCACTACGCGGCCCTGGTGGTCGCGGATGGGGATCATCAGCCGCCCGCGGAAACGCGGCCGCAGCGTCGCGGGCGCGGGCGCCGCGCCGTCGCGCAGGAAAAACAGCCCGCACTGCCGCAGCGCCTCGGGGGAGAATTTCCGTTGCAGCAGCGCCGTGGCGAGCGCGGTGTCCTCCACCGGCGCGAAGCCGATCTTGAATTCCTCCGCCAGCTCCGGGGTGAATTTCCGGTTGCGCGTCCAGTAGTCGCGGATGAACCCGCCGTGCGGCGTCCGCGCGAGAAACGCCTGCCGGTAGAACTCCGCCGCGAGGTCGTGGATCTCGAAAATCTCCTGCCGCAACGAGCGCGTCTCGCGCGACGGCCCGCCCGAGCCCACCTCGTATTCGAGCGTCACGCCGAAGCGCTGCGCGATGGCCTCCACCGCCTCGGTGAACTGCAGGCCCTCGGTCTCCATCACGAAGCTGATCACGTCGCCGGCCTTGCCGCAGCCGAAGCACTTGTAGAAACCCTTGTCGGTGGAGACGTGGAACGACGGCGTCTTCTCCTGGTGGAACGGGCACAGGCCCTTGAACCGCGCGCCACCGGCCTTCTTCAGCGCCACCGTGCGCACGACCACGTCGTGGATGTTCACGCGGTTCTTGAGGTCGCGCAGGCTGCTGGCTTTGATAACGGGCATCGGCGGGAGGAGACGGCAGGCGGACTGTGGCTGCCACACCTATTTCCGAAAAGATTAAACTTTTGTCTGCGGAAGGCGTCTGTCAAGGTGCGCGCCCTCCCGTCCGGCGTCGCACCCTCTGCATGAATTCACGCTCCCTGCTCCCTCTCGGCCTCGCTTTCCTCGCGCTGGCGGCCACCCGCGCCGCGGCCGACCAGCCCGCGGCTCCCGCCGCCCCGCCGCCCGCCCGGCTGCCGGTGTGGGAGCATCCGCTGAAGGATTTCAGCGACGCCGACTACCGCTATGCCGTCGAGCAGTTGTTCTCCGACTTCGAGCAGCGCACCGGCCGCCGGCTCGTGCCGGGCGCGAAGAGGAAGGTCGGACTGAAGATCTACACCGACTCCGGCGCCGGCCTCGAGACACCCTACGGGCTGACGCGCGCCGTCATCGCCGCGCTGGAGAAGCGCGGGTTCGAGTCGTCGCGCATCTTCCTCGTCGGGCTCAATCCCCTGCGGCTGCGGCTCACGGGCTACCTGCCGTCGCTCGCCGGCGGCCCGCAGCGCTTCCCCGGCCACCCGGTCTACGTGCTCGAGTCGGGCAAGTTCTATGATCCCGGCTGGTTCTACGACAGCCCGCTGCCGGCCCGCTTCGACCCGGTGACGAACGAGCGCGCGGTCGAGACCGCCGCCAAGGGCAAGGCCACCACCACCACCGAGGAGGACCGCAAGAGCTTCCTCGCCACGCCGCTCTTCCTCGACGCCGACTTCTGGATCAACCTCCCCGTCTACACCGACCACCCCGTGCTCGGCGTCAACGGCGCGCTGGTGAACGCCACGCTGTGGAACGCCAGCAACACCTTCCGGTTCTTCAAGAGCCCCAACACCGCGCCGGCCGCCGTGGCCGAGATGGCCGCCATCCCCGAGCTGCGCGAGGGCTGGGTGCTCAACCTCACCAGCCTCGAGCTCTACCAGTTCATCGGCGGCCCGTATTTCAACTCCTACTACACGCTCTCCGAGCCGCGCCTGCTGATGAGCCCCGACCCCGTCGCGCTCGACGCGCTGATGTTCGACTGCATCAACGCCGCGCGCAAGCGCGCCGGCTTCGCGCCCGTGACGGACGACGACGCGCGCCTGCTCGATTTCGCCGCGCAGCTCGGCGTCGGCGCGCGCGACACCAAGGACGTCAACTGGATCAAGCTCGGCCAGTGAGGATCTCGCCCGAGGCCGAGAGGACGCACCCCGCATGGCGGCGGTCCCCGAGGTCGATTC
>JAHFTD010000146.1 GCA_023269565.1 Opitutaceae bacterium | reverse complement strand
GCGCACAATCACGGTCGCATCGGGGAGCGTGTGTCCCTCGGCGGTCATCGGCAGCACGCTGGCGCCGACCACGGCAAATTCGTCCGCGGACACTGAAGCGGCGCCGAGAAGCAGTCCGCCGACGATGGCCAGCAAGCGGATGGGGGGATGAAGCAGAATAATGAAACGGGACGGGCGCATGGGTATCAGGTGAGCTTGGGTTAAAAGCCGGGGTTTCCTTCCGCGCGCGAAATGCGACGGACCTACGAACTTTAGCGTCTGGCGCTCAGCGACCGGCGTCAGGCCGTTACCTTCTTTTCGGTCAGCGGCATCATCACGCCGCGGCGGAAAAGCGTCACCTGTCCCGTGCTCGAGGAGACGACGAGCGCGATGCAGTCGGCCGCGACCGAGATGGCCGCGGCGGCGGCATGGCGCGAGCCGAGACCGCCGGGCAGCGCGTGCGTGTAGTCGGCCGCCTGGATCAGCGTGCCGGCGGACTCCACGACGCCGTCGCCCCGGATGACGAACGCGCCATCGATCGAAGAGAATTCCTTGATGGTCTCGTCCATGAACGGATTGAGGATGTTGCGGTCCTCCTCCTTGTAGCCGTAAAACGGGTTCAGCACGAGCGGCTTGGTGGTCTGCGCGACCTTCTCGCTGTCGCCCACGACAAACAGGCTGCCGACCGGCCGGCCCTCGCGGCCCTCGACTGCGAGCTCGGTGGCGATGGCGATCACGCGCTCGAGCACCTCGGGTTTTACATCGGCGGGCAGCAGGTCGGCGCTGCCGGTGAGCAGGGTCTGGAACTCCTTCTCCACGTCGACGACCACGATGGTGTCGAACTGGTTGCTGCCAGCCATGCCGCCAACGCAGCAGATGCGGTCGTTGAAGGTGACGATGCCGCGCGTCAGCCCGACGAGCATGGCGCTGCGCAACTGCGCCAGGCGCTGGTTGGAGAACGAGCGCACTTGGATCGTCTCAGTGAATTTCGCCGGGTGGACCTCGCCGTCGGCGAGATTGCGGGAGACGAGGATGGTCTTGAGCGAGGGTTTCCATTTCGGCGAGCCGAAGCCGCCGGCAAAGGTGTCGCCAAAGACCATGAGGCCGGTGCAGCCGGCGCCGTGGGCGATCTTTTCGGCCTCGCGCAGCACGATGCGGTTGACACGGGTCTGGGCGGCGGGCGCGGGCCGGGCCGCGATGCCACCGAAGCCGGCGTAAAGGCGGTCGTAGAGTGTGTCGAGATCGGGCGCCTGCAGGAGACTGTCGACAAAATCCTGCTCCTTCATCAGCCGCGCCAGGGCGGCGAGCACCTGCAGGTAATCGCGCGTCTTCTCGTCGGCGATGAGCATGAGCACGAGGCGCACCGGCTCGTTTTCCATCGCACCGTCGTAGCGGATGCCGTAGGGGCTGCGGCCGACGGCCAGCACGTAGCGGCGGCCCATCCGGGCGCGGACGTGCGGCAGCGCGACGCCGAGGCCGAGGTAGGTCGTCATCGTGTTCTCGCGGCGGAGCAGGCCTTTCAGCAGGGCCTCCTTGTGCAGGTCGGGAAAGCGGTCGACGGTGAGGTTCAGCAGTTCGACGAGCGCGCCCTCCATGTCGCCGCTGCCCAAGTCGATGACGCGGCCGCGGGAGATGTATTTGTCCAGCCGCATGGTTCAGGCCGCGGGGTGGCGGGTCACTTCTCCCAAGCGAGCGCGCCCTGCTTCACCTCGTAGAGGAGGCCGAGCACGAGCACGCCGAGGAAGAACAGCATGGGGGTGAGGATGGCGATATGCTGCGCGAGGAAATCGCGGTAGACGAACACCCACGGAATGAGGAACACCACCTCGATGTCGAAGAGGATGAACAGCATCGCCGTGACGTAGAACTGCACTGCGAAGCGCGTGTGCGTGCTGCCCTCCGAGGGGATGCCGCACTCGTAAGCGGCGTCCTTGATCCGGCCGCCCGCCGCGCGCTGGCCGAAGAGGTGGCTGGCGGCGATGACCCCGCCGGTGATGACGGCGGCGAGGAGGATCTGGACGAGGAACGGCAGATAGGCGGCGCAACTCACACCCCTAGCGTTGCCGCGCCCGCGCCGCCGGCAAGTGGAATTTTCATCCGCATCCTGGTGATCAATTGGCTGTAACCTTTGCTGGCATGGATAGTTTACGGGAGGCTTGGCTTACCCGCCAAAAAACTCCGACCTCAAAACTCATGCACCACCGCCCTGCCCGCGCCACATCCTGTCTGTTCCGTCTTGTCGCCATCTCTCTCTTCCTCGCCACAGCCCGAGCCAGCGAACCGATTGCGCCGGACGTCGATGAACTCATCCGACGCAACACGCTGGCCTTGGGCGGGGCCGAAGCGATGGCGGCCATCAACACCCTGCAGATCGAACTGCGGATCACCGAGGGCAATTCGACCATCGAAGGCAAATACGCCACTGACCGCAGCGGCCGGATGCGCATCGATATTCATGCGGGCGGCAAGCTGGTCTGGATCGAGGCCCTCGACGGCCAGACCGCCTGGTGCCGGGAGGGAGGCGAAGCCAAGCCTGTCCTGGAAGGCCCTGATGCCTCCGCGGCGCTGAAACACGGCCTGCTCCTGCCGGGAAAAATCTTCAGTCTCCGGGAGATTGCCACCCGGGGCGTGAAGCTCAGTCTCTCTGGCCGTGAGCTAATCGAAGGAGTGAATTATTTCGTGCTCCAGATGAGTTTTCCCGACGGCTTCGCCAATTTCGTCTACCTGAATCCGGACAGTTACCTGATTGAACGCCAGCGGGATTTCCGGGCCATGCACCCGGACGCCGACCTGACCAAAAAACGGCTGGAGATCCGCTACAGCGATTTTCGCAAGGTCGCCGGCGTGGTTCACAATTTCCAGGAACAGACCTTCAATCTCGACACTGGGAAACTAGTGCAGACTGCAACCGTCACATCGCTCAAGTGCAATGCTCCCCTCGGCGAGGGCGTCTTCGCGATGCCGCACTAGCCGGCCACGAAACCTTGCCGTTCCCCATATTGCGCCCGTAGGCAAGTGCTCAAGCGAGTAAGTCCGAGCTGCCTTACTAGTCGCGGCTGATCCGTTCCGGTGGTTCAGCCTGTCAGAGCGGCGTGGTAGTTTC
>JAHFTD010000076.1 GCA_023269565.1 Opitutaceae bacterium | reverse complement strand
GCGGCAACCACGGAGTCTTTGATCCCAGCGACCCGCACCGCGGCCAGCGCCACCGCCTCTCGCCTCAACTCTCCTTCTTCCCGAGCGAGTTCTCCAAAATCCGTCTGCAATACAATTACGATCACGGCGCGCTTTTCGGCACCGAGCAGTCGGTCTGGATGCAGTTCGAATTCGGCCTCGGCGCCCACGCCGCCCACAAATACTGACGCGCCTCCCACTTCTCCGGATTCTCTCATGAAAATTATCCGTTTCCTCCTCCTACCGCTGTTCGTCCTGTTCCTCACGGCGACCGCCGGCGCCCGACTCAACATCGTCGCGACGACTCCTGATCTCGGCGCGCTCGCGCACGCCATCGGTGGCGACGCCATCGATCTGACCGTGCTCGCCAAGCCCACCGAGGATCCGCACTTCGTGGACGCCAAGCCGAGCTTCATCGTGAAGCTCAACCACGCCGACGCACTCATCGATGGTGGGGCAGAACTCGAGGCCGGCTGGCTGACGCCGCTGCTCGAGGGCTCCCGCAACGCGAAGATCGCCGCCGGCCAGCCCGGCCGCATCGCCGCCTCCGAAGGCATCGCGCTGCTCGAAGTCCCGTCCGTCCTCGACCGTTCGCTGGGTGACATCCACGCTTCCGGCAATCCGCATTACCTGACCGACCCGGTCAACAGCCGGATCGTCGCCGCGCATCTTGCCCGGGTCTTTGCCGCGCTGGACGAAAAATCCGCCGCCACCTACCAGGCAAACCTCACGAAGTTCAACACCGAGCTCGAGGCGAAGCTCGCCGGGTGGCAGAAGCTGCTCGCGCCCTACCAGGGCCGGCCGATCGTCACCTACCACAACTACTGGATCTATTTCGCCCGGCGCTTTGGGTTCCCCATGGAATTGTTTCTCGAACCAAAGCCCGGCATTCCGCCGTCGCCCGCGCACCTCGCCGAGGTCATCACGAAGATGAAGGCCGGGCATCTGCAGCTCATCGCCGTGCAGCCCTACCAGAACCGCAAGACCGCGGAGACCGTCGCCAGCCGCACCAACGCCGTCGTCGTCGACTGGCCGTCGTTCCCCAGCGGCAAGGGCACCGAGGGTTACCTCGAGTGGATCGACGTCCTCGTGCTATCCATCGTCACCGGCTTCGAGCCGAAGAAATAACCTCAACCGACTCCTCCCATGCTCGAAGCCCTCGATATCATGAAGTGGCCGCTCCTCGCGTGCCTCCTCCTGCCCGGCCTGCTCGTCTATCTCGGTCTGCACATCGTCCGCCGCGAAATCATCTTCGTCGACCTCGCGCTCGCGCAGGTCGCCGCGCTCGGCGCCTGCGTGGGCATCCTGCTGCATTACGAGACGACCTCGTGGGAGAGCTACGCGCTGTCGCTCGGGTTCACGTTCGTCGGGGCGGGCATCTTCACGCTGACGCGCACGCACAACCACCGCGTGCCGCAGGAGGCGCTCATCGGCATCGTCTACGTTGTCACCGCCGCGCTCGGCATCCTGCTGCTCAGCCGCAGCCCCGAGGGCAACGAGGAGCTCCGCCGCACGCTGATCGGCGAAGTGTTGCTCGTCACGCCGGGGCAGGTGCTGCGCACCTTCGCCCTCTACGCCGCCATCGCCGCCGTGCACTTCGTCTTCCGGAAAAAATTCTTCGCCCTCTCCTTCGAACCCGACCGTGCCGAGGCGGAAGGTCTGTCGATCCGCGCGTGGGATTTTCTTTTCTACGCGATGTTCGGCTGGGTGGTGACGAGCTTCGTGCAGATCGGCGGCGTGCTGCTGGTCTTCTCCTTCCTCATCGTGCCGGCCGTGTGCGCGAATTTCCTCGCCGACCGGCTCGGCGCCAAGCTGCTGATCGGCTGGATCACCGCGACGCTCGCCAGCGTGGCCGGGCTTTATGCCTCCTACGTCCTCGACTTGCCGACCGGCGCCGCGATCGTCTGCACCCTCGGCATTGCGCTCATCCTGACGATCATCTTCACGCTGTTCCGGGAGAACAGAGCAGTCTAGGAGCCCCCCTGCCGTGATCTCGCCATCGCCGACGTAGAGCCGAGCGGGAAGGATTTGTTGTTTCCAAAGTCAGTCCACCCTGTAGTTTGCCGGCCAACTTACCCCACCCGTCACTATGGAAAAGTCCTTCTTTCCCCGCTGGCTGCGGGTCGCTTTTTGGTCGTTCGTCGCGGTGCTGGGCGCCGCGGCCGTCGGCATGCTCGCGTGGTCGCGCGGCGAGCCCGTCAACGCCCTGTGGATGGTCGTCGCCGCCGTCTGTGTGTTCGCGATCGCCTACCGGTTCCACTCCGCGTGGCTGATGGCCAAGGTGCTCACGCTCGACGAACTGCGCGCCACGCCCGCCGAGCGGCACGAGGACGGCCGGGATTTCGTGAAGACGAACAAGTGGGTGGTCTTCGGCCACCATTTCGCCGCCATCGCCGGGCCCGGCCCGCTGGTCGGCCCGGTGCTTGCCGCGCAGTTCGGTTTTCTGCCCGGCATGCTCTGGATGCTCGTGGGCGCGACCCTTGGCGGCGCGGTGCACGATTCGGTAATTTTGTTCTGCTCGA
The DNA here is from genome assembly GCA_023269565.1 of Opitutaceae bacterium. Classification (GTDB taxonomy): domain Bacteria; phylum Verrucomicrobiota; class Verrucomicrobiia; order Opitutales; family Opitutaceae; genus JAHFTD01. The sequence continues at coordinate 9,302 of JAHFTD010000076.1, read as the reverse complement.
CGCGGCGTGGCGGCAAGTCGCTCGGCCAGATGGTGCGCGAGGAGGTCGGCCCGTTCGCGGGCGGCGTAGCGTTGGTGAGCATCATCGCCATCATGATCATCCTGCTCGCGGTGCTGGCGCTCGTGGTCGTCAAGGCGCTCGCGGAAAGCCCGTGGGGGCTGTTCACCATCGCGGCCACGATGCCCATCGCCGTTGCCATGGGGCTCGGCATGAAGGCCGTCGGCCACAAGACCCGCGGCCTCGTTCTGGTCAGCACGCTCGGTGTGTTCGCGTTGCTCGCGGCGGTGTGGGGCGGACAATTTCTCCACGGCTCGGTGCTCGAGGACATGTTCACCCTCCGCGGCACCTCGCTGGCGTGGTGGCTGATGGCCTACGGCCTGCTCGCCTCCATCCTGCCGGTCTGGCTGCTGCTCGCGCCGCGCGACTATTTGAGCACGTTCATGAAGATCGGCACGGTGGCCGCGCTGGGCGTCGCCGTCATCGTGCTCGCGCCCGTGCTGAAGATGCCGGCGCTGACGAAATTCATCGATGGCAGCGGGCCGGTGTTTGCCGGGCCGGTGTTCCCGTTCTGTTTCATCACGATCGCGTGCGCGGCGGTCTCGGGCTTCCACTCGCTGGTGTCGAGCGGCACGACGCCGAAGCTGCTCGCGCGCGAGTCGCACATCCGCGTCGTCGGCTACGGCGCGATGGTGACGGAGATGTGCGTCGGCATCATGGCACTCATCGCCGCCTGCGCGATGGAGCCGGGCCAGTATTTCGCCATCAACATGGCCGGCACCGCCGAGATGGTCACGGCCAAGGTCACCGCGCTGGGCTTCCCGGTGACGACCGCCGACATGGCGGCCCTCGCGGCGAGCGTGGGCGAGAAGACGATGGTGGGCCGCACCGGCGGCGCGCCGACGTTCGCCGTCGGCATGGCGCACATGTTCGCGGGCTTCACCAAGAGCCCGACCGCCCTCGCGCTCTGGTATCACTTCGCGATCATGTTCGAGGCGCTGTTCATCCTCACCACGCTCGACGCCGGCACGCGCGTCGGCCGCTTTCTCGTGCAGGATCTGCTCGGCACCGTCTGGAAGCCGCTGGGCGACACGCGCTCGCTCGGCGCCGGCACGCTGGCCACGGCGCTCTTCGTCGCCGCCTGGGGCTGGTTCCTCTACCAAGGCGTGGTCGACCCGCTCGGCGGCATCAACTCCCTCTGGCCCATCTTCGGCATCGCCAACCAGCTGCTCGCCGTCCTCGCGCTTGCGCTCGGCACGACCGTGCTCATCAAGATGGGCCGCGTCCGCCACCTCTGGGTCACGCTGCTGCCGCTCGGCTGGCTGCTCGCCGTGACGATGACCGCCGGCGTGATGAAGATTTTCAGCCCGGCACCGCTCGGCTTCCTCGCCCTCGCGCGCGGCCTCGAGGCGCGAATCACCAGCGGCGGCACGGCGGCCGAGCTCGCGACGTGGCACGCCCAGCTTCTCAACAACCGCATCGACGCTCTCGTGACGGGTGTGTTCCTTGTGCTGGTCGCGACCGTGTTGCTGGCCAACGCCTGCGTCTGGTGGCAACTGCTCGCCGGCAAGCGCGCCGCTGATCTCCGTGAAGAGCCGTTCATACCGGCCGACATCAGCACCGAACCCGCGCGCTGAACAGCGCGCCAAGGAAAGAAAAGGCCGGCGGTTGGCCGGCCTGAAAACGCAGCTGGAAGATTCGCTCAGCCCTCGTAGCCGGGGAGTGTCTTGGCGACAGACTCCTTGGCGAGGCGGGCGTAGGCCGGCAGGCCGTTGTCGTAGGGCACGGTGACCTCGCCCTGGATCAGCGGCGTGGCATAACGGTAGAATTGGAAGTTCATGCTGACGCCGTCCTCGTTCACCCACTCGGGCGGCAGTTTTTTCGTGGTGGCGGCGACTTCGCCGAGCGCGGTCAGGCCGGTCTCGCAAGTGTAGGCCTCGCCGTCGCCGCGAACGAGTGTGATCATTTTGTCCGACTCGCCGTTGACGGCGGCCTTCACCGCGCTCTGCCCGACGAGGAACGCCTCGTCGACGTCGATCTTGGCGGCCATGTGCGCGGCGGCGCGCTGGGCGACGCCGAGCCGGGCGACGCGGACCTTGGCACCGACCTGGGCCTCGACAAGGTCCTTGAGGTATTCGCCAACCCCGCCGAGCTGGGAGTGACCAGCCGCATCCGCGGCGCTGGACTCGACGGCAACGTAGTTGCCGTCCTTGTCCACCAGCCCCTCGCCCACGACGACGACGCAGTGCCGCTCGCGCTTGAGGGTGCGGCGGACGTCATCGAGGAACTTGTCGTTGGAAAATGCCACCTCCGGCACGTAGATGAGGTGCGGGGGGTCGTTGGGGTGGTCGCGGCGTTTGGCCAGCGTGGCGCCGGCGGCGAGCCAGCCGGAATTGCGGCCCATGACCTCGACGATGGTGACGAGGTCGCCCGCGCCCATGGCGTCGGCGTCGACCGCGAGCTCGCGGACGGTGGTGCCGATGTATTTCACGGCGCTGCCGTAACCGGGGCAGTGGTCGGTGCCGGGCAGGTCGTTTTCGATGGTCTTCGGGATGCCGATGACGCGGATCTCGTAGTTTTGCTCGCGGGCGAGCGCCGAGATTTTGGCGGCGGTGTCCTGCGTGTCGTGGTCGCCGATGTAGAAAAAGTAGCGGATGTTGTGCGCCTGGAAGACGGCGAGCACGCGCTCGAAGTCGGCGGGCTTCTTCAGCTTGAGCCGGCAGCTGCCGAGGGCGGCACCGGGGGTGGAGCGGAGGCCGCGGATGGCCTGCTGGGACTCGGCCGCGAGGTCGACGAGATCCTCGTGCAGGATGCCGAGCATGCCGTTGAGCGCGCCGTAGACCTCCTCGATGCAAGTATGGTTGAGGGCCTCGGAGACAACGCCGGCGACGCTGGCGTTGATGACGGCGGTCGGGCCGCCGCTCTGGCCGATGAGACAGTTTCCTGCTAGTTCTGCCATTGGATGGGTGGTGTTAAAGCTGGTAAAGAAACAAAGGGAACCGGCAACGAAAGGCACCGGCGCGCGGGTAGGCAAACTAAATTCTCCGCCGCGCGCGTTTTTGGCGCGCCGCCCCGCGGAAAGCCCTGGCGGCGGCGGCTACAGCAAGGGTGCGGGCCGGTAATCGGCCGCGTCCCGGTGTTTTTTCACCAGCGGCGCAACCGCGGCGGCGAACTCGTCCGCCTGATGCGGCGCGGCCCCGACGAACCGCGCGCTGTCGGCGAGGATATCCTGCAGCTTTTTCCGGCCGAGGCCGACGCGCTTGTCGCCCGCCAGCCGGCCGAGCAGGTCGGCGTCGCCGCCCGTGCGCAGCGCCCGGGCGGTGGCGAGAGCGTGCTCCTTGATGGCCTCGTGCGCCGTCTCGCGGCCGGCGCCGCCTTTCACCGCCTCCATCAAAATGGTCGTCGTGGCGAGAAACGGCAGGTGCCGCTCGTTCTCCGCCGCGATGGCCGCCGGAAACACTTCCATCTGCCGCAGCACGGTGAGAAAAGTCTCCAGCAGGCCGTCGAGCGCAAAGCACGCGTCGGGCAGCGCCACGCGGCGGACCACCGAGCATGACACGTCGCCCTCGTTCCACTGGTGGCCGGCGAGGCTCGCGGTCATCGTGACATAGCCGGCGAGAATGGTCGAGAAGCCGCAAATGCGCTCGCAATTCCGCGCGTTGACCTTGTGCGGCATCGCCGACGAGCCCACCTGCCCGTCCTGGAAGCCCTCCGTCAGCAGCCCCGCGCCGGCCATGAGCCGCAGCGTCGTCGCGCAACTCGCCGCCGCCGCGCCCGCTTGGTGCAGTGCGCTGACCACGTCGAAATCGAGGCTGCGCGGGTAAACCTGCCCCACTGCGCCGAGCGCCTGCCGGAAGCCGAGGTGCTTGAGCATCCGCTGCTCGAGCTGGTCGACCTTCGCCGTGTCGCCGCCGAGCAGCGTCAGCTGGTCGAGCTGGGTGCCGACCGCGCCCTTCAGCCCGCGCACCGGGTAGCGGGCGATGAGATCGGCCAGCCGGGCGTGGGCGAGCAGCAGTTCCTGCCCGAACATCGCAAGGCGCTTGCCGAGGGTGGTCGGCTGCGCCGGCACGTTGTGGGTGCGGCCGGTGATCATCAGGTCGCGGTGCGCGGCGGCCCGCGCCGCCAGCTGCGCCAGCGCGGCGACGACCTTGAACTGCGCCAGCCGCAGTGCGCGGGCGATCTGCAGCTGCTCGACGTTTTCCGTCAGGTCGCGGCTGGTCAGCCCGAGGTGGATGAACTGCCGGCCGGCGAGGGTGGAGAATTCCTCGAGGCGCGCCTTGACGTCGTGCAGCGTGGTGCGCTCGCGCTCGGCGATGCGCTCCAGGTTCACGTCGCCGCGCACGCGCTCGTAGTCCTTGATCGCGGCGGCGGGGATCGGCACGCCGAGCTCGCGCTGGGCCTTCATCACCGCGATCCAGAAGTCGCGCTCGAGAAGGATGCGCCCGCGCGCCGACCAGATCTCCCGCATCCCCGGCGAGGCGTAGCGGGCGGCAAGGACGTTGGGAATGGGCTCGTCGGCGGGCGCAGGATTCTTCACGGCGGGCCAACCCTAGGAGGCTGCGCGCAGCGTTGCCAACGGAAAACCCCGGTCGCGCTGCCAGTTTAGCCGGCCAAACAACGGACGGCGAGGGCGCGCAGCACCTCCTCCTGCGCGTCCGGCCGGCGGATGATCTCCTCGAAGGCGCGGATGAATTCCTGCTGGTGGTCGATGATCCGGCGCAGCGGCGGCAGCTTCGCGGTGGCGGCGATCTTGCCGGCATACCACTGGTTCTGGGTGAAGAGGTTGAACGACGACTTCTCCGTGTCGCCGCCGAAGTGCCGCGCGTAGGTCTCCTGCGCGCGGGCCCATGCGGCCTTGTCGAAACCATACCGCTCCGAGGGCGGCCGCAGCTCGCCGGTATCGAGCAGCACGCGCGCCTGCAGGAGGATGCGGTTGCGGTTCTGCAGCGCTGAGAGGACGGGCCGCGCGTCACCGCCCGCGAAAAAATGCCGTTGCAGCGCGGCGAGCGTCCCGGGCAGGTCGCCGGCGAAGAACCGGTCGGCCGCCTCGAAGAAGTCGCCCTCGGCGAAGTTCGGAGTTAGTTCGGCGACATTCGCCTCCGTGATGGCCGCGCCTTCGCCGGCGTAGGTCGCGAGCTTGCGCACCTCCTCGGTCAGCAGCCGGGTGTTGGCACCGATCTTCTGGAGCAGCAGCTCCACGGCGCCTTCGCCGAACGTCGCCCCGCATTCCCGCGCCTCGCCGCGCACGACGGCCGCCAGCGCCTCGCCCGCCTCCTCGCCGTCGGCGCCAGCGAGCGTGAAATCGCCGTGCGCCTCGCACCATTTGGCGAAGGAGCGGCGACGGTCGATGGGCGCCGCGGTGATGACGATGCCGACCTCGTCCGCGTTCACGCCAGCGAGCAGCTCCTGCAGCGCCTCGACCTGCCCGAGAGTGCCCTCGGCGCGACCGGTCACGGAATCGGCGAGAAAATTCACGTCCTTGAACCAGACGATGCGCTTGCCGCCGAACATCGCGAGGGTCTGCACGGCTTCGCGGAAGCGGTTCACGGCCGCGGCGACCTCGTCGACATTGCCGGCGAACCCGTTGACGATCTCGCGCGAGAACTCGTCGGCCCGGGCCGCGGCGGCCAGCGCCTCGAAGTGCTCCCGCCCCACGCGGTTGACGAGGAAGTCGTCGGGACCGCAGATGAAAGTGAACTGCCGGGTGGCGGACATCGGGTAGAATTTGTCCATGAAACCAATGAAAGCCCACGAAAAAAATATTTGGCGGCCCGATTGTAGGGCGGGGTCGCTGACCCCGCCCTGCATGAACACAGCTCAGTTCCGCAGCGGGATGGCGGCGGTGACGGCCTTGCGCGCCTCGCGCAGGATTTCGCGGCGGAGCCAGTCGATGGCGGCGGTGACCGCGCGCTCCTTCACCGCGCCGCGCGGGCCGGGATAGGTGAGCTTCCGCGACCAGTCGCCGCCGGGCGTGTGCATCCCGAGGTAGATGGTGCCGACGGGATTCTCGCCGTTGCCGCCGGTCGGCCCGGCGAAGCCGGTGACGGCGAGCCCGAAGTCCGCGCCCATCTGCTCCGCCACGCCGATGGCCATGGCCACCGCGCATTCGGCGCTGACCGCGCCGTGCTGCGCGAGCATGCACTCGGGGCAGTCGAGCAGCTGCATCTTGGCGTCGTTGCTGTAGCTGACGACGCCGCCGAGGAAGAACTTCGACGCGCCGCAGAGGTCGGTGAACTTGTTCGAGAGGAGCCCGCCCGTGCACGACTCGGCGACGGCGAGCCGGCGGTGCTGCGTGCGCAGCTCGTCCGCCACGACCTGCTCGAGCGAATCATGCCCGTAGCAGACGAAATCGAGGTCGAGCAGCTCGGCGCATTGCGCGGCGATGCCCTGCAGCGTTTCCGACGGATAGCGGCCGTCGGGCGAACTGAGGCGGCAGTCGACCTGCCCGAGGTGCGCGCAATACGCGATGCTGAGCCCGGGATATTTGTCGAACACCGGCTGGAATTTCGTCTCGAGCGCCGATTCGCCGACGCCGGCGGTGCGGAGCTGGATGTAGGCCTCGCCGCGGGCGAGCAGCCCGAGTTTTTCGAGCCGCGGCACCACCTGCTCGGTGAACATCGGCTGCAATTCGTTCGGCGGGCCGGGGAGCATGACGAGCACCCGGCCGTCCTGCTCAGCCCAAAGGCCGGGCGCGGTGCCGTTGGGATTGGGCAGCACCTCGCCGCGCGCGAACTTGAAGGCCTGCCGGAGATTGTTGGGCGTCATCTTGCGGCCGAACTTCGCGAACCGGTCGGCGATCTGCGCCTCGATGGCGGGGTCGAACACCAGTTCCTGCCCGAGCACGCCGGCCACGACCTCGCGCGTGCGGTCGTCGCACGTCGGCCCGAGCCCGCCGGTGGTGATGACGACGTCGGCGCGCGCCCAGCTCTCGCGGAACTGCGCGGCGATGGCGTCGGCCTCGTCGGTGAGGGTGACGTTGCGCTGCAGCAGGATGCCGCGGCGACCAAGCTGCCCGCCGATCCAGGTCAGGTGGCTGTTGGGCGTCAGCCCGAGCAGCAGCTCATCCCCGAGGGTGAGGAGCTCGTAGCGCGGAGAAGATTTGCCAGCCCCCGGGGCTTGGGGCTTGTTCGGATCGGTGTGTGCCATACTGACGAGCCGCACCGTAGCCCGTTTTCGCCAAAATGCCAGCCGAGGAACACCGCCCGTCGCTGAAGGAAAAAGTCCGCGCCCTGCCGGACGCGCCCGGCGTCTACCTGATGAAGGACCGGCTGGGCCGCATCATCTACGTCGGCAAGGCCAAGAGCCTGAAGAAGCGCGTCGCCTCCTACTTCCAGCCCGGCCGCGCCCGCGCGCTCCGCCACCAGCCGAAGATCCGCGCGCTCGTCGGGATGATCACCGACCTCGACATCATCGCGGTGAAGTCCGAGCCCGAGGCCCTGCTGCTCGAGGGCAAGCTGATCAAGCAGTGGCGCCCGAAATACAACACCGACTTCACCGACGACAAGCGCTTCCTCCTCGTCCGGCTCAACCTCGAGGACGAGCTGCCGCGGTTCACGCTCACGCGCTTCCGCCGGGACGACCGCTCGCGCTACTTCGGGCCCTTCGCCCACTCCGGCCTGCTGCGCCGCACGCTCGCCTCCATGCGCCGGAAATTCGGCGTGCTCCTCGGCGACACCCGACCCGTGAAACTCCCCGACGGCCGTTTCACGCTTTACGACGACGTCCGCGCCGAGATCTCCGGCTGGCCCAACGAGGTCACTGCCGCCGACTACCGCGCGCGCGTCGGGCAGGCCTGCGCCTTCCTCGACGGCAAGAGCCGCGAATGGCTCGACGCGCTGCGCACCGAGATGTCCGCCCGCGCCGCGAAGCAGGAGTTTGAAAAGGCCGCCGGGCTGCGCGACGTCGTGCTCGCGCTCGAGCGCACGCTCGCCCGCACCCGCAAGTTCACCCGCGACTTCACCAAGCTGCGCCCGAACGACGAGGCGCTGCGCTCGCTGCAGGAGGCGCTCGGCCTCGAGTCGCCGCCGCGGCACCTGGAGTGCTTCGACATCTCCCACATCAGCGGCACGTTCGTCGTCGCCTCGATGGTGCACTTCACCGACGGCCGGCCGGACAAGGACCGTTACCGCCGGTTCGCCATCAAGAGCTTCATCAGCAACGACGACTTCCGGGCGATGGAGGAGGTCGTGGGCCGCCGCTACCGCCGGCTCATCGCCGAGCAGAAGCAGTTCCCCGACCTCGTCGTCCTCGACGGCGGGCGCGGGCAGATCGCCGCCGCACTCAAGGCCTTTCTCGCGCTCGAGTGCCCGCCGCCCGCGCTCGTCGGCCTCGCGAAGAAGAAGGAGACCATCATCTTCCCCGACGCCCGCGCGCCGCTCAACCTGCCGCTCGACCACCCCGGGCTCAACCTGCTCCAGCGGCTGCGCGACGAAGCCCACCGCTTCGCCAACACCTACAACGCACAACTGCGCTCGCGGAAGATCAAGGAGAGCGTCCTCGACGACTTCCCCGGACTCGGCGAAAAAAGAAAAACCGCTCTGCTCGCCCACTTCGGCTCGATCGAAAAGCTGCGCACCGCCACTGCCGCGCAAATCGCCGAGACCCCCGGCTTCGGCCCGAAACTGGCGGAAAAATTGCGTTTATTCCTGAGTGCAGAAAAATAACCTCATCCCCGCAGCCGGGTGATCCACTCCAAGGCGCGGCGGGGGAGCGCCCACTTGAGGAAGAGAAAAACCTTGGCGTGGAACGGCGCGGAGTAGCGCGGGGCGGGGTTGGCGCTCGTGAGCGCGCGCTCGACCAGCACGGCGATGTCGTCGGGTGTGCCGGCCACGCGCCGCAGCCGGTCGTAGCCGACGCGGAAGCCGTCCATGAACTTCGCATACGGCCCGGCGTGCTCGATGATGGGATCGGACACCTTCGCCGCGGCGTCGACGAACTCCGTGAGGATGAAGCCGGGCCGGATGAGCGTCACGCGCACGCCGAAGGGCCGCAGCTCGCCGCGCAGCCCGTCGGTCAACGCCTCGAGCGCGTGCTTGGTGGAGTCGTAGACGCTCGACAGCGGCCGGGCAATCCGGCCGGCCACCGAACCGATGTTGACGATGCAGCCGCCGCCCTGCGCGCGCATCACGGGGAGCACAAGCTGCGTCAGCGCGATGAGCGAAAAGACGTTCGTCTCGAAATTTTTCCGGATGAGGTCGACCGGCACCATCTCCACCGGGCCGCGCGTGCCGTAGCCGGCGTTGTTCACCAGCCCGTCGATCCGGCCGAATTTCGCGAGCGTGCCGTCCACGAGCTTCTGCCGGTCA
>JAHFTD010000075.1 GCA_023269565.1 Opitutaceae bacterium | reverse complement strand
CCTCGCCGACAAGTTCCCGGTCCGGCCGCCACGCCAGCGGTGGCACCCACCCGCGAGCCGGACTCACATAATCGATCTTGAACTGGCTGATCGGCCCCGCCCGATCCAACGCGAGAGCCAATGCGCGCCGCACCCGCTCGTCCTGCAGCGGTCCGCGCCGAAGATTGAAATCGATCGAGTTCACGAAATTCCTCGGCTCCTGAAGGCGAACGACCCCGGGACGCAACGGCACCACGTCCAGCGGTCCGGTGGGCAACGGTCCGAAATAGTCGACCACGCCGGCGTCCAGCTGCATGCAGGCGATCTCGGGCGTGTCGGCCTGCACCAGACGCACGCCGCCGAGCCGGACTTGGGCGGCCTCGCGGAACTGCACGTTGCGCTCGAGCCAGAAGCCATCCGCATTGATCCGCACCAACTTGAACGGACCATTGGTGACCAGCGCCGCCGGCCGGTCGCGGTAGACGCCGCCGTCAAGCACGGCCGGGGTCGTCGCATGCAAAGGCACCAACAAGGGATTCGCCAATTCCGACATCACCGATGCGAGCGGAACCTGCAGGCGCAACTCCAGCGTATGCGGGCCCGTCGCCCGCACCCCCACCCGCTCGAAACCAATGGCCGGGGTCCGGGCAAATTCCGCGGCGCCCGCGAGGAAAAACAATGCCTGCGCGTTGCGCCGACCCAGCAGCCGGCGCCAAGCGCGCAAGAAATCTTCGGCGACAACCGGATCACCAGTTGTCCAGCGCGCATCATCCCTCAACTCCAAGACCAAGGTGAGGCGATCCGCCGAGAGGCTCCACGATTTCGCCATCGCCGGCACCGGCTCGCCGGTCCGCGGGTTGGTTTCCACGAGGCCTTCCCAGAGACTCAACGTCAGAAAATTGCGCGGGAACGACGCCGGGGCCGGCGACTCAGACTGCGGCTCCGGATCCAACCGACCGGTATAGGCGACCCGTAAGACGTCCGGTTCGCGCCGCACAATCTCAGCTGTCGGACGGCCGTGCCAGCACCATGCGGTTACTCCACCCAACAAGGCGAAGCCAACGCCCAGCAGCCCGCGGTGCAAATTCGTAGTCATCTGTTGTGTGTGCACCGGATAACGGCGCTGGCAGGGCAATGCAACGACGGGTTGGCCGGTTCAATAAATCTGCGGCAAAAGCACCTTTCTTTCCGCCCAAGACGTCAGGAATACTGGCTGGAAGCAGTTCGCCGCACCACAGTCAGACGTTCTCGTCCTCATGGCCGCTGAGCTCGCGGCGGTTGGCGGGCAGGTGCTGCGGCAGAAAGAAATAATACAGCATCAGCTGCCAGCTGCGCGACGAGCGATAGAGCAACAGCGGCACGACGAGCGAGGCGATCAATGCCAGCACGATGGCGGCGGTGTCGCCCAGCCGGCCGTGATACCAGAGCAACGCCACGGGCGTAAGAAAGAAAATGAGCGTCACGCCGTAGTTGAGCGACATGGCGCCAAGGAAAAACCCCTCGTCCTTCTCCAGCTTCAGGCCGCAGCGCGGGCATGCTGAGTTCAGCCGGAGCGAGGAGGCGGAAGGGAAGAGCGTCTTGCCGCCGCAGTTGGGGCAGCGATGCGTGAGCCCGCGGGCGAGGATCTGGCCTTGGGTGATCTTCATAAAACGGAACGCCCCACGTTGCGGCGGGGCGTCCCGGAAATCAATCGCGCTGCGGCCGCTCAGGCGCCGAGCTGGAAGCGCACGAAGCGGCGGACTTGCATGTTCTCGCCGAGCTTCGCGATCTTTTCGGTAAGGACATCCTTGATGGTCTTCTCGGGCTGTTTCACGAACGGCTGGTCCAGCAGGCAGACCTGCGAGTAGAATTTCTCGAGCTTGCCCTCGACGATCTTCTGCACGGCGGCGGGCGGCTTACCCTGCAGCTGTGCGGCGGCGATGTCGCGTTCCTTGGCCAGCTCGGCCTCGGGCACTTCCTCGCGGCGGACGTAGACGGGACTGGCGGCCGCGATCTGCAGGCAGATGTCGCGGCAAAACGTCTTGAAGTCGTCGGTCTTCGCCACGAAGTCAGTCTCGCAGTTGACCTCGACGAGCACGCCGACCTTGCCACCGACGTGGATGTAGGATTCGACGAGCCCCTCGGAGGTCGAGCGGCCGGCCTTCTTGGCGGCGGAAGCAACGCCTTTTTTGCGGAGAATTGTCTCGGCCTGCTCCAGGTTGCCCTGCGCCTCGTCGAGCGCCTTCTTGACGTCGAGCAGCCCGGCGCCGGTTTTTTCGCGGAGCTCGGAAATTAACTGGGTGGTAACGGTAGCCATAAGGAAAACAATGCGGTGGTTCAGACGTCGTCGGTGCTGACGGCGGATTTCTTGGCGCCGGTGCGGCTGGGGCGTTTGCGCGGGGCCGTGGCGGGCTTCTCGGTTTCGTCCTCGACCAGGCCCTTCAGGTTGCCGGGCAGGGCGACCTTCTCAAGGTCGATCTCGGTGGGGGCGGCGCCAGCTCCGGGGGCGGTCTGGGATTCGGCGCGGGCGACGCGGCGCGACTCGCGGTGGGCGAGGCCCGCCTGGATCGCGGTGACCACGGTGTCGACGATGATGCGGATCGACTTGGTGGCGTCGTCGTTGCCCGGGATGGGATGGGAGAGCATCGTCGGATCGGAATTGGTGTCGACGAGGCCGATGCAGGGAATGCTCATCCGCTTGGCTTCGCGCACGGCGATCTCCTCGTAGCCGGCATCAATCACGAAAATGGCTCCCGGCAGTCCGGCGAGGTTGGCTATGCCGTCGAAGTTGCGGGTCATGCGGGCCATTTCGCGGCGGATGGCGGACTCCTCCTTGGAGGCAAGCTTGCCGAGCTCACCGCTGGCGTCCATCTGCTGGTATTTTTTATACTTCGCGAGGGATTTCTTGATGGTCTCGAAATTAGTGAGCGAGCCGCCCATCCAACGGTTGGTGACGTAGGGCATGCCGGTGGCGGTGGCGGCCTCGCGGATGAGTTCCTGGGCCTGTCGCTTGGTGCCGACCAGCAGGATGTCGTCGCCCGCGGCGGCGAGCTGCTCGAGGAACTGGCAGGCCTTCTCAAGAGCAAAGTGCGTCTTCTCGAGGTCGATGATAGTAATGCCCTGGCGGTGACCAAACACGTAGGGCTTGGAGCGGGGGTTCCAGCGCTTGGTCTGGTGGCCAAGGTGGACGCCTGCGTCGAGCAGGTCTTTGGGAGTGATGTTCATGGGATCGATGTATCGGCGACACACAGGCAAGCCAACCGGGCCGCCTTGCGATCGTGACTGTTTGCGCGGTCCCGATTCCCTCCTGTCAGGGGAGCCGGGCCCGGCGGGTTGCAGGGTGGTGGGAAGGAACAGGAAGGGGCGAAAAGACAGAGCGGCCCATCCCTTGGCAAGTCCATTCTGGGTTAATGCGAAAATCGCCGTTGACAGGGCGACGGGCCGTTTGCACGTTGCCCCTTCCCTTCACTGCAGGGTGGAGCAGCCTGGTAGCTCGTCAGGCTCATAACCTGAAGGTCGCGGGTTCAAATCCCGCCCCTGCACCCAATTCAGAACCCTTGGGCCAAAACCCAAGGGTTTTTTATGCCCGAATACCACGTCTACGTCTTGCGCAATATTGGCGGCCGCAAATACATCGGCTTGAGCGAAGACCTCTCGCGCCGTCTTCACGAACATAACACTGGAGTGAGTCGATGGACCCGGGCAAAAGGTCCTTGGGCGCTAGTCTGGGAAAGCAAGGGTCTTCCGTTGTCTGACGCGCGAAAACTCGAAAACCTACTCAAACGACAGAAAGGCGGAAATGGATTTTATCTGATTACGGGCCTGCCAGTTGACTCATAATCCCGCAAGGCGGGATCGCGGGTTCAAATCCCGCCCCTGCACCCACGAAGCCCGTGCGCGCAACCGCCACGGGCTTCGCCATTTCCACGCTCGGCGGCCGTTGGAGATCACCTTCCGGCCGACGGCTTTCAATATCCCAAGCTCAGGGATCCGCATGAAGCCGGCCAACAACGCTGCTAACACTGTGTTCATTCCTGTTTCGATGCGGCCACGCACCGGCCACGGAAGCAGCCCTGACCAAAATTTGCCGAAACCCGATGGGGAAAACTCTGGCGTTGAGCTTTCCGGGAATGCTCCGGTAGCTTTTCGCCGTGATGAATCTACGCTGAGGCATGCCCCTGTTGTTCAAACTGGTATGGGAAGAGAAAGCGGGTCCTAAGGTGCGCAAGCTCCGCGGACTCGTGCAGATTTACCATGATAATGGGCTGCCGGGCGCCCCTCTGACCATCAAACTCAACGCCTCCGTGCTGCTGCGCTGGCTCGGAATATCCACAATTTCCGGTTATCTGCTGGCCGCAGGCGGACTGTCACTGTGGCTGGATCAAAATCCCTACAACAAGATCCGGTTCATCGATCTCCTGCTGCCCTGGCATTGGTCGGACTTGCGCTCCTTGCGCGCCGCGGGCTACCTCGAGGAGGGCCGGGGTGATCTGCGCGCCGGCCGGCTGCCTTTGGGGATAATGAAATTAAACGCCGGGCTGGCTCGCTTCCCGCAAAATCTAACCGCCAGGCTGGAGCTGGCCAGGCTCTACGCCCAGTTCCGAAATTACCGCCTTTTGCGTGCCGTGTTGCTGGGCGGCCTGGGGGAGCAGCCTCCCCCACCCAGCTATCTGGCCGCCTTGTTCGATTACGCCGCCCTCATGGATGATACCGGCCTCGTCCTCGCCGCGTGCAACCATTCGCTCCGGCTGGCCCGGCTGCCAGCAACCACGAGAACAATGGTGCTGGCCAAAAAAGCCGAGACGCTTCTGGCGTTGCAACGCTTCGCTGACGCCCTCGCCTTGCTCGACCAACCCGACTTCCAGGACTACTTTCGTGGCGCTGAGCTGCGGGTGCTCGCGCTCTGCGGGCTGAACCGAGCTCCCGAAGCCGTCGGTTTCGCGCGGCACTGGCGGCAAACCCATCCCGACGCCCCCGAGTATGGGCTGCAAATAATTTCCACGGCCAGTCGGAAAAACGGTCAGCTCGACGCGATGGAGCAGGCCTTGCGCGAGCTTGCCCGCCGGCAGCCGATCAATCCCGAAATCCAGGCGTTTGTGGTTTCCGAGTTCTGGCTGGCCGGCCGCCACGACCAGGCACTGACCGCCTTGCGCGCCAGCGTTAATATTTTCAGCAATACACCGGCCCTTCTTGCCCTGGCTGCCCAGCGTTTTGCCATCCTGCTCAGCCCTGAGCTGATCCAGATCTGCTTTGCCGAAGCGAAGGAGCTCAACTTGCCGCAAACCGCGGGCATTCTGGTCACTCTGATCCAGACCCAGCTGCGGCGAGGCGACGTGCCGGGAGTGGAGCACAGTTTCGCCGAATACCTGGGCCTGCGCTCCCGCCCCCCTGCGGCCCAGGATGAATACTTCCGCAACTGGCTGCGCATTCTGGTCGATGTCATCCGGCACGGCACCCCCGAGAAAGAGGAGAAACTCGCCCTCCTCATCCGGCAAGTCGGCCTGTCGCTCCCTGTTTATCAGACGTCCCTCGACGCCCTGGCCACCACCCAGCGCTGGTCCGCGATGCAAACGGTCGCCGAGGCTGGTCTCACCGCCTACACTCACAGCACCAGTCTGAGGAACAGTCGCGACCTGGCGGGGCAGAAGCTGAAGGAAATCGCCCAAGCGGCACCACGCCTTACCCCGCCCCGGCCTCTACCGAAACCTGTTGTCGCGGCGCCCTTGCCGGCCGCGCCGGCGGCGCCACCGATCACCGCCGAGGCTTTCACCAGCCAGATCACCGAATTGATGACCGGCCGGAAGTGGGCGGCCGCCGCCGATCTCCTGCGGCAAACCCGTCGGGCCGCCCCCGCCTGGCTGTCCTCGGCGGCCGACGACCTCGACTGGCGGGAAATCCGCCTCAATTTCGAACTCGGCAACAAACTCGAAACCGCCTACCTCGTCGGCCAGCGCCTCCGCTACCGGAAGACCGAATCCATCCGGGCCCTCGAGCTGGCCCGCGAAGCCGAGCAGCGCGGCGACCGGGACAGCGCGCGCATCATCGGTCACAGAATTCTGGAGGAGGTGCCCGATTTCCCCGCCGCCCGCCGCTTCCTGGAAAAACTGGAAGCCCCGCCACCGAAGAAGAGCTAGCGCGATTCGCTCACCACTTCGCCTCCGACAATCGTCATCAGGGCGCGGGTTTTCAGGATTTCCGGCTCGGGGATCCGCATGATGTCGGCTGACAGCACGGTGAAGTCGGCCCACTTCCCCACCTCGATGCTGCCGCGCACTTTTTCCTCGAATGTCGCATAGGCCGCGTCGAGCGTCAGGGCGCGCAGCGCCTGTTCGCGTGTCATCCGCTGTTCCGGATGCCAGTCGTCGTTGGCGAAACCATCCAACGAACGGCGCGCGACGGCGGCGTAGAACTCAATCATCGGCTCGCCGCGCTCGACGGGTGCGTCGGAGCCCGCCGCGACCACCGCGCCCGACCGCAGGAGGGCCTGCCATGCATACGCGCCGGCCAGCCGGTCCTTGCCCAGTCGGCCCGGGGCAAAGAACAAATCGCCGATGGCGTGCGACGGTTGCATCGATGCGATAATCCCCAGCGTTGCGAAGCGCGGAATGTCAGCAGGGCTGATGATCTGTGCGTGCTCGATCCGCCAGCGCGGCTCGGCCACGGCGCGTTGTGCTGGCGGCACGGCGGCGAAAGCCTTTTCGTAGAGATCGAGCATCATCCGGTTGCCGCGGTCGCCGATGGCGTGGGTCTGGATTTGAATCCCCTTGCGCAGCGCGTCCTCGAGGAACGGCAGCATCTCCGTCTCGGTTTGCATCAGCAGGCCGCTGGTATCCGGCCGGTCGGCATACGGCGCGAGAAGCGCCGCGCCGCGCGCCCCGAGCGAACCGTCGATGTAGAGTTTGACGCCGCGCCGGGTGTAGCGGCCGGCGTTCTCGCCGATAACCGGGCCGCGTGTAAACAGATCCTCCGCGGCGCTGCCCCGGCCGGGTCGCGTGGGGGAGGATTCCACCGCCATCGTCGAGGGGCCCGGCCCGCTCAATGCATCGTAGATGCGGAGTTTGATCTTACCCTCGGCGACGAGCCGGCGTAGCAAGTCAGCTTCCTCGCGGCTGTGGCCGGCATTCTGGACCCCGGTCCAGCCGAGCGCGATCTCGCGGTCGGCGCCAACAATCAGCGCGTGCGCGACCTCGGACTCCGTCGGCGGCGGCACAAGCCGGCGCACGAGAGTCATGGCATTGTCGATGAGCATGCCGGTGGCCTCGCCGGTGCGCGGGTCGCGCAGGATTTCCCCGCCGGTCGGATTCGGCGTGCTGCGATCGAGGCCGGCGAGTTTCAACGCGAGACTGTTGGCGAGGATGGCATGACCGTCGGCGCGCGTCAGCACGACAGGATTGTCGGGCGTGAGATCATCGAGGTCCTGCCGGGTCGGGAACGCGGACGGCGTCCAATGCGTCTCGATCCAGCCGCGGCCGGCGATCCATTTCTTCGGACCGGTCAGCGCGACGCGGGCCTGCAACTTCGCGCGCAAGTCGGCGATGCCGGTGGTGCCTTCAAGATTAAACTCCAGCTCGCGAAAGCCGACGCCACCGAGGTGCATGTGCGCATCGTTGAGGCCGGGCAGGAGTGTTTTGCCCGCGAGGTTGATGACCCGTTTGGCGCCGGTGCGGATTTTTTCCGCGTCGGCGTTACTGCCGACGAAGACCACCTTCCCGTCGCGCACGGCGACGGCCTCGGCGCGCGGCTGCGCGGAATCGAGCGTGTAAATGCTGCCGTTGAGCAGGAGCAGCTCGACGGGAACAGCGGCCTGGAGCGGTATCGCCACCGCAAGGAGGAACGGAAGAGGTTTCATGATCAACACAACGCCGCCAAGGAATGCGGCACCAAAGCCGGCCGGTCCCCGCGTCCGGAAATCATTCACTGATGAACTTCAGATTGGAAACAGGATGCAGCGTCCAGTGCGTGGCCGCCCGCATGCCCTTCTTTGCCTTCTGCTTCTCGTCAATCAGGCCGTTATCATAAAAAAGCTGCCCGGTGACCTCGACCTGCAACGAGGGGGAGATGAGCGTCCCGGCCTCGGCCGCCTCGCGGCGCTTAAGCACGGTGGTGCCGCCTTCGCGCGCCAAATAATAGACATACCCGGTGGCGGCGACGCTCAACTGCTGGCGGATATCATTGAGCCGGGCGCGCAACAGCGTGGTCTTGACAAATTTCGCGTCGTTCAACGGCACCCGCGCCAGGATGCATTTGTAGCCCAGATCAGGATCGTCGCTGATCTGCATCTTGTAATCGCCGTCGTCCTCCAAGGACACCAGGTGCAACCAGCCCCGCACGGTGACGATGTCTCCCTCCCGGAGCCCGGGCTTGTTTTCAAATTCGGGATAGAATTTTTTCTGGTATTCCGGGTCGTTCTTTTTTGGATTGGGCACGGGATCGGGCAGCGCGATGAAATCGGCGAACTCCACCACCACGTCGTCGTCCACAAAGGCGCGCCCGGAAATCGAGGTTTTGATTTCCCAGCGGTTGTCTCCTAGTTTGAATTCCCTGGCCGGGAGCGCGCCCAGCATCAGCAATAGACCCAGTGGAAGGCAGATCGGTTTATTCATGGGAGGGTGCGTTCTCGTGTGTGTTTCGTGGCGGCTTCCGATGGCGGAGGAGCATGGGACTGGAACCGCATAGTGCAAGACCTTGCATGATATTTCACTCCCGTTCACCGGAGCAGTTGGATTGCCCGGCCCCTCGTCTCATCCCGGCCGTGCTGCTGGGCTGGTGGACGCTACTGGGCTCGAACCAGTGACCCCTAGTGTGTGATACTAGTGCTCTAACCAACTGAGCTAAGCGTCCGGCAGTGGGAAGCCGACGGATAACCGGAGCGCGAGGCGAATCAATCATGTTTTATTTACCGGGTTTTTACGCCCCGGCTTCGCTGGGGAAACAACCCCCGGCAAATCCCGCACCCCGTGCCGTCACAGCCCCGCGCGGGGCAATGCTCGCGCCCGTAATAAATCATCCGCAGGTGCAGTTGGTTCCAGTGCTCCCGCGGAAAGTGTTTCTTCAAGTCGCGCTCCGTCTGCACGACGCTGCGGCCGCTGGTCAGTTTCCAGCGCTGCGCCAACCGGTGAATGTGCGTGTCGACCGGAAAGGCCGGCACGCCGAAGGCCTGCGCCATGACCACCGAGGCCGTCTTGTGGCCCACGCCGGGCAGCGCTTCCAATTCCTCGAAAGTCCGCGGCACCTTCCCGTGATGTCGCTCCACCAGCAGTTGCGCCATCGCCGAGATCGCCCTCGCCTTCTGCGGCGCGAGTCCGCCCGGCCGGATGATGGCCTCTATCTTCGCCACCGGCACTTTCGCCATCAGTTGTGGCGTGTCGGCCACGGCCCACAGGTGCGGCGTGATATCGTTGACGCGCCTGTCGGTGCACTGCGCCGAGAGCAGCACGGCCACGAGCAACGAATAGGGATCCTTGTGCCGGAGCGGAATCGGTGTCTCCGGATACAGCTCGGCCAACCGGTGCTCGATGAAACGGGCGCGCTCTTCACGGGTCATGCCCCGGACTTTTACTCGGAGGGTGGTTGAAGCAACGGCGAAAACCCGGCTCGCCCGGCTGCCGGCGCAGCAAACCCGATTCTCCTTCTCCGCCGGCGATGCCAGCCCACGGCCACCAGCGCGATGCCGCCGGCGATGGCGACCCACGCCGCGGGTTCTGGAATTGCCGCGGTGAAGCTGAGGACGCCGGTGGCTGGGTCGAGCAGAGCGATATAGAGCGCGTCGTCGTAGCCGTTGATGGCGAGGCCGGTCGCAGTGATGCTCGAGAATCCGCTGAAGATTGGATAATTCTGGTCGTAGCCGAAGCCTGAACCGCTGACATCGAGGGCCAGCGTGCCCCCGGTGATGCCGACCACACCGCCATTGCCCAGCAACTGGTCGTAGGCGGTGCCGAGTTGCAGCTCGAGCGTGCCACCGTTCATGGAAAAATTCTTCCCCGCCGCCAGAGTCAGACTGCCGGCGTTTGTGCCGTTTGGCTCGATCAGCCCGGCGGACAGATTCAAACTTCCACCCAGGGTGGCGGAGCTGACGGTGCTGGTGAGCGTGCCGCCGCTGACGGTCAGTGTGCCGGTGGCGTTTTGCAGCGCGCCGGCCGCGCCGAGCACGAGCGTGCCACCGTTGAGCGTTGTGCCGCCCGTGTAGTCATTGCTGCCCGTGAGCGTAAGCGCACCGGTGCTGGCTGCATCAAGGGCGATTGCGCCCGCGCCCGTGAGTTTGCCCGTAAGTGTCGCCACGGCGCCATTGCCGAAGGTGGTGGGACCGGACTGGACGATAGTGAGCGTGTGGCCACCGGCGAGATTGATGGTCTGGGCGCGCGTCCCGCTAGTGTCGGTCCAATTGGTCGAGAGACCGCCGACGGTTTGCGCGGTGTTGTTGAGATTGAGCGTCGTTGTGGCGCCCGCGGTCTGGCCCAGTTGCAAGGCGCCGCTGCCGAGAGCGGAGCCGGCATTGACCGTGAGCGCGCCATTTTCGATCCGCGTGCCGCCGGTGAAACCGCTGTTGGCCCCGGAAAGGACAACCGTGCCGCTGCCCTGCTTCACCAGGTTGCCCGACCCGCTCAGTCCGCCGCTGAGCGTCAGGGTCGAGCTGCCGTTGGCGAACACCGCCGCCTCGCTGGCCAAGTTGAGGTTGTTTGTCACCGTGGCGAGATCGCTGGCGCCGGTGGGATTTTGCCGGAGGGCCCCCGCGGAACCGGCTGTGCCGTTCAGCGTCAGCACCGTCGCAGAGCTGGAGCCCAGGGTGTAGGAGCGGGTGCCGGTGGAATCGAGCTGCAGCTGGCCGCCGGTGTTAACGGTCGCCGCCGAGGTCGCGTTGGGCACGCCCGTGATGGTGAGCCGGAGAATTCCGGCATTGATTATGGTCGAGCCGGTGTAGGACTTGGCGCCCGTGGAGAAAGTCATCATGCCCCCGCCTTCCTTGGTGATGCCACCACTGCCCGCGAGCGTGCCGGTGTAGGAGAGCGCGCCCGAGGCGCCCGTGGCCGTGGTGTTGTTGACGGTAAGGAGCAGCCGGTCGTTCAGCGTGCTCGACGCGCTAAAGACGGTGGTCGACGTGCCGCCCGCGGCGATGGTCAGCGCCGCGTTGCCGGTGGAGACATCCCAAGTGAGCGAGCCGCCCGTCCCGTTGGCAACGGTCAGGGCACTGGCCGCCGTGGTCGCGGCGTTGGTGATGCTGATCGAACCGACGGTGATCGCCTGCCCGAGGCTGACGCTCATCGCGCCGGTGAGCGTGGTGCCGAAGGTGGCCGAGGCATCGGTGGCGTTGGGAAAGGTCGCGGGCGAAGTCCAGTTGGCGTCGGTGTTCCAGCTTTGCGCGCCGCTGGTCAAGGCGGAGCTGAGGGTCTGAGCCTGCGCCGCGATCACCGCACCGAGGAACGCGCCGAGCCGGAGGAGATGGAGCTTATTCATGGCCATGATGGTTTCCTGGCCCGATTAAGCTGACCCCTGATTCCTTAAACGAAACCGCCCTCCGGCATCAAGTCCGATCTGAGGGTCAAAACGGGGTCAATCCCTCGTCCCAAATCCAAGGCCGAGGCCACCGGCAAGCCCTCTCCACCTAGACCCGTCCGTTCATGTGGATCAAGCCGAGGTCGTCGAGCTGTTCGTGGTCGGTGAACCCGCGCGTGAACTTCCCGTTGGTCGTCGAGTCGATCACGCCGTTGGTGGAGGGATTGAGCCGCCGGCCCCAGGCGTCGAAGGCGAAGCGCTTGACGATGCCGCCAAACTCGTTGGTCACCGCCGTGATCGAGCCCAGCCCGTCGGTGTGGAACCAGCGGGTGTCGCCGGTCATGTCGTTGCGGGCGGTGTAGACGGCCACGCGGCCGGTGGGAGCGACGATGTAGTGCTTGTCCTCGACGAGCGTGCCCGTGGTCACGCGCTCGAAGAGGGCCCCGACATAGAGCGTGGTGCCGAGGTGCGAGGTCTGCTTGA
>JAHFTD010000145.1 GCA_023269565.1 Opitutaceae bacterium | reverse complement strand
GACGTCGCGAACAGCCTTTCAGAACTCCCTGACGAACCAGGAGCGCTTTGGGCCACAATTGAACCCACCCCCGATCCCGATTGGCCTTGTTCGCTGAACTGTCGTGTCTGCCGCGACGAATGCGGACTGGGTGAATATCCTGACTTGCGGATTGCCGATTGGCTATCTCGGCGCCTCGTGGTCAATTGTCTGTGCAGCGTCTATCCATTCGCCGGCGACCTGGACCCGCAAGACCCCTACTGGTGGCTTGCGTGCGTCGGCGGCGCTTGGCATTTGGCGGACGCCGACGGTACCCGGCTGATGGGGCCGTACACTGAAGGGAGTCGGACCTTCCCAGGTAACCAGCCCGTTCGACTCGTCCGACCAGTGTCATTGCCCGACGGCGTTCGGGCCTAACCAACGGATGAAGCTGACCGGGGCCGCCATATTGGTTTCGCGCGGCACGAAGGTCTTCCAGGCGGCCCCCGCAGCTTATCCTTATCGTTGAACTAAACCGCTACGCGGTGGTCTTGGATCCTGTCTTCTTGTCTGCCGTTGTTTTTCTGCGGAGGTGGTGAGGCGATCGTTCTCCACACGGGCTTATGCTGGGCTGGAGACCCGGCGCGTGGGCCTTGTTCGTGGAGAACCAGTCATGACTCCGCTACGCCAACGTTACATCGACGATCTGCGGCTGCGCAACAAATCGCCGCGAACCATCGAGACCTATGTGCTGCGTGTGGCGCTGTTCGCCCGGCACTTCGGCCGTTCGCCGGAGCTGCTCGGCCCGGAGGAGATTCGCGCCTATCAACAGCATCTGCTGGCCCGGCAGGTCTCGTGGAGCCAGTTCAACCAGGCCGTGTGTGCCTTGCGTTTCCTGTACCAGGTGACGCTGGGCCGGGCCGATGTCATCCGCCATCTGCCGTTCGCCAAGCGGCCGCGGACGCTGCCGGTCGTGCTCAGCCCGGAAGAAGTGCTGTGCTTGCTCGACGCGGCATTGCCGGGCCGCGACCGTACGCTGCTGGACGTGGCCTACTCGTGCGGGCTGCGTCTGAAGGAACTGCTGGGCCTGGAAGTCCGCGACATCGACAGCGCCCGCCTGGTGCTGCACATCCGGCAGGGCAAGGGCCAGAAGCAACGGTTCGTGCCGCTGTCGCCGCGGTTGCTGGCGGTGTTGCGGGCCTACTGGCGGGAGTGCCGGCCGGCGACCTGGCTGTTTGCCGGGGTCAAGCCGTTGCAGCCGTTGACCGACGGAGCGGTGCAACGCCTCTGCCGGCGGACGGCGCGGCGGGCCCAGCTGGGCAAGCACATCACGCCGCACACGCTGCGGCACAGCTTCGCCACTCACCTGCTCGAAGCCGGCGTCGATCTGCTGAGCGTGCAAGCGCTCTTGGGCCACAGCCACTTCAACACCACGGCGAAGTACCTGCATGTCAGCATGCGCCGCTTGCAGCAGTTGCCGCAACTGCTCGAAGGGCTGGTCCTGCCGGCGCGGCCGGTGCTGCCGGCGACCGCGCCCATCGCGCCGACCCGGGAGGGCCAGCCATGACTGCCGCCGTCGCTTGCGAGCGGCCGGCGGTGGAAGTGGCGGACGTGATTCGGGAGCATGGCGAAGCCTTCCGGGCGAAGTGGGGCGGCATCCTGGGTCGGACCCAGAAGCAGGCGCTGCGCGACCTGGCCCGCTGCCGCACGGCGGCGCTGGGCGGACATGTCGAGCGCTGCCTGGACTGTGGCCACGAACGCATCGCCTACAACTCGTGTCGCAACCGCCACTGCCCCAAGTGCCAGGCCCTGGTTCGCGCCCGCTGGCTCGAACGCGAAGCCGAGCACTTGCTGCCGGTCGAGTATCACCATGTCGTCTTCACGCTGCCGGCCGAGTTGTCCGAGCTGGCTTTGGCCAACCCGGCGATCCTGTATGACCTGCTCTTCCAGGCCGCGGCGGCCACGCTCCGCGCCGTGGCCGCCAACCCCAAACGTCTCGGCGCCCAGGTGGGCGTGCTCCTGGTCCTGCATACCTGGGGCCAGAACCTGCACCATCATCCGCACGTCCATGGCGTGGTTAGCGGCGGCGGCCTGTCCTGCAACGCGCAAGGCGTCGTCGATGCATCGCCGCGCTGGGTTGCGTGCCGGCCCGGCTTCTTCCTGCCGGTGCGCGTGCTCAGCCGGGTCTTTCGCGGCAAGTTCCTGGACGGCTTGCGCCAGGCCCACCACGCCGGCAAGCTCGTTTTCCGGGGACGGCTCGCCCCCTGTGCCAACCGGAATGCCTTCGCCCGCTGGCTGGCGCCGCTGTACGCCAAGGAGTGGGTAGTTTACGCCAAGCCGCCCTTCGGCGGCCCGGAGCAAGTTCTCAAGTACCTGGCGCGGTACACCCACCGCGTCGCCATCAGCAATCAGCGGTTGGTGAAGCTCGAAGACGGCCGGGTCACCTTCCGCTACAAGGACTACGCCGATGACCACCGCCACAAGACGCTGACGCTGTCGGCCGAGGAGTTTTTGCGCCGCTTCGTGCAGCACGTCTTGCCGAAGGGTTTCGTCAAGATCCGGCACTACGGCCTGCTGGCCAATCGGCAGCGGCAAGAGAAGCTGACGCAGTGCCGCCGGCTGCTGCTGCGGGCCGGCGTTGCGGCGCGGCTGCAAGAGGTGGGCCGCCCGCCGGCCATCGAACCGGCCCGCGACCGCCGCTGCCCGCACTGCGGCGGGCAGCATTGCGTCCGGCTGCCGCTGCCGCCCACCGCGGCGGCAGCCGCCGACACCTCGTAAGCGATGTGGCGGCGGAATCCATGGTGGGCCGCGCCACTGCGCTCCAGCTGCGCGCCGGGGTCGGCGCTGCCCCTGGACTGGCGCCGCCCGCGGGCCAAGCGACTACCGGTCAGCCGCGCCACGGCCGAAAACACGCTTGCCAGCAGGCCGACCGTCAGGCCAGAATAGCCCCGTGGCCGTGCTGAAACCCCATAGCTGAGCGGGCCGCGGTTCAGTCCAACAAGAATCTATCCCGCGTGCTCCGCCCGCACGTCCAGCCGGACACGGCACACCCACGCCAGCGGAGCACGCGGGATAGATTCCTTATCGTTAGGTGGCCCTCCCCAGCATGAGGCGGCACTATGGGTGCCGGGATAGGTTGCAGATGCCGCATCATCGAGTAGGATTGGTC
>JAHFTD010000074.1 GCA_023269565.1 Opitutaceae bacterium | reverse complement strand
GCCCGCGCGGCGATGATCCGCAGCCGCAAATCCTCACTCAATGGTCTCATGATGGGTTCCTCATAAGATCCACCATACTCGAGCAATCGCTCTGCGTCTATCTAATTAGAATATGCTCTAGGCCCGCGGCCAGTTGGTTTCACTATCTACCGCCGCAAATTCTATCGCCACGGCCACGGGGATCGCCCCCGCCCCCGTCTTCCTCGGCTTCGCCCTCAGTTTGCTACCTTGGACGCTGAAGTGAACCGTCGCCGGAGTTGACCCGACACCGTCGCGTCATTCCACCTGCGACTTATTGAAGTGGGGATTTTCGATCAGGCCCAGCACGTTACCGAACGGGTCAGTGATATTCACGACCTTGATGCCGCCGCCGACGTCAGTGATCTCGCCGATCGGGCCAACGTATAGCGCGCGCAAGCGCGCCACCTCCGCGGCGATGTCGGTCACGCCCCAGAGCGCCTGTTGTCCGGCCGGGCTGGGTATTTCGTCGGGAACGAGGCCCAGTTCAAAGCCGCCGATGGAGAAGCCGACATAGAACGGTTCGTCAAAGTAAGGCGCGCGCTCGAAGACACGCGCATACCAGGCCTTGCCCAAGGCAAGGTCCGGGACGGGATATTTTGCTGTGCGGAGTCCTAGGATCATGGGAGGGTGGGGTTGGGAAAATTTTTGGGCGCGCACTACTAGGGCTGCTGGTCAGATGGATTCCACCGAGGGGCGATGTCGACGTAGAGGTCTTCCACCCTCTTGCGTGCCCAAAGGGTTTTGCGGAGGAACTGCAGGCTCGATTTGATGGAGGGGTCGAAATTGAAGCAGCGGATCTCGACCATGCGCCCCATCTCCGCCCAGCCGTAATGCTCCACGAGGCGCGTAAGAATTATCTCAAGGGTGACGCCATGCAGCGGATCCCTGTTTTTTTGATCGGGCATGATAGGGTGGGATGTTTTGCAAAATGACACCCGGACACCGTGTGTCGATTTTGGTTCGGTAGTTGGCCCTCAGCCGAACACCCCGCCACCTAGCAGCTTCTCGCCGTCGTAGAGCGCGAGAATCTGACCGGAGGCGAGTGCACGCTGGGGCGCTTCGAATTTGATGTGGGCGGTGTTGCCGGGCTCGGGAGTGAACTTGATTGGCACACGGGGATCGCGGTAGCGCACGCGAGCCTCGAGCCGGCGACGCTCCGTGATGGGCGCGCCGTTGAAGCTCATGCTGTGCACGCGGCACTCGCTCGTCCACAAGCCGGGCGCGTCGGTCTGGTCGAACGCCACCAACAGCGCGTGGTCGCTCGCGCGCTTGCCGACGACGACATAGGCCTCGTGGTCCGTGTTCGACGGGATGCGGATGCCCCGGCGCTGGCCGATGGTGTAGTAGTGCAGCCCGCGGTGCTCGCCGAGCAGGACGCCGTCGGTCGCGCGGACGATGGGACCCGGATGCTCGGGCACGTAGGCGCGGAGGAAGTCGGTCATCTTCACCTCGCCGATAAAGCAGATGCCCTGGCTGTCCTTCTTCTGTGCCGTGGGCAGACCGGCCTCGGCGGCGGTTTTGCGTAGCTCGGGTTTATTCATGTGCCCGATGGGGAAGCGCGCGACGCGCACCTGCGCCTGCGAGAGCAGGGCGAGGAAGTAGGACTGGTCTTTGTTTTGGTCCACGCCCTCGAACAGGGCGAATGTAGACCCGCTCGTCGAGCGGGTGGCCCGGTCGGCGGCCTGGCCTACCACGGACGCCTCCTCGACCCGCCGCGCGTAGTGACCCGTGGCGACGGCTGCGAAACCCTCGGCGCGGGCGTAGGCGGCGAACCCACCGAACTTCACGCGGGCGTTGCACATCACGTCGGGGTTGGGCGTCAGGCCGCGCTGGTAGCCGTCGAGCAGGTAGTCCACGACGAGCCGACGGTAGTCCTGCATCAGGTTGACGATGCGGAATTCAATGCCGATTTTCCGGGCGACGGCGCGGGCGTCCTCGATGTCCTGCAACCACGGGCAGTGGCCTGTGACCTTGTCTTCGTTGATCCAGTTCTTCATGTAGGCGCCGACGACGTCGTGCCCCTGCTGCTGGAGCAGGAGCGCGGCGACGGAGCTGTCGACTCCGCCCGACATGGCGACGAGGATGCGCTCGCGGGACATGCACCTAGCAGTTCGCCGGGTGACGATTTTGTCAACCCGCCGCGCGAGACTCGACAGCCGGATGTCGCCGGCTAGGGTGGAGGCGAATGAAGCGATTTCTTCTCGGCATCCTGCTTGCGGCGATGGCCGGCGCGAGCGCGGCGCAGACTCCGGTCCCCGCCGCCAAGCCCACCCGGCCCATCCCGGCCATCGAGCACGTGCTCATCATCGCCGTTGACGGCCTGCGCCCCGACCGGCTGTTGCTGGCTGAGGCGCCGGTGCTGCGTCGGCTCATGGCGCAGGGCAGCTACACGATGTGGGCGCGCACGACCCCGCTGGCCAACACACTGCCCTCGCATGTGAGCATGCTCACGGGCGCCACCCCCCGCCGTCACAAGATACTCTGGAACGACCCCCTGCCGTTCAAGGAGCCCGTCTACCCCGCCGTGCCCACCTTGTTCGCACGGGCACACGAGGCAGGCTACTCGACGGCGCTTGTCACCGGAAAATCCAAGTTCACACCACTCAACCAGCCTGGCTCGCTCGATTATGTGCGCATCCCGGCAGAGACTGACAAATCCGACGTGGCCGTGACAACGGACGCGGTGCGGATTATCCACCAACTGCGGCCTGAGGTGATGGGGGTATTTTTGCCCGAGGTTGACGAGGTCGGGCACGACTTTGGCTGGGGTTCCGCCGAACAACTGGCGGCGATCGGTCGGGTCGACCAGGCGATCGGTCGGATTTTCACCGCACTTGATGAGACCGGCCTGCGCGCCTCAACGCTGATCATTATCTCCTCCGACCACGGCGGCGCGGGCAAGACCCATGTGATGGAGGATGAGCGCAGCCGCACCATCCCATGGATTATCAGCGGCCCGGGCGTGAAGCACGGCTACGACCTCACGCAGGTAGCCGACCTCTTGGTGCGCACGGAGGATACCTGTGCCACCGTTTGTTACGTTCTCGGGCTGAGCCTCCCGGCCAACCTGGAGGGCCGATCCATCGCCGCCGCATTCAGCAGCGCGCCCTGATGCCATGGCCGAGATCGTCCAACGCATCGAGCGTGCCTGGCTGACGTCGGTGACCTCGGGCGTGATCGAGCTCGATCGCGACTGGACCGGCGAGGGCCTGCCGCCGCTGGCGCCGGGCGACAACACGTTCGCCTTCACCACGCTGAAGCGCGCCGGGCCGTCACTCTACGCTGAGGAATCGGCCTATTTCGTGACCGAGGCCGGCGAGGTCTGCTTCGTGCTCGACCCCGTGGACTACAACTGGGCGGACTTCGCGCAGCAACCCGTGTTCGTGGCCGGCAGTTTCAACGGCTGGCAGGAGGCGGTGGGCAATCCCGACTGGCGGCTGGCCCCGGAGGAACTCGACGGCCGGCCGGTCTACACCGTCCGCCGGCCAGCCAAGGTGTTTCATGGCGAAGGTCCGTGGCGGTTCAAATTCGTCACGGGCGAACACCGCTGGCTCGAACTGCCGCGCGACGCCACCAACGTGGCGCTCGACGAGACCGGCCATTACAATCGCAGCCTGCACCGGCACCGCACGGGGCGGAATCTCTTTGCCTTTACGACCACCGCGCCGCTGCGCCTGAGCGAGACGCGCTCCGTCGCCTGGCTGCGCGAAGGGCACGCTCCGCAGAAGACGCGGCTGCGGCTCGGCCGGTTTTTCCACGAGCTGCGTTCCGACGCGCCGCTCGGCGCCGTCGTGCGCGGCGGCGAGACGGCCTTCCGACTTTTCGCCCCGCGCGCCAAGCACGTGCGGCTGTTCCTCAGCGAGCGACTCGAGGTGCCAGACAAGGCTTACGGCTACGAGCTCGACCCGGGCGGCGACGGTGTGTGGGAGGCCCGTATCAATCGCAACCTGCACGGATGGTTCTACTGGTATTCCGTCAGTGGGCCGCACGATGTGTTCGGACATTTCCATCCCAACAAAAAAATCCTCGATCCCTATGCGATGGCGACAGTCGGGCGCGAAGGGCCTGGCATCGTGCTCGATCCCGCGCGGCGGGCAAAACCCGACCGCTCCTTCCGCACGCCGGCCTGGCATGACCTTGTCATCGCCGAGGCGCACGTGCGCGACCTCATCGCGCACGCCCCGCTCGCGCTCGGCGCCGAGGAGAGGCTCGGTTTTGCCGGCCTGACCAAGTGGGTGGAGAGTCCGGATTTTTATCTGAAAAAACTCGGCGTAAACGCCGTCGAACTGCAGCCAGTGCTCGAATTCGACAACCACACGCGCGCGGATTATCACTGGGGTTACATGCCGGTGAGTTTTTTCGCTCCGGCGAGCGCCTATGGCTCCGACCCGGCGCGCGGCACGCAGGTGCGCGAGCTGCAGGAGCTCGTCGCCGCCTTCCACCGGCAGGGCATGGCGGTCATCCTCGATGTGGTCTACAACCACACCGGCGAGCCGGCGCACCTGATGGGCATCGACAAGCTCTATTACTTTGAGCTCGGCGACAATGGCGCGCTGATGAACTGGAGCGGCTGCGGCAACGACCTGCGCTGCCGGTCAGCGATGGCGCGGCGGCTGATCATCGACAGTCTGGTCCACTTCGTGGAAGTCTACGGCATTGACGGCTTCCGCTTCGACCTGGCCGAGCTGCTCGGCTTTGATGTGCTGCGCGAGATCGAGGCGGCACTGAAACAGGTGAAGCCTGACGTCGTGCTCATCGCCGAGCCGTGGAGCTTCCGCGGGCACATCGCGGCGGCACTGCGCCCCACGGGCTTCGCCTCGTGGAACGATGGCTACCGCAATTTTCTGCGCGAATACGTCCACGGGGCCGCCGCCGCGGAGAAGCTGGAGTATTTCTTGAAAGGTTCGCCGTGGCACTTCGCCTACTGGCCCGCGCAGACGGTCAACTACACCGAGTCGCACGACGACCGGACGTGGATCGACCAGATCACCGAGCGGGACGGCCACAACGGCTTCCATCCGACGCTCAATGACCGGCGCCGCACGCACCTCATGGCGGCGATCCTGTTCGCCTCGGTCGGGATCCCGATGATGTCGGCCGGCCAGGATTTCCTGCGCTCGAAGCACGGCGTGGGCAATTCCTACCAGCGCGGCGACCTGAACGCGCTCGATTACCGGCGCCTCGCGCGCTACCCGGCCACGCACGCGTATTTCGCCGACTGGATCGCCTTCCGCCGCTCTGAGCGCGGCCAACTGCTCCGCCACTACTCACGCGCGGCGGAGGGTTTTTTCCGGGCGTTCCACTCGCCGGACCGCGCCGCACTGGCCTTGATCTACAACGCTGACGGCAGCGCCGGGGGCGGGCGGCTGCTCTTCGCGGTCAACCCGCTCACCGAGGACGTCAGCGTGCCCATCGGCGAGACGGCCGGCTGGGGCTGGCAACTGGTGGCCGACCACGAGTGCTTCTACGGCAACGGCCGCCGGCCGCCGCCAGTGCAGGCGGAGCCGGAGCTCTTCGTTCCCGCGCTCGGTTGCAGCCTGTGGACGGCTGAGCGATAAGCAGAGCACAGCGGTGCCATTGCCCGCGCTGAACAGTGTGCACGCGACCCTATCGCTCTTGCCAAAGGGGAGGTGCTGTTGTTGATTTCCCGAACTCACTTAACCCCCACCCACCATGGCAGTCAAAGTTGCAATCAATGGATTCGGCCGCATCGGCCGCCTCGTTTTCCGCGCCCTCGTCGAACAAGGCCTGCTCGGCAAGGAACTGGATGTCGTCGCCGTCGGCGACATCGTGCCGGCCGACAATCTGGCCTACCTGCTGAAGTATGACTCCGCGCAGGGCCGCTTCAACGGCACCGTCGGCTCCAAGAAATCCGCGCCCGACAAGGCCGAGGACGACGTGCTGGTCGTCAATGGCCACGAGATCAAGGTCGTGAGCGCCAAGACCCCCGCCGAGTTGCCGTGGGGCGCGCTGGGCGTGCAGATCGTCATCGAATCCACCGGCCTCTTCACCGACGCCGAGAAGGCCCGGGGTCACCTCGCCGCCGGCGCCAAGAAAGTCATTATCTCCGCCCCGGGCAAGGGCGAGGACATCACCCTCGTCATGGGCGTGAACGACGACAAACTCGACCTCAGCAAGCACCACATCATTTGCAACGCCTCCTGCACCACCAACTGTCTCGCGCCCGTCGTGCACGTGCTGCTCAAGGAAGGCTTCGGCATCGCCGAGGGCCTCATGACCACGATCCACGCCTACACCGCCACGCAGAAGACGGTGGACGGTCCCTCGAAGAAGGACTGGAAGGGCGGCCGCACCGCCGCTCAGAACATCATTCCCGCCACTACCGGCGCGGCCAGGGCCGTCGGTCTCGTCTGCCCCGAGGTTAAGGGCAAGCTCACCGGCATGTCGTTCCGCGTCCCGGTTCCGACCGTCTCGGTGGTCGACCTCACCGTTAAGACTGTGAAGCCGACCTCCTACAGTGAGATCTGCGATGCCATGAAACGCGCCAGCGAGACCTACCTCAAAGGTATCCTCGAATACACGAGCGACGAGGTCGTCTCGAGCGACTTCATCCATTGCAAGTCTTCGTCCATCTTTGATGCGGGCTCCGGCATCGAGCTGAACGCGAACTTCTTCAAACTCGTCAGCTGGTATGACAACGAATGGGGTTATTCCAACCGCGTCGTCGACCTGACCCGGAAGATCGCCGCCAAGATCTGAAAAAACTACCCGGCGCCGGCAACGTCCGGCGCTTTTTTCCGGCCATGGCCAAGTTCAAATCGATCCGCGAGCTCGATCTCACCGGGAAACGCGTCCTCATCCGCGTCGACTTCAACGTCCCGCAGGAAAAGACGACGGGCGCCATCACCAACAACCAGCGCATCGTCGCGGCGCTGCCGACGATCAGGTTTGCTTTGGAGAAAGGCGCGTCGGTCGTGCTGATGTCGCACCTCGGCCGGCCCGACGGCCAGAAAATTGCCAAGTTCTCGTTGCGCCCTGTCGCCGCCGAGCTGGAGAAACTGCTCGGCCGGCCGGTGAAGTTCCTCGATGACTGTGTCGGTCCCGCGGTCGAGGCCGCCTGTGCTCCCGGCGCGCTCAAGCCCGGCGAGGTCGTGCTGCTGGAGAACCTTC
The DNA here is from genome assembly GCA_023269565.1 of Opitutaceae bacterium. GTDB lineage: Bacteria > Verrucomicrobiota > Verrucomicrobiia > Opitutales > Opitutaceae > JAHFTD01. The sequence continues at coordinate 4,886 of JAHFTD010000074.1, read as the reverse complement.
GTTTCCACATTGAGGAGGAAACGAAGGTGAAGCTGGAGGACGGCTCGAAGAAAGCCGCCGACAAGGCCGACATCGCTGCGTTCTGCGCCAGCCTCTTGAAGCTCGGCGACGTCTATGTCAACGATGCCTTCGGCACCGCCCACCGCGCACACAGCTCGATGGTGGGCGTCAACCTGCCGCTCAAGGCGGCCGGCTTCCTGATGGAGGCCGAACTCAAGGCGTTCGCCGCGGTGCTCGACCACCCGCAGCACCCTCTGCTCGCTATCCTCGGCGGTGCTAAAATCGCCGACAAGATTCCGCTCATCCACAATCTCCTCGGGAAAGCCGACGAGATCATTGTTGGCGGCGGCATGGCGTTCACCTTCAAGAAAGTCCTCAACGGGATGGAGATTGGCGCCAGCCTGTTTGATCCCGAAGGTGCGAAACTCGTGCCCGAGCTCATGGCCAAGGCCCAGGCGCGCGGCGTGAAGATCCTCCTGCCGGTCGACTACGTCTGCGGCGACAAGTTCGCCGAGGATGCCGCAATCAAGGCGGCCGACGACACGACCGGCATTACCGACGGCTGGATGGGATTAGACGTCGGTCCGATGAGTATTGCGCTCTTCACCGCGGCCATTGGCCGGGCGCGAACCATCATCTGGAACGGTCCGCCCGGTGTGTTTGAATTCAAGAATTTTGCCGCCGGCACGGCCGCCATGGCCGCTGCTATCGCGACGGCTACCGCCGCGGGCGCGACGACCGTGGTCGGCGGCGGCGACACCGCCACGGCGGCCAAGAAATTCAAGATGACCGACAAGGTCACACATTGCTCGACCGGAGGAGGCGCCAGTCTCGAATTCCTCGAGGGCAAGGTGCTGCCCGGTGTTGCCTTCCTTGAGAAATAATCCGTTGCTAGCCGCATGATTCGCAAAAAGGTCATTGCGGGCAACTGGAAGATGAACAAGACGGCCGCCGACGGTGCGGCCCTCGCCAAGGACATCTGCACCGAGATCGGGCGTGAGACGGGGGTGGACATCGTCCTGTGCCCGCCGTTTACGGCACTGGAGAGTGTCGGTCGCACGCTCGAAGGGATGGCAATCAAGCTCGGCGCGCAGAATATGCATCCCGAGAAGAACGGCGCCTTCACCGGCGAGGTCGCCGCCGAGATGCTGCGCACGCTTTACGTCACGCATGTCATCCTCGGCCACAGCGAGCGGCGCGCGTATTTCGGCGAGACCGACGCCCTCATTAACCAGAAGGTGCTTGCCGCGCTGGCGAACGAACTGCGACCCATTCTGTGTGTCGGCGAGACGCTCGCCGAGCGTGAGGCCAACCAGACGCTCGCCGTGGTGCAGCGCCAGATCGAAGGTGCGCTGGCCGGCGTGAAGCCGGAACAGGCGATCAGTGTTATTGTCGCCTACGAGCCGGTATGGGCCATCGGCACGGGCAAGGTCGCTACGACGGCACAGGCGCAGGAGGTGCACGCGTTCATCCGCGGGTTATTGGGAAAGCTCCACGGCACCGCGGCCGCACAGAAAGTCCGCCTACTCTACGGCGGTTCGATGAAGCCCGCCAACGCGGCCGAGCTGCTCGCACAGCCCGACATCGACGGCGGTCTCGTCGGCGGCGCGTCGCTGGAAGCCCGCTCGTTTGTCGAGCTGGTGCGGGCGGCGGTGGCGGCCCGCTGAGCACGGGCGGCGTCAGTTATTCCTCGCCAGCATCTCCGCGGCAAGCCGGGTGAGGAAAGGCGCACCGTCAGGCAGCGCGCGCATGGCGGCCTGAGCGGATTCGGTCTGGCGGGCGGCCTGCCGGCGCGCTTCTTCCAGTCCGTGCAGTGTGACGTAGGTGAATTTGCCGGCCCGGGCATCCTTGCCGGCGGTCTTGCCGAGCGTCGCGGTGTCTGCGGTGATGTCGAGCAGATCGTCGACGATCTGGAAGGCGAGGCCGAGGTGCCGGCCGGCGTCGCGGAGCAGGCCGAGCTGGTGGTCGCCGGCTCCGCCGCAGATGCCGCCCGCGGCGAGGGAGGCGCTGATTATTGCGGCGGTTTTATTGCGATGGATGAAAACGAGGTCCGTGGCGGTGGTGCGGGGATTTTTTTCGGCCAGCAGGTCCTCCATCTGGCCGCCGATGAGCTGCTCGCTGCCGGCAGCGTCGGCCAGTTCTCGGGTGAGCGCGGTGCAAATTACCGGAGTGGCGGCGTAGTGGCGGGCGAGGAGCTGGAAGGCGAGGGTGAGCAGTGCGTCGCCGGCGAGGAGAGCTGTGGCTTCGTCGAACTGCCGGTGCGCGGTCGGCCGGCCGCGGCGCAGGTCGTCATTGTCCATGCACGGCAGATCATCGTGCACGAGCGAGTAGGTGTGGAGGCACTCGAGGGCGACGGCGGCGGGGAGTGCATCTTGGCGGGCGCCACAGGCGTCGGCCGCGGCGAGCACTAGGACGGGGCGGAGACGCTTGCCCCCGGCCTGCAGGCTGTAGCGCATGGCCTCGTGCAGCCGGACGGGACGGACGTTGGCGGCGGGAACCAGCTCTGCTAGGCCGCGCTCCACGCGCGCGCGGTAGGCCTCAAGCTGGCGGGTAAAATCCATGGCGCGACGCGACCGACAGTCCTTGCGGGCGGCAGACTTGGCAAACGGATTCTGCATCCGCGGTGCCGGAAGAACAGTCTCGCCAAGCCCGCGGGCCGCGCTCATATCCTAGCCCAGTTTTCCATGCCCACTTACGAATACACCTGCGCCAAATGCGGCCACGAAATGGAGGCTTTCCAGTCCATGAATGATGGACTCCTGCGGAAGTGTCCTGCGTGCGGCCGTCCGGCGTTGAAACGCAAGGTGGGCGGTGGCGCGGGGCTGATATTCAAAGGCACCGGCTTCTACATCACCGACTACAAGAAGGCAGTTAACGGCAAGTCCGGCCCGGCCGAGAGCAAACCTGCCGTCGAGACAAAGCCCGCCGCGGATAATAAACCGGCTACCGTTGCGGCGAGCACCTCTTAACCAACATTCACCATGGCTGACAAAAAACTCGAAAAAGCACTCTACGGTCCCAGCACTTGGGAGGTCGCCCTCGGCGCCGTCCTCGGCCTTCTCCTTGGCATCGTCGTGGCCTGCGTTTACCTCGTGTTCAGGCCCATTCTGATGGTAAAGGACCTGCCGAAGGAGCCGGCCATCGGCGCGGTTTACCTGCTCACCGGCGGGCAGAAGCCGAAGGAAGCACCAAAGAACACAGTCTATTTCCTGTCCGGCAGTCAGGACGCCAACAAGGCGAAGGCTTGGAAGACCAAGCAGCAGAAATTCCTCGGCACCGGGGCCGGCGAAATCATCCTCACTGAGGACGAGCTGAACGCCTGGGCTCTTTCGCTCGGTGCCCCCGCGAGCACGACCGGTCCCGCGCCCAAGGGTGCCCCTGCCAAACCCGGCGCGCCGCCGCCCGCCAAACCCGGGGCTCCACCCGTTGCGCCCACCCCGGCGGCAGCGCCCGGCGGTCTCATTACCCCGGCCACACCCAATTTCCGCCTGCACGACGGCAAGATGCAGATCACAGTGAAGTGCACCGTCAATGTGGCGGGTTTCACCGCGGACTTCCTGGTTGTGACGGTGGGTGGATTCCGGAAGGAAAACGACCATTTCGCCTTTGTGCCTGAGACTTTCTACCTTGGCTCCTGCCCGTTGCACCGGCTGCCCGCCACCGTCGCCCCGGTCATGAAAAAGATTATCGACGCCGCCACGGTGCCGGACGAAGTCCGCGCTGCTTGGGCCAAATTGAGCGACATCAGCTTCGTGAACGGTATGCTCAAACTCGCGATGCAGTGACGCCCGCGCGCTGTTCCTGATCGCGGCTGTGTCCAAGAACTTGAAAAACATCGGCATCGTGGCCTCGGCCACGGTGCTGTCCCGGTTGCTTGGGCTGGTGCGCGAGGTTTTCATCGCGGCGGTCTTTGGCACCGGCGCGCTCAATTCGGCGTTTGTGTCGGCGTTCACCCTGCCCAATCTATTCCGGCGCCTCCTCGGCGAGGGCGCGCTGACCGCCGCCTTCGTGCCCGCCTTGTCGCACGAGCTCGAGCACCGGCAGCATGGGGGGGCGTTCGCGCTCGTAAGCAAGGTCGCCAGCTGGCTGCTCGTCGTGACATGCGTCGTCGTGCTCGCAGCCATGCTCGTGCTCGGCTCCGCGGACATGTGGCTCGGGGCGGCTGAGCGGCTGGGACTGCCGGGCGACACTGCGCGCCGTTTGCTGCTCGGCGCCGATCTGGCGATCATCCTTTTCCCCTATATGATTTTTGTCTGCCTCGCGGCGGTGTTCAGCGCCGCCTGCCAGGTGATGGGGCGCTTCACCGAGCCGGCACTGTCTCCCGTGTGGCTGAATCTTACGATTCTTACGGCGCTGGCGCTCGGGGGCTGGTGGGCGTGGGGCGCGCCCGAACGGATGAACCTGCTGTGCGCCGGCGTCCTGGTCGGTGGCTTCCTGCAGATGGCTGTGCCGGCCGCCGTGCTCTGGGGTGAGGGCTGGCGGCCGGGCTTCGACCTGCGCCCTGACGAGCGTGTGCGCGAGATTGTGCGATTGATGACCCCGACCGTCATCGGGTCGGCCGTTTATCTGGTCAACATCGCCGTCTCCCGTCTCGTCGGACTCTCACTCAACGACCACGCGGCGTCGGTGCTCAACCTCGCCACGCGCGTGATGGAGCTGCCCATCGGCGTGTTCACGGCGGCAATCGCTACGGTGGTGTTCCCGCTCATCGCGCGGCACGCCGCGCGCGAGGACTGGGGCGCGCTCGCGGCCGATTACCAGAAGGGCCTGCGACTCGTCCTCCTCATCAACATCCCGGCGGCGATGGGGCTGGCCGTGCTCAGCGAACCCATCGTGCGGCTGTTGTTCCAGCGCGGCGCCTTCCAGGCCAGCGACACGCAGTTGAT
>JAHFTD010000073.1 GCA_023269565.1 Opitutaceae bacterium | reverse complement strand
CCTGTTTTCCAGCCCGACGATGGTGGCGATGAAGGCCTCCGGCGTCGGTGCGGCAAACAGGGCGTCGCGCGCCGTCTGGTCCTTAATCAACCGGCAAAGCGTGCCGACAACCTGCAGGTAGTCGCCGGGGTTTGATTTGGGCGTGCCGAGCAGGAAGATCAAGCGCACGGTCTGGTTGCTGTTCTCAAAGAACACGCCGGCGTCACTGCGGCCGACGGCAAGAACGATTTTTTTCACATGCTCGGTGCGGGCATGGGGCAGGGCGACCTCGTTGCCGAGGCAGGTGGTGTCGAGCCGCTCGCGGGCGAGCAGTTCCTGGTAGAAGCCGTCGAAGTTGGCGACGTCGGGATGATCCCCGAGCAAAGCGGCGACCTCGTGGAGCGCGCCGGTGCGCTTGGTGGCCTGCAATTGCAGGGCGATGCGCGCGGAGGAGAGATAGGAGGAGAGAAGAGCAGCCATGCGAGCAAGGCAAACAGACCCCGGGCTCCGCGGCTTGGCAAGGCCCGAAAATCCAGCGGATCGCAGTTGCAAATTACATTGCCGCGCCAGGTCGGTTCGCGCAAACAAAGCGGGATGAAAAACCTCCCGACCCTCGCGTGTCTTTTCATGCTGACCCTGATGGTCCGGGCCGACGAGGATTTCACAAAATCGCTGACCCCCGATGAGCTAGCGGCCACGGGCCTCGCCAAGCTCTCCACGAATGAACTGGCGCGGCTGAAGGCGGTGGTGGAACGCTACAAGTCCGGTGAGATTGCCGTGGTGCAGCAGCAGGCGGAAGTGAAAGTAGCGGCAGCCGAGGCAAAGGCCATGGAGGCCGAAACAAAGGGCGCGACGGCACCGTCAGCAGACAAAAGAAAACCAAGCTGGTTGATGGCATTGATTACGTTAAAAAAGGTCGAGGATAAGCCCGACAAGGCGGAAGCATTCGACACCCGCCTTGAGGGCGATTTCAAAGGCTGGACCGGGCATACGACCTTCAGGCTGGAGAACGGCCAGGTCTGGCAGCAAAACGGTGGCGACAACTACTACGGCGATTTGATGCACTCACCGAAGGCAAGAATCTATCCCGGCGCGCTGGGTTCATATTGGATGGACATCGAGGGAATCAGACAGCGGGTGAAGGTGAAGCCGATCCGGCTGGAGTGAAGCGACCGCCGGCAAGACATTTTCTTGCGACCGGACGCATTTCCCCGGAGATTGTGAGCATGAAGAGGTTACTCCTGGCACTGGGCGCCACAGGGCTGGCCGTGATGGTCCGCGCAGAAAGCGAGTTTCTTAGAGACCTCACGCCTGAAGAATACACGGCCGCGGGCCTGCACAAGCAAACCCCGGATGAGCTGGCAAAGCTGGTGACATTGGTGCAACGCTTCAAATCCAGCGAGCTCGCCCTCGTCCGGCAGGAAGCCGCGACCCGGCTGGCCGCGGCCGAGACCAAAGCTGCCGCCGGGCAGCCGGCCGACAAGAACAAGCCCGGCTGGCTGAAGTCACTCCTGTCGGCGAGTCCGGGCGGCGAGGCGCCGCCACCCGAGGCAATGGAGAGCCACCTGGTCGGCGAACTCGAGGGCTGGGATTTCCGCACGGTCTTCCGGCTGGAGAACGGCCAGATCTGGAAGCCCGCCGGTTCGGACAATTACAGCCACTGGCGCACGCTGAAGTCGCCGAAGGTGCGCATCTATCCGGCCAAATTGGGCGGCTACTGGATGGAGATCGAGGACGTGGCCCAACCGGTGGCGGTCACGCCACTGAAATTAAAGTAACGGTGTAAACGTGCGGATGCTCCAATTCGGGGCGGCGAGCAGCAATAAATTTGCTCCATTCGCGGCGGCCTGATGCCCTCTCCCCATTGCTTGATGAACTTCAGGAAATTACTGGCAGACACCCGTTGGGCGGAACGCAAGGAAGCGGCAACCTGGCTGATCGGGCTGACCACTTTCGGCATACTCGTGCTCGAACTTGCGCTCATCCGGTGGACGTCGTCGCAGGTGCGCATTTTCGCGTATTTCAACAACCTCATTCTAATCTGTGCCTTCCTCGGCATGGGGCTGGGGGTGGCCTTGGGACGCCGCTATCCCGGGATGGTGCATCTGGTGCTGCCGGCCTTATTTGTGCTGGCGGTGCCGCTGGCATTCTCCGAGCCGTTCGGACTGGTGCACATGCGTTTTCCCGATCGCGCCATCGCGCTCTGGGGTGGGGAGGTGCTCGGGGCCGACCCTTGGTTGTTCGGGCGCAATCTGGCGGTCTTCTGTGCGCTGTTGCTGCTGGTCATCTTGGTTTTCGTGTGTGCCGGCGCGCCGCTGGGGGTGCTTTTCCCGCGCGCGCCGGTGCTGCGCGCCTACACCGCGGACCTGGCGGGCTCGCTGCTGGGCATCGTATGCTTTACGGCGCTGGCCTGGCGCGAGTGCGGCCCGGTCTGGTGGCTGGCGCTCGGCTGCCTGCCGTTTGTCTGGCTGGTGCGGAGTTATGTTGCCGCCGGGTTCATGCTCGGGATCGTCGGGCTCGGGCTCTATTCCGCCCAGGGCGTTATTTTTTCGCCCTATAACCGCATCGAGCTGCAGCGGGATTCACCGCTGTTCATGGAATTGCAGGTCAACCGCGACTTTCACCAATACCTGCACGATCTTTCGGACCGCCGTCTGGCCGATCCCGCGTTGCCGGCGGAACAACGGCAGTTCCTGAACGCGATCCGGGAGCTCTACGACCTCCCGTTTGTGATCAATGCCCGGCGCGAATCCGCCTTGGTCGTCGGCGCCGGCACGGGCAACGACGTGCAGGCGGCGCTGCGCCACGGTTACGGGCGGGTGACGAGTGTCGACATCGACGGCCGTATCCTCGCCATCGGGCGGGATTTCCATCCCGAGCAGCCTTACCGGCAGCCGGGCGTGCGCACCGTCACAGATGACGCCCGATCGTTTTTCAACAAAGCGCGCGAGGAAAAATACGACGTGGTTTGCTACGGTTTGCTCGACTCGCACGCCATGAGTTCGGCCATGTCCACCTTGCGGCTGGACAACTACGTTTACACCGAGGAAGGCATCCGAGATGCTTGGACCCGGGTGGGCGAGGGCGGGCACCTGTCCCTGGCGATCTCCTGCACGGCGGGCCATTGGTTTTTTGAACGGCTTTACTGGACCATCGCACGCGCCACCGGCCGCGAGCCACGGGCTTTCTACAACCAGCTGCACGGTGGCATGGTAACGTTTCTTGTGCCGCGCGACGGGGTGCAGTTTGCCCCGGAGGAACTGGCCCGGCGCCAGCCAATCCACTCGGACATGCCCGGAGGCAAAATTCTGACGCCCAGTGATGACTGGCCATTCTTGTATATTCGCCCGGGTGTTTTCCCCTGGGGTTATGTGCTGGTGCTCGCGTTCATCCTGACCATGGCGGCTTTGACCGTGCCGCGGGCTTTTGGGATCAAGGTGATTGGAAGCAAGGGGAGCTTCGACTGGCCGTTGTTTCTGATGGGGGCGGCCTTTCTCCTGATCGAGACGCGGGGAGTGACCAGCATGTCCCTGCTCTTTGGCTCCACCTGGATCGTGAACGCGGCTATATTCAGCGGCATCCTCGTGATGGTGCTGCTGGCCAACCTCGCCGTGCAACGCTGGCAGTGGGTCCACCCGCTGCCGTGGTTCTGGGCGCTGTTTGCCGCGGCGGCCCTGCTCTATCTGTTCCCCGTGGGCTGGCTGCAGGCACTGCCGCTGCTGGGGCGGGGGATCTTCGCCGGCTTGCTGACGGGCCTGCCGGTCGGCATTGCGGGAGTGATCGTGCCCATATTACTGATGCGCTCCCCGCAGCCGGTGACAGCCCTGGGCTCCAACCTGCTTGGGGCGGTATTGGGCGGATGCCTCGAGTATTTCTCGATGCTGGGTGGCCTGAAATCGACGGCACTGATGGCCCTGGTGCTCTACTTGTGGGTCTTTATTGTGCTGCGCAGGCGAAGGGCCGTGTTGCCGGCATAAAAAAACGCGCAAGGGCGCGCCTTTGAAGTTCAAGCAACCGCGATTTACTGCGCGGCTGACGGGGTGGCGATCGGGGGCTCGCCGTTCGCGGCTTCCTCCTCGTCGGACTCGACGACGCGGGCGATGGCGAGGAGCTTGTCGCCGGGCTCGAGGTTGACGAGGCGGACGCCCTTGGCGCCGCGACCGGTCTCGCGAATTTCCTTCACGCGGGTGCGGACGCTCTGGCCCTTGGCGGTGAGGAGCATGACCTCGTCGGTGTCGCTGACGCGGAGCGCGCCGGCGACGTTGACGGAGCCGTCCTCGGGGAGGTCGATGGCGATGACGCCGGTGCCGCCGCGGGAGATGAGGCGGTAGTCCTCGAACGGCGTGCGCTTGCCGATGCCGTCCTCGCGGGCGACGAGCAGGCGGGCCGACGTGTCGCAGACCTCGATGGCCTTGAGGTAGTCACCCTCATACTTGAAGCGCATGCCGGTGACGCCGACGGTGTCGCGGCCCTGGTCGCGGAGGCCGGCCTCGGTAAAGCGGACGGCCTGGCCCTTGTGGGAGACGAGCACGATCTCGTTCTCGCCACTGGTGAGGACGCAGCCGACGAGGGTGTCGCCCTCCTCGAGCTTGATGCCGCGGAGGCCGCCCTCGCGGGTGGCGTTGGTGTAGTCGGCGAGGTTGGTCTTCTTGGTGATGCCGTTCTTGGTCGCCATGACGATGTGCTGCGCGGCGGAGAACTCCTGCACGCAGACGAGGGCGGCGATGGTCTCGCCGGCGTTGAGGCGGAGGAAACTGGAGACAGACTTGCCCTTGGCGGTGCGGGTGCCCTCGGGGATGGCGTAGATTTTCTTGGCGAGGCACTGGCCGGTGCTGGTGAAGAAGAGGACAAAGTCGTGCGTCGAGGCGGTGAAGAGGGTCTCGACGAAATCCTCCTCGTAGGTCTCGGCGCCGATGACGCCCTTGCCGCCGCGCTTCTGGGCGCGGTAGGCGGCGACGGGGGTGCGCTTGATGAAGCCAAGGTGCGAGACGGTGATGACGCAGCCCTCGTTGGGAATGACGTCCTCCATGCGGAGCTCGCCGGCATCGTCGACAATCTCGGTGCGGCGGGGCGAGGCGTATTTGTCACGCAGCTCGAGGAGTTCCTGCTTGATCAGGGCGAGGAGCTTCGCCTCGTCGGCGAGGATGTCGCGGAGCTGGAGGATGAGTTTCTCCAGCTCCATGTATTCGGCCTCGATCTTGCCGCGCTCGAGGCCGGTGAGCTGGTAGAGGCGGAGCTCGAGGATGGCGTTGGTCTGGATCTCGGAGAGCGGATACTTCGCCATGAGCTTCACCTTGGCCTCGTCGCGGTTGGCGGAGGCGCGGATGATCTTCACGAAGTCGTCGAGGTTATCGAGGGCGATGATGTAGCCCTCGAGGATGTGGGCGCGGGCCTCGGCCTGGCGGAGGCGGAACTGGGTGCGGCGGGTGACGACCTCGCGGCGGTGGTCGAGGTAGCATTCCAGGAGTTCCTTGATGTTCATCTGCTTCGGCCGCTTCTTGTCGAGGGCGAGCAGGATGACGCCGAAGGTGGACTCGAGGGCGGTGCGCTGGTAGAGCTGGTTGATGACCACCTGCGCCTGCTCGCCGCGCTTGAGCTCGATGACGATGCGGGTGTTCTCGTCGGACTCGTCGCGAAGGTCGCGGATGCCGTCGAGTTCCTTCTCGCGGACGAGCTCGGCGATACGCGTGACGAGGGTGGAGCGGTTGACGTTGTAGGGGATCTCGGTGATGACGATCTGCTCGCCGCCGCCCTTGAGCTCCTCGCTGTGGGCCTTGCCGCGCATCTTGACGATGCCGCGGCCGGTGGTGAGGTAGGACTTGATGCCGGCGCGGCCGTTGATGTAGCCGCCGGTGGGGAAATCGGGGCCGGGGATGTGCGTGACCAGCTCGTCCACCGTGATGGAGGGGCGGTCGATGATGGCGCAGGCGGCGGTGATGATCTCGCCGAGGTTGTGCGGCGGGATGTTGGTCGTCATGCCGACGGCGATGCCGGTGGAGCCGTTCATCAGGAGGTTCGGGAGCGCGGCGGGCAGGACGGTCGGCTCGGTGGTGGACTCCTTGTAGTTGGGCGCGAAGTCGACGGTCTCCTCCTCGATGTCCTTCAACAGCTCTTCGGCGATGTCGCGAAGGCGGGCCTCGGTGTAGCGGTAGGCGGCGGGCGGGTCGCCGTCGACCGAGCCGAAGTTGCCCTGCGGGTCGATGAGTGGATAGCGCATGACCCAGGACTGCGCGAGGCGGACGAGCGTGTCGTAGACGGAGGAGTCGCCGTGCGGGTGGTAGTTCTTGAGGACTTCACCGACGACACCGGCGCATTTGTCGAACGCGCGGTTGTGGACGAGACCCTCGCGGAGCATCGCGTAGAGGATGCGGCGCTGGACGGGCTTCAGGCCGTCGCGGGCGTCGGGCAGGGCGCGCGAAATGATGACCGACATCGAATAATCGATGTAGGCCGTCTGCATGATGTCAGTGATGTTGGCGGAAGAAAGTTTTTCGTTGGCAGTATACACGGGGAAAGCGGTGAGCAAATTGGGCGGCGGTAGACGGCTCAAACGTCGAGGTATTGGACGTTGAGGGCGTTGTCCTCGATAAACTGGCGGCGGGGCGGGACCTCGTCGCCCATGAGGAGCGTGAAGAGGGCGTCGGCCTTGGCGGCGTCGTTGATGTTCACCTTGAGGAGGCGGCGGTGGTCGGGATCCATCGTTGTCTCGTAGAGCTGCTTGGGGTTCATTTCACCAAGGCCCTTGTAGCGCTGGATGGAAAGGCCCTTGCGGCCGTTGGCGCGGATCTGCGCGATGATGTCGAGCGGGGAGAACAACTCCGTCCGCGCCTCGTTCTTGGTGCCGGCATTCTCAGTGATGGTGTAGCGGGCCTTTTCAGACGGAGCGAATGTGCTGGTGTCGAGTCCGGCCCGGGCGAGGGCCTTGAGGAGTTTGGACATCTCGTTCGACTCGAAAATCTCGTGGATGGTGACGCGACGGGGGACGGTCGGGGCGGCGGAGCCGCCGGTGGGCGCGGCCTCGAGGTCGGCATCCATGCCGGTCTGCTTGATGAAGTCGGCGCGCTCCTTGTCGCCGGCGAGGAACTCATGCGACTCCTTGTTGCCTTCGCGGACGCGGGCGACGTAGCGCGGGAGGTCCTGGGTCTTCGGGTCGAGCTGGTCGAGGTATTCGGCGAGCTCGGCGCCGTAGCGGGTGATGCCGTGGCCAAGTTTCTCGAGCGCGGCGAGCATCTCGACGATGGGGTCGATCTGGGCCGGGGCGAAGACATGGCCGTCGGCGGTGCGGGCGAGCACGATGTCCTCGGAGCCGAGTTCGAGGAGGATGCGGTTGAGCTGCTCGTCGTTGTCGATGTATTGCTCGCGCTTCTTGCGCTTGATGCGATAAAGCGGCGGCTGGGCGATGTAGACGTAGCCGCGCTCGACGAGGCCCTTCATCTGGCGATAGAGAAAGGTGAGAAGAAGAGTGCGGATATGCGAACCGTCCACATCGGCGTCGGTCATGATGATGATGCGGTGGTAGCGGGTCTTCTCGACGTTGAAGGCGGATTCATCCTCGCCGGAGCCGATGCCGGTGCCGATGGCGGTGATAAGGGTGCGGATTTCCTCATTGTTGAGGACCTTGTCGAGCTGGGCCTTCTCGGAGTTGATGAGCTTGCCGCGGAGCGGAAGGATGGCCTGGAAGCGGCGGTCGCGGCCCTGCTTGGCGGAGCCGCCGGCGGAGTCGCCCTCGACGATGTAGAGCTCGCACACCGCGGGGTCCTTCTCGGAGCAGTCGGCCAGCTTGCCGGGGAGGCCGCCGCCGGAGAGGGCGCCCTTGCGGATGGTCTCGCGGGCCTTGCGGGCGGCCTCGCGGGCGCGGGCGGAGAGGAGGGTTTTTTCGATGATGCGCTTGGCGATGGCGGTCTCCTTTTCGAAAAAGAACTTCAGCCGCTCGCCGACGATCTTCTGGACGATGCCGTCGACCTCGGAGTTGGAGAGCTTGGTCTTGGTCTGGCCTTCGAAGCGCGGCTCGGGGACCTTGACGCTGATGACGGCCACGAGGCCCTCGCGGACGTCGTCGCCGGTGATGGAGGGATCCTTCTCCTTGATGAGGTTGTTGGCCTTGGCGAAATTATTGATGACGCGTGTGAGTGCGGTGCGGAAACCGGAAAGGTGCGTGCCGCCCTCGATGTTGGAGATGGAGTTGGCGTAGGCGAAGACCTGTTCGCCGTAGGTGTCGTTATACTGGATGCAGACGTCGACGACGATGTCGGGGAGCGTGGCGTTGGTCTCGTTGGGCGCGGAGTCGCTGATCGAGATGGGCTTCGGGTGGAGGACGCTCTTGTTCGTGTTGAGGAAGCGCACGAACTCGGCGATGCCGTCCTTGAAAAGGAAGTTTTCCTTTTTCTGCGCGCGCTCGTCCTCCAGGTCGATGGAGAGGCCGGGGTTAAGGAAGGCGAGCTCGCGCAGGCGCTTGGCGAGGATGTCGTATTGGAATTCGCGGGTGGTGAGGAAAATTTCCGGGTCGGGCTTGAAGGTGATCTTGGTGCCGGTCTTCTTGGTCTCGCCGATGACGGTCATTTTCTGCGTCGTCTTGCCCTGGGCGAAGCGCATGTGGTGGACCTTGCCGCCGCGGCGGACCTCGGCCTCGAACCATTCAGAGACGGCATTCACGCACTTCGCGCCGACGCCGTGCAGGCCGCCAGAAACCTGGTAGGCGCCCTTGCCGAACTTACCGCCGGCGTGGAGATTCGTGAGCACGAGCTCGAGCGCGGGGATCTTGTAGACCGGGTGAGGATCGACCGGAATGCCGCGGCCGTTGTCCTCGATGGAGCACGAGCCGTCGAGGTGGACGGAGACCTTGATGATCGTGGCGAAGCCCGCGAGTGCCTCGTCGACGGAGTTGTCGACGACCTCGAACACACAATGGTGCAGGCCGCGCTCGGCGGTGTCGCCGATATACATGTCGGGGCGCTTGCGCACGCCCTCGAGGCCCTCGAGCTTCTGGATTTTCGAGGCGTCGTAGGCGGCGGCGCCGGCATCATTCTTGGCGTTGGTTCTGGCTTCGTCGTGGTCGGACATTACGGGAAAATTGGTATGCAAAAACATCCCGGAAAACGCCCCGGGCCACAACGTTTTTCTTGTCGCTTAGGCGGGTATTTTACTGGCCGATGGATTTGTTGCAACTATCTGCACGCGAAGAGCAAGCAAACGAAGAAATATGCTGGTTATACCGCGACTAACCACTGGCCGCACGATGGTGTTTTTCGCATGGAATATCCACTGAAATTCAAGCGGAAAATTGTCGGGGAAGGATTCGTTTGACCGGCTCTATGTGCACCGCAATGTCGGCGCATGGCCGTGATCAATCTGGAGCAGCTGCTGAAATTTCAGGAACTCGACGAGCAGCGGCTGGCGCTGGAGCAACAGCTGAAGTCGGTGCCGCGCGAAATCGCCGCGGTCGAGGCTCGGATCGCCGCCGAGAAGGCCGCGATTGAGTCGGCGAAGGCCGAGTGGCACGGACTGGAGTCGAAGAAAAAACTCCTCGAGAACGAGGTCAAGAGCGCGGAGGAAAAGGCCGACAAATACAAAACCCAGCAGATGCAGGTGCGGAAGAACGAGGAGTATCAGGCGCTGACGCACGAGATCGAGACGACGCAGGCGGGCATCGGCGTGCTCGAGGAGGAGGAGATCAAGGTGATGTTCTCCATCGACGAGGCGAAGCAGCGGTTCACCGCCGCCGAGGCCGAGTTGAAGAAAAACATTTCCGGACACGAGACGAAGATCCGTTCGCTGCGCGAACGTGAAGTGCAACTGCAGGGCGAAGTGCAGTTGGCGCAGGCCGCCGTGGCCGCGGCGCGGACGGGAGTGCCGGCGGGACAGCTGAAGCTTTACGACCGCCTCGCCACCAAGCCCGGCCACCCCGTCTGCGTGCCCATCACGGCCGGCAAATGCGGCGGCTGCCACCTGAAGGTGCCGATCCACATCGAGGTGCAGGCGCGCGGGGGCAGTGAACTTACCACTTGCGACCAGTGCGGTCGTGTGGTCTATTGCGCCCCCTAGTTTCGGGGCCAGGTCTTCGCTCCGAGTTCTTTGAACCCCGGAGAGGAAAGTCCGGACACCGCAGGGCAGGATTCCGCGTGAAAGCGCGGGCGCGGCGCGTCAAGGCGCCGTGACGGACAGTGTCACAGAGAATATACCGCCTTGTTCGATCCGCCGAAAGGCGGCTCGCGCAGGGCAAGGGTGAAAAGGTGGGGTAAGAGCCCACCGCGCCGGAGGCAACGACGGCGGCACGAAAAACCCAATCCGGTGCAAGACTAAATAGGGGACTCGGCGGCCCGCCGGACAGTCCCGGGTTAGTCGCATCCTGGGCGTGCGGCGCAAGCCGCGCAGCGCAGGGAGGGGCGCTTTCGGGCGCACCTAGAGAAATGAAGACTGCGGCGCGAGTGATTGCGCCGACAGAATCCGGCTTATCGGCCGCGAAACTAGTCAATGAAATGCGGGGCGCGTCGCGACAAGGCGGCGCGCCCCGCGCCATTTTTGGGGGATGGAGCGCGCCTTTGCCGCGGCACTCAACTTATCGCCAATGGCATATATTATATGACATTGGCGAGGGGCACCGAACTGAGGGTTAGCACGGTGGTGCCGGGGTGGAAGGCGCGGCGGATGGTTGCGCCGGCAAGACAAGGCCGGCGGGAATGGCGGTGGCAGGGTCGGGTCAGGCTATCACCGGTCGTAGACGCCGTGGGGGTCGATGCCGGCCTCGGTCGTGACCTTGAAGGTCTGCTTCACCTTCACGTCCTTGTAGCTGAGCTCGGCGGTGTAATCGCCGGAGGCGACGAACTTCTTGCCGTCGTCGCCGCCGTATTGGACGCGGTAGTCCTTGCCGAGGCGGAGGTCCCAGTTAAAGCGGTTGAGGCCGGGGAGGGCGGGCTGTTCGAATTTGGCAACGGTCTGGCCAAGGCTGTTGGTGACGGTAACTTTGAATTTTTCACCGCTGAACTCGCGGATCCAGACGGTGAGGAGCGCGCCCTCGGCGGGATTCTCGCCTTTGAACCAGCCTTTGCCGCTCTCGTTGTCCCAGCCGTCCACAATGTAACGGCCATAGGTGGGCCGGATGCTGAAGAGGTGGGCGTCCTTCGCGGCGATCTCCGGCGTGAGTTCGCGGATGGGGCGCGTGTCGTCGACGATGAAGAGGGAGCGGCCGTGGGTGGCGACGACAAGATCGCCCTCGCGCGGATGGATCTGGATGTCGTCCACGCGGGCGGGGGGCAGGCCGCCAAATTTCTGGAAGGATTTACCGGCATCAAGCGAGGTGTAGAGGGCGAACTCGGTGCCGAGATAAAGGACGCTGGCGTTGACGAGGTCCTCGCGCAGCACAACCGCGGGGGCATTGGCCGGGAGGTCGGCGCCGAGGCGCGTCCACTCCTTGCCGAGCTTGGACATCTTGTAGACGTAGGGCGTATCGTCGCCGGCGCGGTAGCCGGTGAACACGACGTAGGCGCTGTCGGCGTCGTAATGGCTGGGCTCGATGCGCGAGACCCATTTGCCGCGGGCCTCGGCGGGGACGGTGTCGGTGAGTTCGTTCCATTTCTTTCCCTCGTCGGAGGTGAACCAGAGGCGGCCGTCGTCGGTGCCCGCGAAGAGCAGGCCGGCCTTGAGCGGCGACTCGGCGAGGGCGTAGACCACGGCGTAGTTTTCCGCCGTGCTGCCGGTGGCGATGGTTCTGGCCTGCTCGTTGCGCGAGAGATCGGGACTGATAAGTTCGTAGTGCTCGCCGCGGTCGGTGAACTTGAAGACGCGGTTGCCGGCGAGATACATCACGCCCTTGGTGTGGCGGCTGCCGAGGAACGGCGAATTCCAGTGGAAGCGGTAGCCGGGCGCGCCCTCGGGCGGCGTGGGGCGGAAAGTCTTGATCTCGCCGGTGCGGGAGTTGAAGGAGTGCACGCTGCCGGCCTGTGACTCGGCGAAGATGAGATCGTGATCGTCGGCGTCGAAGATGCAGTAGAAGCCGTCGCCGCCGCCGAGGTTCATCCAGTCGTGGTTGCGGATGCCCTCCTTGCTGAAGGTGCGCGAGGGGCCGGCCCAGTTGTTGTTGTCCTGCAGGCCGCCGGCGATGCGGTAGGGCGAGCTGTCGTCGAGGGCGATGCGGTA
>JAHFTD010000144.1 GCA_023269565.1 Opitutaceae bacterium | reverse complement strand
TGTCAACGCAAAGTAGAAATGTCCGGTTTTTTGCAATTTAGAAATGTCCTGTTCCCCTGCTGCTCAGGGGGAAGGAGGATTGTGGGTTTGGGTTGGTGTTGGTCGGCAAGTCCTGCAGGCCGTAGGCCGAAAGGACTTGCCGACGTTGGCGTCGCGGCGGGGCAGGCCAGCAGCGGCAGGTAGAGGCCGCGGAAGCGAACCCAGTGACTGCCGTCGAGACGCCGCTCGACCTCGATGCGGGCCCCCCGCAGGCCCGCGCGCACTTCGGCCCGCGGGATGGCCCAGCGCTGGCCCTTCCAGCTCACCGTGTAGTCGTTGCTCACCACGCGTGGCTCGCGCACGCTCAAGATGGCCTCGAGCCGATGTCCGCGCTCGAGTCGCCGATGAGCATCGTGGCGGTGCCGCGGCGCCACGGTGAAGCGCTGCTCCCAGAACGGTACGAACACCTCGTCCAGGAACTGGTTCGCCTGCTCGATCGCGCGGATCCCGGCCAGGCGCATCTCCTTCACCAGCCGATCCTGCAGGGTTTCGAACAGCCGCTCAATGCGGCCTTTGGCCTGCGGGCTGTGTGCTGGAATCCACTGGATCCCGAGTTCCCGCAGCGCCCGCCCGATCTGGCTGAGCGCCGCAGGCTCCCCCGCCAGTTGTTCCTCCAGCCGCGGCGCGGCCGGGTTGCGAAACAGGCTGTTTTTATCGGTGTAATACGCCACCGGGCGGCCCCAGCGGCGCAGCCAGCCTTCCAGCACCCGCAGGTTTTCTTCGGTGGAGTCGTGCGCGGCGAAGCGTCCCCCAAACCGGCTGGTGGCGTCGTCGATCATGGCGATCAACTGCAGTTCCGGCCCGCGGTCTTCCAGCCAAGCGTAGGGCGAGCTGTCCCACAGCACCAGCTCGCCGAACGCGGCCCGTCGCTCGCGCCAGACGTGCACCGCCTGCATCCGCTGCCGACACGGATGCCACAGCCCCGCTGCGGTCATCCACTTGCGCAACGTCTCGCGGCTCACCGCCAGGTCGTCTTGCACCAAGTGCTCGCTGGCCAGCGTGGGGCCGAAGTCGGCATACCGCCGCCTCACCTGAGCCAGAATGCGCCGCTGGATCGAGGCGGCGATCCCCCGGTTCGACGGCCGCCCCCGCAGCCGATGCACCACGCCGCCATCGCCTTGCTCGGCCACCCGCACTAGCAGTCGCCGCACCTGACGGTCGCTCAGTCCCAGGCGCTGACCCGCCTCGACCTGCGTCAAATGCTCCTGCCGGACCTCATGCAACACCTTCAGTTGCTCCCGCTCGCGTGTGTTCAAGCTGATCCGCTCCGTTTCCATCGGCTTCCCCCCGCCCGATGGAACCGGACATTTCTACTTTGCACAACCCGGACATTCTCACTTTGCGGCGACAGGAAAGGCAAGGTGCAAAGGAAAAACCTTACTTGCCGGGCGGCCCGGCGGCTGAACGGTGAGCTCTTCGCTCTCCCGGCGCTCCGCTGAAAAAGCGCGCCGCGGACTCCCGCCGGCGCAGGGTTGCGGCCCCTGGGAGCGGCTGATAGAATCGAATTTCAGTTCGTTGAGCAGAGGCGGCGATTCGAGGGCGGGCGCCTGCCTTCTTGCTCCCAATCCCATGGCCAATTGCCGCCCGTGCGGGGGAGGAGGCGCTTGTCTAACTACGATCTCGCCATCATCGGCAGCGGACCGGGCGGCTACGTAACCGCCATCCGCGCCGCGCAGTGGGGCCTGAAGACAATCGTCATCGAGAAGGACGGATTTCTGGGCGGCACCTGCCTGCACGTCGGCTGCATCCCGACAAAGATCCTGCTGCACCACGCCGAGCTCTACGACCATTTCAAAAACGCCAAAGAATTCGGCATCGAGGTCAAAGACTTCAAGCTGAACTGGTCGGCGGTGCTGGCGCGCAAGGACAAAATCATCAAGAAGCACGCCAAGGGCATCGAATTCCTGTTCCGCAAGAACAAGCTGGAGAGCCTGCAGGGCTGGGGACGTTACGCCGGGCCGGGCAAGGTGGCCGTGGAAAAAGACGGCAAGACCACCGAAGTCCACGCTAGAAACGTTCTCCTGGCCACCGGATCGGAGGCGCGCTCCCTGCCGGGGGTCGAGTTCGACGGCAAGACCATTGTCAGCAACAAGGAGATCCTGGGGCTGCCGGAGATCCCGAAGTCGCTGATCGTCGTGGGCGCCGGCGCCGTCGGGGTCGAGTTCGCCTCGATTTACAATTCGTTCGGCGCAGAGGTGACCATCCTCGAGATGCTACCGCGGGTGGTTCCTCTCGAAGACGAAGAAATCTCCGCCGAACTGGACCGGGCCTTCCGCAAGAAAGGCATCCAGATTTACACCGAGGCGAAAGTCGAATCGGTGAAGAAGGGCGCGAAGGGCGCCGCGGTGGCCTTCCAGGACAAGGCCGGAAAGACCCAGACGCTTTCCGCGGAGAAGATCCTGATCGCGGTCGGGCGCAAGCCCAACACGGAAAACATCGGCCTGGAGAAAACCAAGGCGAAAATCGAGCGCGGCTTCGTGCACGTGGGCCCGTACATGGAGACGGCCGAGCCGGGGCTTTGCGCCATCGGCGACATCGTCGCCGGCCTGCCCCAACTGGCTCATGCGGCCTCCATGGAAGGCATCATCGCCGTGGGCAAGATGGCGGGCAAGGATGTGCCGCCGCTCGACCGCAACCGCATCCCCAATGCCACCTACTGCGAGCCGCAGATCGGCTCGGTCGGGCTGAGCGAAAAGCAGGCGCGCGACGCCGGGCTGAAGGTCAAGACGGGCAAGTTTCCTTTTCTGGCTAACAGCAAGGCTTCCATCCTCGGCCAGCACGAAGGCTTCATCAAAGTGGTCGCTGAGGAGCAATACGGCGAAGTGCTCGGCGTGCACATCATCGGCCCGCTGGCAACCGAGGTCATCGCCGAAGCGGTCATCGCGGTGCAGCTCGAGGCCACGCTCGACGATATGATGTTTACCGTGCACGCCCACCCCACCGTTTGGGAAGCCATGGGCGACGCGTTTGCCGCCGTGCGCGGCCTGGCCATCAATGCGTAGTTGCGCGCCGCGGGATTTTCATTTGGTGTCTCAGGCATCGGCAGGCACGGGCTTTAGCCCGTGCAGCAGCAAGAGAACGAAGCGGCGGGGTTAAACCCCCGCCCTGCCGGGCCAAGAGGCAGACAGTGGTGCAGGATGGGCAAGACAAGAAA
>JAHFTD010000072.1 GCA_023269565.1 Opitutaceae bacterium | reverse complement strand
CCGGACGTTGGCTCTGACGCCTTCCATGGGAAGGCGTGTCGAGGGTTAAATTTAAAATGGTTCACCATTTTGCTGGCTGGTCGGCTGGGGCCCTCAGCTTCCCGGACGGTCAGGCTTCCATACGCACTCGGGGTGGCGGCGTCAATCTTGCCGCGCGGTGCAGGGAGGAGTCCTCTATGTCGGGAAAGATTTTGGCCCTGCCTACTGGTTGGGCATTTTTTGGGGAAGCGGTCTGGCCCTTAGAAGGCTACACGTGCGGGACTGGTCACTTTCATGACGGCTTCCTGGTTGAATCGCTCACGATAGAGACGCCTCACCTCGTCTATCTTCGCATCGGCAGATTCGCTGCTTGGGTAAAGAATCACCAAGACCTTGCTTGGTTCCCGCACAACATGACCGTCGGCACTGCGCCACTGCCCAGCCCCATCGAAGACGGTAAGGCCGGCGGGGAATCGTGGCGTGACTACTTGCTCGATGAACGACGCCCACTCCTGCTCGGTCACGGGTGTGCCATCGCGACGCTGGACGGCGAAATACATCTCGCTGCGCGTCCAAGAGCCGGTCGATACACAGCCAGCGAGCAATACCGTGAGGAGAAGAATGGGCCAAAGTCTCTTCATGGGGAGTTGGGAGATTATGCGTAGATGGGGCGAAACTGCTTTTGCCCAACGTTCAGTGATGAGCCATGGCGGTGCGCAGCACCGACATTGGCTCTGGCCGCTTGTTCGGCTCCTTCTTCATATGCCCATGATTGCCTCGATGCCGGAGTGAACAATCTTTGTCGACGTCGATTGCGCCAGGCTCAATCGAGCTGCTGTTTGGGTGCCATCCAGAGAAAATTCTACGTCCGCGACTGCTTCAGTCGAGGTCAGCGGCACATCCAAGAAACCGACGATAAAGATAGGCCTACCGGAACGATCTTGGTGCCAGCTGCCTCCACCAGCACGCACATCGAGCTGATGCGATACTCCTCCAGCCGTGATTGTGGCGCGGGTAACGACCACTTGGTGCAGCGCAGAATTACTCGGACTGAAGAAGAAGCGAAGCCGATAGGGCGCAGCTGTCTGCAGTCCATCATACCAGAAAGGAACCACCATCGGATGGTAGGCGCCATCGACCGAGGCCGAAATACTACCGCTGGGCAAGATGACCTCTTTCGAGCTATAGACGCGCTCTTTAATCGCTCGCAAAGGCATGACGCCTATGACGACGAGCCCGACACCTAATGCGAGAAAGGCTAGATTGCGCTCTCTCATGTCATCTTCTGCCGAACAGTGTTATTCGGCCAAACCGAAGTCCGGGATTCTGGAGCGGATCATGACCGGATAATCCATTCAAGTTCCTGCTAGGCAAGGCCGGAAATTTACAGGTTTGGCTTTTTGCGGTTGCGGCTGGTGCCCGGCCAAAGCCAACCCGGCTTTGTGCCTGCCACACCTCCCGTTCCGGCCACCTTGCAGGATCAGGGATGTGACTTCGCTTATTTGAGCCGCCCGGCGATCTCCTCGAGCGGGTAGGTGATGATCTCGGCGAGGGTGGGGTGATACCACGGGGCGCGGAGCAGGTCGCGCACGGTGGCGCGCAGGGCGAGGGCGACGGCGAAGCAGTGGATGAGCTCGCCGGCGTCCTTGCCGACAATCTCGGCGCCGAGGATGCGCCCGCGCCGCGGCTCGGCGAGCACCTTCACATAGCCGTATTTCGCCTCCATGAGGATGGACTTGCCGTGGTCGTCGAACGGGTAGGAGGCGCGCAGATACTTCACGCCCTTCTCATCGAGGTCGCGCTCGAGGACGCCGACGGTGGCGAGCTGCGGGTCGGTGAAGACGACGTTGAGCAGCAGGCCGTAGTCCACGGGCTTGAGGCCGCGGACGCGGGCGGCGTGGCGGGCGGCGAGCTCGGCCTGGGCGATGGCGACGTGGACGATCTCGGCCGGGCCGGAGCAGTCGCCCGCGGCGTAGAGGTGCGGGGCGCTGGTCTGCTGCCAGCGGTTGATGACGATCTGGCCGTCGGGCCGGGTGCGCACACCGGCGGCGGCGAGGTTGAGGCCGGCGGTGTTGGGCTCGCGGCCGAGGGCGTTGAAGAGGTGCGCGGCGCGGCGCGTGACGACACGGCCGTCGTGCTCGAAACGCACCGTGGTGCCACGGCGGTCCTGTGTGAGGCCGAGGATGCGCGTGCCGGCAAAGAGCTCGATGCCCTCGTCGGCGAACGCCCGCTGGACGACGGCGGAGGCCTCCTCGGAGTGGTCGCGCATGATGTTGCGGCTGCGCTGGACGAGGATGACGCGCGAGCCCATGCGGTTGAGATACTGGGCCAGCTCGCAGGCGACGATGCCGCCGCCGAGCACGATGACACTTCGGGGGAGAAAATCGAGGTTGAGGACGTCGTCGCTCGTCCAGCACTTCGCCGCGCGCAAGCCCGGCACGGGCGGGACGCTGACCTTGGAGCCGGTGCCGATGAGGAAGTGCTTGGCGCGGAGCCGGCGGCCGTCGGTCAGCTCGACGGTGTGCGGGTCAAGGAAACGCGCGTGGGCGCGGAAGAGGTCGAACTTGCCGGCGGTGAGCGCGGCGACGCGGTAGCGGGCAAAGTCGGCGATGAGGCGGCGCTTGCGGGCGGCGACGGCGGGCATGTCGGCGCGCGCGCCGGTGACGCGCAGGCCGAACTTGGCGGCGTGGCGGGCGTGGTGGAGGATTTCCGCGGTGTAGAGCAGGGTCTTGGACGGCATGCAGCCGCGGAGGATGCAGAGGCCGCCGAGCTGGCGCGCGCCGTCGACGACGGCGGTTTTCAGGCCGTGAGACGCGGCGACGCGCGCGGCGTTGAAGCCGGCGCTGCCACCGCCAAGACAGACAAAGTCGTAGAGTTTCATTTCAGAAGGGGAACCACGGATGGCACGGATAAGCGCGAATGGCGCGCGGGGCAAATTTGGCGCCAAGTCAGCGACCTGGCTGACAGTGCCGCTAACGACCCTTGCCGAAGAGCATCACATGGCTGGTTTTCAGGACAATGGAGGCGTCGAGCACGAAGGAGAAGTAGCGGATGTAGTAGAGGTCATATTCGAGCTTGCGCTGGGTGTCCTCGAGGTTGGCGCCGTAGGGGTAGTTGACCTGCGCCCAGCCGGTGATGCCGGGGCGGACGAGATGGCGGAAGTGATAGCAGGGAATCTGCTTTTCGTAGTCCGCGACGAGCTGCACCCACTCCGCGCGCGGGCCGATGAGGCTCATGTCGCCGACGAGGACGTTCCAGAGCTGGGGAATCTCGTCGAGCCGCGTGGCCCGCAGCAGGCGACCGACGCGGGTGACGCGAGTGTCGTTGGGCTGGGTGTAGCGGTCGCCGGCGTCGTCGGCGCGCATGGTGCGGAACTTGACGATGTTGAAGGGCACGTGGTTGCGGCCCATGCGCGGCTGGCGGAAAAAAACCGGCCCGCGGTCCTCCAGCCAGATGGCGGCGGCGATGAACGGATAAAGCGGTGCGCTGAGGACGAACCCGAGGGCGGCGAGGAAGAGGTCGCTCACGCGCTTCAGGCGCTCGAAGACGGGCTCGCGGGCGATTTGGAAGCCCTCCTGGAACAGCCAGGTCTGGCTGAGGCGGTAGAGCGGGATCTTGCGCCAGTAGACTTCCTGGAAAAGCTCAAGAGTGTAGGTCGGCACGCCGGAGAAATGCAGCTCGACCAGGCGCTGCGCGACCGCCGGGGGCAATTCGTGCGCGGACTCGCGCAGGATGATGGCGTCGATGGCGCCCGCGTATTCCTTGAGGTAGTCGACGACGTTGCCGAAGACGGAAGCGGCCTGGCCCGAGACGGGCGCGGGGGTGAAGGTTTCGTGGGTGGTGTAGAGCACCGTCTGCTTCATGCTGGTCTTCTCGCATTCCTGCCGGAAGGCGACGCAGCTTTCCGGACTGCCCAGGAAAAGAAAGTAACGCTTCTGCTGATGGGCGAGCAACTGCCGATAGAAAAAACGCCGGTAACCGAGCGTAATCGGGATCAGGGCGAGGTAGGCAAACGAGGTGACAAGGCGGCTCGTCTGCAGCGTGAAGCCCGCCGGGATGATCGCATAGGTGAGCAGGAGGGTCGTCAGCAGCACCCCGACGAGGGCGATGAGGTGCAAGCTGGCGTAGGTGACTGACATCATGTCGGAGCGGGAATTGTAGCCGTCGATGAGGTAGACCGCGAGGAAATGGATGGCGATGGGCAGTTGCAGGGCGGCCACGACGGGGTGGTGCAGGTCGATGACCCCATACGCCCAGCCGATGAGGTTGAACACGAGCACGACCGCAACGGCGTCGAGCAGCACGAGGGCGATGGTCAGCTTTTTCCCCTGGGTCATGGCTGACGGGCGTTTTTCGCGACGCGACACAGTTCCTCGCTGATGAAACCCTCGTAGCGGGATTGCAACAGGCAATAGCGCCATCCAGCCCGGCCATCGAGCAGGCCGCCGCGCAGGAGATACTGGTAGATCAACCGCATGGCAGGGCGAAATGGGAGAGCAAAGCTGAGACGCTTGAGCGCCCGACGGCGCTCGACTCCGGCGGAGGAAAGCGCGCGGCGGAACTCCGGCCATGCAGAAGTGTGTAAGGCGGCGTGCCCGGCCACCTCCTCGCGGGCGTAACGCCGGTGCTTGCGCTCCCAGACGGCCAGGTCGGTGACGGAGATGTCGTGGAGGTAGGGAGACTGAAGGTGGCCCATGCGCATCCCGGGTGCCTCGCGCTGGCCGTGGCCGGCCTGGATGAACTGAAAGCTGGCTGGCCGAACAAAACGCGCCTGCCAAGCGGGGTAATCGGTGCAATGGCGCAGCCAGCGGCCGTCGAAGATCATCTTCGGCGCGGCGTAATAGCCGTCGAAGGGCGCATCCGCGGCGACACCGGCGCATTCGGCAAACAGTTCGGGGGTGAATCGTTCGTCGGCGTCGAGGTGAAAGACCCAAGGATGGCGGAATCCGGCGGCGCTAGGGGCGTGATTGCGTTGATCGGCAAAATTCGTGAAAGGGCGGGTGATAACGCGCGCCCCGGCTTTGCGTGCGAATTCGAGCGTGCGGTCGGTCGAGCCGGAGTCGAGCACCACGATATCGTCGCAGCTGCGGATCGAGTCGAGGCAGCCCGGCAGGTTGCATTCCTCGTTCAGGGTGAGGATCACCACGGAAAATGAGGGTGAGGCGGGCATGCTCAGCCGGAAGTTTCCTGGGCGCGGAGATTGAGCTCAGCATAGCGCACGGCGCAGAAGAGGCAGGCCCAGAAGGCAATCATGACCGAGGGATTGGCGAAGGGGAATTCCACCCACGCGTAAAGCAGTAACAGCCCGCAGCCGGCCAACAGATAACGCGGCAGCACCGATCCGACCCTGCGCCACCGAATGGACAGGAGTGGCTGCAGACCCAGCAGCACGAGCAACGCGGTGCCGGTGAGGCCGACCTCGGCGCAGGACTGGAGCCAGTCGCTGTGCGCTTCGGCGTAGTAGGGCACCCAGCGCTCGGCGGTGCGCTGGGAGTTGAAGATGCGGAAGACGACGGCGTAACTCTCGAGTCCCCAGCCAAACCAGGGTTTCTCCATGGCCATCCGCCAGGTGTCGCGATAGAGTGTGAGCCGGGAATTGAGCGTTTCCTCGGAGTGGATGCGGGCGAACTGCTCGGCCGTCAGCCGGGCACGCTGCCCGATGACGCTGCGGCCGAGCCAGGCGATGGCCAGGGCGGCGAGCAAGGTGGTCAGCACGATGGCCGTGACGGGCACGCTGGCGGATTCGTTCAGTGCCCGGCGGCGGCGGATGAGGCGGACGAGGATATGCACGAGTGCCGCGAGCAGGAAGAGGAGCGCGAGCACCGAGCTGGAGCGCGAAGCGCTGAGCGGCACGGAAACCGCCAGCAGGAGTGTGGCGGTGGCACCGGCCAGCACCGGTGAATGCCAGATGTCGCGATAGCCCCCGCGGCGGGCATGATGGAAAAAAAGTCCGAGGCACACGGCAAGGTTGAGCAGCGTGAACGCGCCCCAATGGTTGTGGTAGATGAAGGTGGCGAAGAAATGCTCGTTGGGCGAGTGCACCAGGCCGAACCAGAGTCCCGGCGCTCCGACCAGCTTCTGAAAGGTGCCGAACACCGCCAGCACCACGGCGTTGACCGCCATGATGAACAGCGCCGTGCGGATGCTGCGGCGATTGGGCAAGGCGAGATAAAGATTGCAGCAGGAAAGCACGATGGCGTTGAACAGCCAGAGTTCGCGCAGGCTTAACCCGGGCCGGGCCGAGCTGGGCAGCCAGGCGTGCGGCGGCGTTTGCAGCACGTAGTAAGGTGTGCCGGCGCGCAGGATTTCCCGGAAACCAGGATTGAGGCAGCTCAATCCGACCAGCACATCAAACAGCAGCAGCGGCCACAGCAGGCGCAGACAGGGCCAAGGAGCGAGGCCCTGGCGTGGACCGGAGAAACCGGTGGCGACAAAAAATAAAATGATGCCGAGCGTGCCCCAGACGAGTAACAGATCGCGCGCCCACGGAGCCTGGCCGCCAAAAGCCCACGAAGTGAACACCGTCAGGATCCCGAAATGCCCGAGAACGAGATGCCCCAGCCATCCGGTGGCCCTTTCGCTCGTGGAGGCTTGCGGTTCGGAAGAATATAACCGGCCGGTGGCCGGGGTGGATTCCGGTTCAGTCATGGGTCAGCTCGCGATAAAAATCCCGGAGCAGGCCGGCGGCGCGCTCCCAGGAAAATTCCTTTGCCATCCACGCGCGGCCGCGTTCGCCCATGGCCGCGAGGCCGGCGGCCCCGGTTGTCAGGGCGGCCTGCAGGGCGGCATCGTAGTTTTCCCACGGCACGCACCAGCCGGCGCCGTTGGCGGCGAGTCCGCGCCAGGGAGTGCTGTCGGTGACCAGCGCCGGCACCCCGGCGGCGAGCGCCTCGGCGATCACCAGGCCGAAGTTCTCGGAATGCGATGGCAGCAGGAAAAGCGAAGCCACCGCGTAGGGCGGCGGCAACCCGGTGGAATCAACCACGATCACGCTCGAGCCGGAGGGGCCGCCGCGCGTCCAGGTCTGAACCTCCGCGAGGGAGAACTCTTCCGGCAAGCCGGCGATTAACAGCTGCCAGTCACCACGGGAGGCGGAGTGCCACAGCCCGAGCAACTCGCGGAGGCGCTTTTTGCGATGAAAGCGGGAATAGAACAAGACCACGGGACGCTCGGCGAGCTCGGGGAATTGCTTCCACCAAGCGGCGCGCTGGGCCGCCAGCTCGGCGGCGGAGGGCAGGGCGACGCCGTTGGGCGAAACGCACACCGGCTGCTGAAAGCCGAGGCGGCGAATGTCGTCGGCTTCCTCCGGGCTGGTGGCGTGCCAGCCGGCGGCGGAGCGGAAGGCTCCCGGGTGGATGAAAAATTCCGCGCAGCGTTTCCGCCAGCGATGGTGCGCGTAGGCCCAGCCACTCAGCATCCCCCGCGGAGAAATAACCAGCGGGGTGCCGAGCCGGCGGGCCGTCTGCCCGGCGTAGCGCAGCGTCATCAGCCACAGGGAATGGCTGTGCAGGCAATCATAACTGACGCCGCCGAGATAGCGGCGAAGCTCCGGCGAACGGCAGAGCCTGAACGGCCGGCGGCGCGGAAAAACCTCCAGATGGCTGGCATCGGGTCCGGGGGCGATGGTCCGGCCGGGCTCAACGGTGGAGAGGATTTCAACGGCGTCGCCGAGCGAGGCCTGCGCGTTGGCCAGGGCGCGGACGGATTTCGAAGGACCGCCGTAGCGCTCCTCCAAACTGGGCACAATATGTCCGAGGCGCATGCGGAGGTCAGACCGGGGGCGGGCGCTCCCTGACCGGGCGGCAAGGCGAGCCGGCGCAGACCGTGCGGGGCGGCAGACTTTTCACCACGACAGAGCGCGCTCCCACAACGCAGAGTTCTCCGACCGTGACGCCGGGCCCGACGAAAACATCGGCGCCGAGCCAGGCGTTGCGTCCGATGGTAATGGGTGCGGTTACCAGCGGCATTTCCCAGCGGGAGAAATCGTGGGTGCCGGCGCAGAGATGGCAGTGCTGGCTGAGGTTGGCGCCGTATTCGAGAGTGACGGGCCCGAGATTGTAGAGATTGACACCCGGGCCGACCATGCTGCGCGGGGCGAGGGAGAGTTTCCAGGGGAACATCACCCTGGCGGTCGGGAAAACGACAACTTGGCCGGGCGCGGGAATATCGGCGCCGAACAACCGCAGCAGCCAAGCACGGCAACCGTGCAGCGGACGCGGGCTCCAGCGGAAAACGGTCGATTGCACGAACAGCCACAGCCAGCGGCGCAGCACCTCGCTCTTGGGGTAGGGAGTGGCGCAGTTGCGACCGAGGTAGGGGGCGTCGGGGTTCACGTTGTTGGCAGGGTGGTGGGTCGGAGGAGAACGGTCAATCGCCCGCGAGCGTGGCGAAATCGGCCAGCAGGGTCCCGGCAAAGGTGGGATAGTCGTAGCGCCGCACGTCGGCCTGCGCCGCCGTGGCGAGCCGGCGGCGGGTGTCGGGCTCACGGAGCAACCGCACCAGCGCCGCGGCCAGCTGCGCCGGGGCGTCGGGCGCGGCGTGGTTGAAGGCGAGGCCGTTGCGGTCGGACTGCACGAAGTCGCGGAAGCAGGCGAGGGCGGAGACGACGGGCACGGCGCCTGCCGCCATGGCCTCGGCGACGGCGACCCCGAAGGTTTCGCCTTCCACCGCCAGGCTGGGATAGCAGAAAATGTCCATGCTCCGGTAGAGCGCGGCGAGCACACGGTCGTTGAACTGCGGCTCGAGGAGATGGAACCGGCTGCCGGGAACAGCTTGGGAAAGCTGGTGAAGCAGGCGACCGCGGAAATCCGCACCCGAGCCACCGCGGGCGACATCGGACGGGCCGCAGAGCAGCAGTCGCCACGGAGGCAAATCCGGCGTGGCGTGCACCAACCGGAGCGCATCGGCCAGCAGCATCAGGCCCTTTTCCTCGTGGATGCGGCCGACAAACCCGAGCGTGACCTCGCCGGGATTGCCTGCCGGGATTAGGGGATGGACAAGGGGCGCGTCACTTTGGAGGAGGGTCCAGTCGATGGGATAGCCGCAAACCCGGATCCGCGGGGCGAGCGCGGGATTTTCAACCGCGACCCGGCCGGCGACGTGTGTGCTGGGCGCGATGACGCGCGCAATCCGATGGTAGCGGCGATACTGGCCCTTGGGCATTCGGCCGGGCAGGACAACGACGCGACCGGCCCGGGGTTTGCAGCGGCCGAGCCAGACGGGGAGGGAGACGGTGTTGGCCACTACGATATCAGCGGGAGGCAGCGCGCGGTAGACGCGGCAGCTCCAGAGAAAATCGAGCCAGAGATTCTGCCAGAGGACCCGCCGATGATTGTAGCCCTGAAGGCGGAGGTGACGCACACTGTCGAGGGTCTCTTCGTCGGGGTAGCCGTGCCAGCGGCGCGAGATCATGGTGACTGCATGGCCGCGGGCGGCGAATTCACGGGAGAGGCGATGCCAGGTTTTTTCAGTGGCGCCGCCACTGGCCGGTGGCACGGGCAGGAAGAAACCGTTGACGATCGTGAGGCGCATCAGGTCAACGAGGCGAGAGCTTGAAGCAGACCAGCGGTGGTCTGCTCGTAAGTATAGCGCGCGATGGTGGCCGCGCCAAGGCGGCGGAGCCGCGCGAGTTCTTCCGAATGGGCGCGCAGGGCCTGCTGCAAAGTAGTGGCGAGGGCGGCGGGATCGGCCGCGGAAAACACCCACCCGGTTTCCCCGGGGAGCACGAGGTCGCGCTGGCAGCCGACCAGGTCGGAGACGAGACAGGGGATGCCGAGATGCATGGCCTCGTTCACGGCGAGGCCCCAGGTTTCATAGCTGCCGCGGGAGGGCAGAGCGAAGAAGTCGGCCAGCAAGTAGCGGGCGGGCATCTCGCTTTGGTTCGCAAAGGGCAGGAAGCGCACGTGCGCCGCGGGATGCGCACGGGCGATTTCTTCGAGACGGGTCTTCTCGGCGCCATCACCGACGAAAACCAGCGCATCGTCCGGAGTGGCGACAGTAAGAAAGGCGCGCAGCAGTTCGACCGGCTGCTTGCCGGGAGTGAATTTTCCGGCAAAGAGAACGACGCGCTTGCCGGACAGGCCGAGTTGCTCGCGGAGCGCTGCCGCCGTGCGAGAGTTGCCGGCAGCGGCAGGGTCAAAGCGCGTGTTGTCCACGGAGTGCGGGGCGAAGAAGAGTTTTTGGGCCGGCACGCCCAACGCGGTGTAATAATCGCGGTTGGCCTGGCCAACGTAAGTGATGGCGGAGAACTGCCGGAAGAGCAGGCGCAGGAGGGTGCGCTGGGGCCAGGGAGGCGCTCCGCGGCCGAGCAGATGGGAATCCCCGCGCAGCAGCAGCGGCAGGCCGCGGCGTCGCGCCCACCAGAGCACGCGCTGATGGGAGAGCCAGTTGTAGCCGAACAGCAGCACGGCACCCGGCCGCCAGGCAGCCAGCCGGGCGGTGAGTGCCGGGTTGTCGAGTCCGCGGAAGTGATGCGTGCCGGGCGAACGCGCGCGGTTGGGCACGAACTCGGACTCGTAGCCGCCGAGCAGATCAACGTCCCATTGGAAGGTGGTGCCGAATTGCGGGTCGCGCTGCGCGGAGACGCCGAATTCCCAGAGATAGAACACGCGGAAATCCAGCGCGGTATGGGCGCGCAACCAGCGGAACCACGGGCTGTAGTATTGCACCGGGTGCGAGAGCACGATGGCGAGACGCGGGGGCCGGGCGGACATGTGGAATTCAGATGCCGAAGGCACGGACAAGTAGCGGCATACCGAGGATGGCGACGCAGCCCTGAAAGAGTGAGGTGAGCCAGATGCTGAGCGTGAGCTCGACCTGGAAGCTCCACGCCATCAGCATGACGAGCAGGAGACCGCCGTAGGAGAGGGTCGGGCTGTTCGCGCCCCAGCCGGTGACCAGCCGGAGGGCGCCCGAAAAAACAAAAGCGAGGCACCCTACGCCGAAAAACCCAAAGTTCGCATAGGCCTCCGCCAGCATTCCGAAAGCGATGGTGGTTTTTTTGGATCCTTCCTCCGATTGCAGTCCGTAGTATCTGGCCAGGGTGTTGGTGCTGACGTGGGCGACGGGCTTGTCCGGCCAGAAATAGCGCGGGACAAACTGGCCGGGGATGTCTTGGTAGGTCTCCCCATAGAGGTAATCCTCATGTGCGGGGGTCCGCGCCACGACAAGGCAGATGATATGGAAAAGAGAGGTGCGCTCAAGCAGCTTGGCCGTGACGCGCGCATCTTTTTTCTCGGTCGAGGGCAGGCCCTGGGAGAGCCACTCGCTGAAAAAGGCAGGCAGCTCCGACATCGTAGGGCGGATCGAGTTGTCCCAATATTTGGCCCGCATGGCTCCCTTGCCGTTGTGCAAGAGGGCGAGCACGGGCAGCAGCAACAGCAGCGGGACATAGGGCAGGCGCTTGCTGCCGGAGATATAGCCGAGCATCGCCAGCACCAGGAGCGAAATGCCGGCGATCAGAAAGAGCGACGAGATGAGAAACAGGAATTGGACGCCGAGATTGAAAACAAAATAATATTGGTCATGCAAAGGCAACGTGCCGGCGCCCCACCGCCGGCAGGTGACGAAGGTGCTGATGATCCCGATGCCGTAGAACACTGCGCGCAGCACCGCGAGGGCCTCGTAAGGGATGACGTCGAAAAACGTGCTGATGATGGTGTAGATGGTGGTAAGCGTCATGCCGTAGGAAAGGAAACGACTGTATTCCTCGGAGATGACTTCCTCCGTCCAGAATGGGGTTTGTTTGGGCCGGCATTCCATCCCCCGGTAGGTGACCACCGCCACAATTTGAAAGAGGAGCACGGCAACGGCCGCCTTGGTGATCACATCCGGGTCGTAAAGGGCCAGCTGCTGGTGGCCGGTAAGCAGGGGAAGCGCATAGGTGTTTACGAACGTCAGCATGAAGACCTCAAAGATGGGGAAGCTGCTTTCGCTGCGCCGGGCCCAGACCAGCCCCGGCACCGCCGCCAGCACGTAGATCAACAGGCCGAGATAGAGATGGATCGCATCTGCTGTCTCCGCGGTGAAAATGAAATACACTCCGCAGCCGCTGAGCACATATATCCCAAGCCGGTAGAGCTTTTCCTGCAGATCCAGTCTTGGCATCAAGCGACCGGGGCTCTTTGGCGTTAAAGCTGGAGCCGGCACGACGGGCACCGGTGGCACGGGGGTGTTGTCCGGTGGAATCATGCGGATTGGCGGAGCTGGAGCACGGCAGCAAACACGCGCAGCTGGGCGGCGGCAATGGCTGGGGCGCTGTATTTGTCTCTCAGCAAATCATCGTGGAGCGGACTGCCGAGGGGCACAGTCGATCCGGACGCCAGCCTGGCCAGCCATTCGCACAAACTGGTGATGGCAGGTTTGTCATTGGCGGAGCCACCGTGAAAAGTCACCAATGCCGCC
>JAHFTD010000071.1 GCA_023269565.1 Opitutaceae bacterium | reverse complement strand
GTGAGACAGCCGGAATTTTGCCGGCCGCGCGGGGCGCACGCAAGCGGCATTGCGTCAAACGACCGTAAGAAACGGGTCAGTTCACCCCGCCGGCCACGGCACCGAGTTGGAAGATGGGGAGAAACATGGCCATGACGATGCCGCCGACCACCACCCCAAGGAAGACGATAAGCATCGGCTCGATCAGCGAGGTGAGGGCACCCACGGTGGCGTCGCACTCGGTGTCGTAGAAGTCGGCGATCTTGTTCATCATGCCGTCGACATTGCCGGTGGATTCACCGGCTTTGACCATGTGCTTCATCATCGGCGGAAAGAACGGGTTGATGGCCATGATCTCGGACACCTGGCCGCCTTGGCTGACATGCTTGGCGATTTCGGCGCAGGCGTCCTCCACCTGCGTCATGCCGCTGGCGGAGGCGACGATCTCGAGGGTGCGGAGGATGGGCACGCCGGAGCGCATGAGCGTGGCGTAGGTGCGGCAGAAGCGGGACAGCCCAATCTTGTGGATGAGATTGCCGAAGATGGGTGCGCGGATAAGAAAAACGTCCTTCTGGCGGCGGCCGACAGGCGTGCTGATATATTTGCTCCCGAAGAAATAAATCCCATAGGCACCCAGGCCAAGCGCCCACCACCATTTTTTCATGAAGTTGGACAGGTCGATGAGCATCTGGGTGGGCGCGGGCAGCTTGGCGCCGAAGTCCGCAAACATGGCGGCAAAGACGGGGATGACGAAAATGAGCAGCACATTGACGAGGCCGGTTGCCAAGCCGATGACCGCAATCGGATAGGTCATGGCGGACTTTACTTTCTTGGTCAGCTTGACCGTGGACTCGAAGTAGCCGGCGACCTTGTTGAGGATTTCCGCCAGCCCGCCGGAGGCCTCGCCCGCCTCGACCATCGAAACAAAGAGATTGTTGAAGGCCTTGGGAAATTTTCTAACCGCCGCGGAGAAGGAAGTGCCGGTAGAGATGTCATTGCGCACATCACGAATGATAATGCGGAACACCTGGTCCTCGGTCTGGTCCTGCAGGGCCTCAAGACAGGAGACGAGGGGCAGGCCGGCTGCAAGCAGGGAAGCGATCTGACTGGTGAAGATGGACAGCTCGCTGAGACCCAGACTATAGGTCTTGGATTTCTTCTCGAGAGACTTCTGTTTGGCCATGGCCTGCGCGGCCTGGACGCTGGATTGGGTTTTCGCTGCAGCCGGGGGGGTCGCCATAATGCCGTGAATGATGGGCAACCGCCCTGAGCCCGCAACCCCATTTAATCATGATTGCGCGCTTTAACAAAAGCTTGAAGGAGCGCCCCCCCCGGCCACTCTCACCAACCAGACCTCCGCGGCTATAGTTTAGTGGTAAAACCTCTGCCTTCCAAGCAGGTGTCGTCGGTTCGATTCCGACTAGCCGCACCAAGCGCCCCTGCGCTTACCAGAAGAAATATCTCTCGTCGGAGCTCAGGAACCGGTTGCTCGGCGGCGCGTAGACGACCCGCCAGACATCGGCATAGCGGTTCCAGGGACCCGGCACCGGGCCGTCGAAGACCAGCCTAGGCTTGCGGATCGTCCGCCTTGGACGCGAGCGCAGGCGTTCGAGGAAGAGTTCGTGCCCCGGTGGAGTGGAAAAGAACACGCTACGCTGCTCGATGGGGTGCGCATTTGCCGGCGCTGCATATCCGGCCTCACCGGTGTGGACCAGCGCATAGCGACCGACCACCTTTTCGTGCCGTTCCATCTCCATCGCCGCCCGGCTGCACGCTGAATCGTAGTCGGACCCCGAGGCGTGGCCGTAGGCGTAGTGCCCATGCGGCGATTGGCGGAAGAGGATCACCGTCACCCCCGGGGCGTCGGAACAGAGCACCGCCGCGCGGACTCCGGGCCACTCCGTGTCCTGCTCCAAGGCGGCCAGCCGGCTCTCCCACCACGAGAGCAGGTTGAACCGTTCTGTGGCCTCCATTTGCGCGGCGATCCGGGCCTGCCGACGGAACAGACCGGGGAACGCCGCCATGCCGTTGCTCGAGGGATCAACATCGAAACCGCAACGGCCGCGGTCCGCCGACGTGAGCACCGCCATGTGCGCCCAACGCTCCAAGGCCTCCGAGATGGCCTTGAAGCGCGCAACCATGGGCGACTCATCCGTGCCCGAACCGTTCGCCGACCCGTAGACGACATGGTTTCCCCGCCAGGCGACCAAATCCTCGCGCAGGTAGGCATTGGCGAGAAAGCAGCGCTGGCCAAGCAGCGTTGAATCCACCAGTTCCAATCGGTCGATGGGCCCACCATCGGAGGTGAGGATGTTGCGGAATCGAAGTGCGGCGAGGCTGAGCATAAGATGAGATCCCTAATTCAGAACCGCCCTTCGGCCGAGAAGTTGGTAGGAAATCCGCAGAACTGACAGGTTCTGCAGCTGCTGTCGTCGAGGATTGCCTCGTTTTGCAGGCGGGCGTGGAGGGGGTCGGCCATTTCGGCGGCCTTGGTTAGTCCGGCACTGAGTAAAAGGCTGGAGAGCAGCCCAAGAGGTAATTTGATGGTTTTCATACACAGATTATCCCAGGAAAGTTTGTAGCCGCGAATGATTCAATTCGCCTGAATGTGGGTGCGCCCCCGCCGCTTTGGGGGACAACATCGCACCACAAACTAGGTGTTGCCGGTGCCTTGTGTTCAGCAGCAAAATATAACACCGTTCCTGCTGTGCGCCGCCCCACCCCAGTCACCACGACTTGGTCCGCCTTGTTGCTCTGTTTGACTGGCACTGTCGCTTTCGCCAGCTGGGGGGATCGCATCCAAGGACTGCCCTTGATCGAATTTTTCCCGACCAGAATTGTCGGGGAGACATTCTCCACTTTTGGTATTACGCAGGATGTTCGTGGCCGGATTTATTTTGGGGGCGAAAAACTCCGGATCTACGATGGGGAGACTTGGCAGAGTTTCTCCCTCCCCGGAAACGATCCGATTTTTACCCTGCGCTTTGGGGGCGGGGGGCAGCTCTGGGTCGGAGGCGGGGTAGAGATCGGCTACTTCACCGAGGCTTCCACGGGGGATTTTGCCTACATCTCCTTGCGCGATTACCTGCCGCCCACGGAGCGCGAACCGGGCATTGTCTGGGGCTGCGGTGAGGCCGCGGGTCGGGTGTATTTTATCTGCACCAGCAAAGTGCTCTGCTGGGATGGCACCCGCATCACGGCAACGGCCTACCCCACTAAGACGAGGCTGTTCCCCGTCTGGCTGGACGGGGAGCTCTGGTTCACCCATCAGGAAACCGGACTGTATCGAGTGACGGAGAAAGGACCCGTGCGGGAATATCCCGCCAGCGCCCTCCCCCCCTCGGCCCCCTTTTTTCTTTTTCGCGCCAAGGATGGTGAGCTGCGCCAGATCTCAAATGAGGGTATCAGGGCCGTCGGCCGGCCTGATGCGCCGCTCAATGCATCCGCCTTCACCCGGTTCGGGGAGGAGGGCCGCATCACCGGCATCGCGGCGGCCCCGGAAGGGAATTATTACGTCGCCACGCAAAACAGCGGCATGGCCGTGCTGTCCATCCAGGGTGAACTGTTGCGAACCATCGGGGCGGAGGAAGGGCTGCCGGGCAACCGCCTCGGTGCAATTTTTGTTGATCGTGAAGGTGGCATATGGAGCGCGACCACCAGCGGGATCATTCGGCTCGAATTGCCAGGTGCGGCCGGTGTCTTCAACGAGCAATCCGGGTTGAATCGGGGCCGCGTCGATCAGGTCGTGCCGCACGGTTCCGCGCTGGTGCTGAAAACGCACAGCGGGATTTTTCAAATGCAGCCGGGGCCGGGCATCCAAACGAGTTTTACCCCCCTGCCCCTGTTGAGCGCCAGCTATGAAACCGTTCTCCCGTATGCGGATGGCCTGCTGCTGGCCAAATTCGGGGGCATTGATTTTTACGACGGGCACGGTCTGCAGAGCATTCTTACGCAGCGCTCAAAGACTTTCCAGGGACTTATCCTCTCCCGGCGGGATCCACAATGGGCGTATTTTTTTCAGATGAAGGATCTGCACCGGTTGCGGCGCTCCACCACCGGTGAATGGCAGGATGAACTGCTGGCCAGTCTGCCCGACTACCCCGATTCGATCTGGGAAAGTCCCGGCGGGGACTTGTGGCTGGATTGCCGCAGCGACGGCCCCTTCTGCTATGCAGCGGATACCGGAAAATTGACCCGCCTCGGGGACGGTCTGCCCGCCGGCACTAATGTCCACAATTACTCCCTGACCGGACATCGCGATTCGATTTACTATTACCGTAACGGCGCCTGCTATCGGGTCATGATTGGCACGCGCCAGAGAACACTGCTCGGTCGGGTGCCCCAAGCCGCCACCGTGCGGGCCATCACTCCCTCGCCGCACGGCGACAGGCTCTACGTGACCTTTGAGCGCCAAGGTGGCGACAAGCTGCCCAGCTATGGCGTTGGCTATTTCCCCGTGCCCGCGGACCAGACCCTGGCCCAATGGCACGAGCTTCAAATCGGCAAACTTGCCACCATCGGGGCGACAAGTCCGCTGTTCGCCCTCTCCGAGGACGGAGCCGACACGCTCTGGATCTGCGGCTCTGAGGGCGCAATCCGCCTGCGGCCCGACGAGATTCCGGTGTGGCGCCGGCCGGCCACGCCATACCTTCACCTGCCGGGGCTGCCAAGCACCTCCGGGCCGCCCGGGTTTCCCTTCAACGGCCACCGCGTGCAATTCAAGGTCAGCACCCCGGAAATCTCCGGCCGGAAGGACCTGCTCTTCCAGACCCGGCTCGGCGACGAGCGCGCGCCGTGGTCGGAGGCCCGGCCTCGCAGCTCCTTTGAATTCACCAATCTCCGCGAAGGCGACTACATCTTCGCCGTCCGCAGCGTGAATCCCGCCGGCCTGCCGAGCGAACCCGTCTCGTTCAGTTTCCGCATCCGGCCACCCTGGTATCGCACGGTGTGGGCCTACACCGGTTACGGCACGTTGCTCTCTCTCGGCGTCTTCGGTTTCATCCGCGTGCGTGAGCGCCGCTCCCGCGAACGCACCCGCGAACTGGAGCGCGTCGTCGCGGAGCGCACGACCGAACTGGTGAAGGCCAACGCCGCCAAGGACGAATTCCTCGCCGGCATCAGCCACGAGATTCGTAATCCCATGAACGGCGTTGTCGGGCTTGCCTCCGCCATCGACACCTCACGCCTCGACGAGACCTCAAAGGAGCGCTTTGCCTACCTCCGCCACTGCGCAGCGCATCTCTCCAGCTTGCTCGAGGACGTGCTCGATTTCTCCAAACTACAGGTGGGCGCGGTTTCGCTCGAGCCCCAGCCCTTCGATCTGCCTCTGCTCGTCCAGTCCATCGCGGCCATCACTTCGATGGAGAGCGCCCAGATCGGCATCCCCGTCGAGATCGCCGTGTCCCCCGTCGTGCCCGATCATCTCGTGGGCGACGCATCCCGCATCCGCCAGATTCTGCTCAATCTCGTCATCAACGCCCTCAAATATTCCCGCCGGGGCAAGGTCTGCCTGACGGTCTGGTCGCGCCAGACGGTGCCCGATTCCTGTGAGCTCACCTTCGCGGTCTCGGACGAGGGTCCCGGAATCTCGCCGGAGGAGCAGGCGCGCCTCTTTACCCGTTTCGAACGCGGGCAGGCCGCCCGGCAGCAACGCGTGGCCGGGGCCGGACTGGGCCTTGCGCTCTGCCGGACGCTCGCGGAAAGAATGGGCGGCCTGTTGACGGTTGAAAGCGAACTTGGCCGCGGCTCGACCTTCTCCCTGTTGGTCACCCTGCCGGTCGCGGCCGACTTCACCCCGGTGCCCCGGCCGGTTATCCCAACCCAACTGCCACCAGTCTTCCGGGCGTTGGTGGTCGATGACGAGGATTACAACCGCGTCGTCCTCGGGGCCATGCTCAGGGAACTAGGATATGCCTCGGTCACAGCCGTCGATGGCGACACTGCCCTCGCCGCCGCCCGGGCGCAGGAATTTGACGCCATCTTCCTCGACTTTGAGCTGCCCGGTAAAAACGGCCCCGAGATCGCCCGCGAACTGCGCGCTCTGCCCGGCCTTCCCGCCGACCTCCCCATTGTCGCTACCACCGCTTACAGCACGCCGGAAAAACGCGCCCTCTGTTACGCCGCCGGCATGAACGGCTTTGTCAGCAAGCCCGTCTCGCTCGAAAAAATCCGCTCCGCGCTCGCCGCCGCCACCTCGCTGGGCCGGCCGACCGCCCCGCTGCACATCCCCCATGCCACCGAGTCCGCCGACCCGCTCGCCGCGCTCCGCTACATCGCCAGCCGCAAGGACCGACCGCTGGCTGAGGAGGTGGCGCTCTACCTGCGCGAACTTGAGGCGGAGAACGCCGCGCTGGAAACCGCGCTGCGGCAGCGGGCGCCCGCAGCCGCCGCACGGTCGACGCACCGGCTCACGGGCCGGCTCGCCTTCGTCCATGCGGATGCCGCCGAGCGTTGCATCCGCGAGATCGAGCTCGCCGCGGTGAGCGAGCTTTGGGAGCAGACGGAAACCGGCTGGCGTCGCTATTGTGAAACCCTGGAACCGCTGCGGGATCGGCTCAGGTCGACCGCGGATTGAGGTGTTCGGGCCGGGTCAGCCCGTTGACTATCGCGTAATGGATCAGCTTGGGCGTGCTGTGCACATCGAGTTTTTGCATGATGTCGCGTCGGCGCGACTGGATCGTCGCCGGGCTTACGCCGAGTTCAGTGCCGATTTCGGTGTCGGTTTTCGATTCGCCGATCATTGAGAGGATTCGGGTCTCGTAGTCCGAGAGCACGCGGATGAATGCCTTGGGATCCCGGCGCAGAACGGCACTCGATTCGTTGACCACGGGCGCGTAGTAAATCCGGCCGTCCAACACGGTCTGGATTGCCTGCTTCAGCACGTCAGGCCGCTGATCCTGTTTGTCGACGAAACCATGCAGGCCGTGGCGCTGCACCTGAAGCATTGTCCAAGGATCCCGGTGGGAGGATATGCCCAGCACCTTGGATTGCGGCAGCTCCGCGATGATCAGACGGGCGACCTCGAGGCCGTCGCCATCCGGCAGGGAGATGTCCAGCAATACCAGTTCCGGATTCAGTCGCCGGACGGCCTCGATGCCACCGCGGCATGTCGTCTCTATAGCGGCAATCTCCAATCCCATTTCCCGGCAGTAGAGCGACAATAGTTCCGCAAACAAACGCTGATCCTCGATGATGACGACCCGGCGCTTGTCTCCACCATTTCCCGTTCGTTTGCTGGGTGTGGGGTTAACAGACACGCACGTAGTATAAGGCCGGTGTCTCATCTATCAAGCCCAACACTGCACTACCCTTGGTGCGCCAGGCTCACAAGTTGCGGACATTGGTCTTCCCCCGTGAATCCATCCCGATAGGCTGACTGGCCCGATGAACCTCATCCTCTTTGCCGCCAATGAGGTCGCCCAATCCCTGCCGAGTGCCGATCCCCGGGCGCAGCACATCCTGCGGGTGCTCCGCCGCCGGACTGGCGACACTTTCGATGCCGGCTTGATCAACGGCCCGCGTGGCAAGGGCACGCTGGTCGCCGTCCACCCGGACTTCCTCGACCTTGTGTTCCAGTGGGGCGCGCTCCCGCCCCCGCCCGATCCCATTTCGCTCCTCGTCGGCCTGCCCCGGCCGCAAACCGCCCGCGCCATCCTGCGCGACGCCACCAGCCTCGGCGTGGCAGCGCTACATTTTGTCGCGACGGAAAAAGGCGAGCCCGGCTACCTCCGCAGCACGCTTTGGCAGGGCGGCGAGTGGCACCGCCAACTCCTCGCGGGAGCGGCGCAGGCCTTCTGCACGCGCCTGCCGTCTGTCACTTTTGGCCAGCCTTTAATGGACGCGATTTCCACGCTGACCGTTGGTGGCGCCCGCATCGTGCTCGATAATTATACCGCCACCCAACCGCTCTCCCGGTGCGCGCTCCCGCGGGATTCCTCCATCGCGCTCGCTTTCGGCCCGGAGCGTGGCTGGTCCGATCTCGAACGGACACTCCTGCGCACGCGCGGGTTTGCCTTCGCGCATCTTGGTCCGCGTGTGCTGCGCGCGGAAACCGCCGTCGTCGCCGCGCTCACGCTGCTCAAGTCAAAGCTCGGTTCGCTCTGAACAGACAGGCGGTCGGCTGCCGCGCGCCCTTGCCAAGCCGCTTCACACAGGTCCACCCGTCGGGCATCAGTGTCATTTCGCCCGGCATCTCGAACACAATCACTGGATCAGACTTCTCCGCCAACAAGGCCGTTAGCCCGGCGAAGATCTTCGGCGCGACCTCTCTGATGATTTCATAGGGCGGATCGACGAAAACCAAGTCGGGTGCGGCGGTTCCACCAACGGGCATTTTGGTCGCGTCGGCTTCAATCACGCGGAGATCGCCCGCCTCGCGTCCGAGGCTCTTGCTCACCGCAGC
Organism: Opitutaceae bacterium; assembly: GCA_023269565.1. Taxonomy (GTDB): domain Bacteria; phylum Verrucomicrobiota; class Verrucomicrobiia; order Opitutales; family Opitutaceae; genus JAHFTD01. The sequence continues at coordinate 4,104 of JAHFTD010000071.1, read as the reverse complement.
GATGTTCCGTTGGATGCACGCCGCCGCCTTGTCGTTTTTCTCCACCCACACCCCGCCCTCTGCGCCCCGGCTGAGCGCCTCAAGACCGTAGGCCCCGCTGCCGGCGAACAAATCGAGGAACCGCGCGCCCTCCACCCGTGCCCCCAGACTGGAAAACACCGCCTGCCGCAGCGCGTCCGTGGCCGGTCGCACCGCATCGCCCTTCGGCAGCACCAGTGGAATGCCGCGCGCCCCTCCACCCGTTATGCGCACGTTGCCTCCCGGTTGCGCCGGTTCCCCGCATGGATGCCGCCCGTCACATGGCAAGGAACACTTCCGAGTCTGTGCGGTTTTAACATAGCGTTGCACCTCCGGCGAAGGCGGGTTTAGTTCCCGTCTATGCCATCATGGGCCGGCACTTCACTGGCGCCCTTCGCCAGTAAAGGCAACGTCTTACACATCTGACCAAGCAATGACCTCCCGATTCTCCGCCCTGCTGGCCCTGCTGGCTGTGCTCGTGGTCCCCATGCCGGGGGCGGAGCGCAACGGCTGGCCGCTGTTCGTGGCGCAGGGTCCGGCCGGCTCGGCCGCCGAATCCTGGCAGGCGCTCGGGCCGCTTTTTTTCGGACGGAATGAATCAACCGGAGCGGAGGCCAAGGGTTTGCGCCCGCTCTTTCTCCAGACTCGCGAAGCCGACCGCGAGGCACGGTATTTCCTCTACCCTCTCTTCACTTGGCAGCAACGGGGCGATGCCACTCGCTTCAGTTTTTTCAACCTGCTGAACGAGCGCCGTGCTCCCGAAATCGACGGCTCCCCCGGCCACCACCTCGACTTCTGGCCGCTTTATTTCTCCCGCGACACCGGCAAACCGGAGACCTCCTATGCCGCTTTTTTCCCGCTCGGCGGCGAGATCAAGTCGCGCTTCGGGAAGGACCACATCCAGTTCGTCGTCTTTCCGCTCTACGCCCGCGTCGCTGCCCACGGCGGCCGCACCACCTATGCGCCGTGGCCGTTCCTCCGATTCATCGACGGCGGCGGGCACCACGGCTTCGAGTTCTGGCCGCTGTTCGGCCAGCGCGGCCGCACCGGCGATTACCGCGACCAGTTTTTCCTCTGGCCACTCCTCTACCAAAGCGAAGCCAATCTCACCGCCCCGCAACCCGACGTGAAGCTCGGTGCCCTGCCCTTCTATTCCCGCGACACCGGTCCCGGCTACCGCAGCGAAACGTTCGTATGGCCTTTCTTCGGTTACACGCACCGCACCGCGCCCAAACGCTACGACGAGACCCGTTACCTCTGGCCCTTCTTCGTGCAGGGCCGTGGCGACCATCGCTACGTCAACCGCTGGGGGCCGGTCTTCACGCACTCGATCGTGCAGGGCCGCGACAAGATTTGGCTCTTCTGGCCGCTCATTCGCCACGAACACTGGAACTCCCAGGGCGTCGCGCAGGGCCAGACGCAGCTGCTCTATTTCCTCTTCTGGTCGCACGAACAGCGCCGCCTCGCCAACCCGCAGGCCGCGCCCGCCTACAAGACCCACCTCTGGCCATTCTTCAGTGCGTGGGACAACGGCGCCGGCCGCCGGCAGGTTCAGCTGCTCAGCCCATTCGAGGTCTTCTTTCCACAAGACGACGTCGTGCGCCAGCTCTACACTCCGCTCTTCGCTGTCTATCGTTACGACCGCCGCGGTCCGGCCGAGATGCGATGGTCGCTGCTCTGGAGCGCCGTCAGCTGGGACGAGCAGCCGGGCCGAAAGGAGTTTCACCTCGGCCCGCTCTTCAGTGCCGAAACTGGCGCTGAACGCGGACGCATCGCACTCGGCAACGGCCTGCTCGGCTTCCAGCGTGAGCCTGAACGCTCTGGCTGGCGCTTCTTCCTGTTCGATTTCCGTCCGAAATCCGCTAACAAGGCCCCAGCGGCCCCCTCGCCATGAAACAACTCACCGCCGTCATCGACCACATCGGCAGCGCCGTCCTGCTCCTGGTGCGCTCGCTGAAGTTCGTGCCCACGCTGCCCCGGCAGTTCCCGCGATTTATCGAGCAATGTTACCTGATCGGCTACACCACGCTGCCCATCGTCACTATCCTCAGCTTCTTCATCGGCAGCGTGCTCGCGCTCCAGAGCGGCTACAGCATGGAGAATTTTGGCGCGAAGCAGTTCATTGGCACCCTCGTCGGCCTCTCCATGACGCGCGAGCTTGGCCCCGTCATGGTCGCTATCCTGCTCGCCGGCCGCGTCGGCTCGGCCATCACCGCCGAGCTGGCCTCGATGAAGGTGTATCAGGAGATCGACGCGCTGGTGACCATGAACATCCCGCCCGAACGCATGCTGGTGCTGCCACGCCTCGCCGCCGTGCTGGTCATGATGCCCGTGCTCGCCATCATCGCCAACCTCTGCGGCTGGTATGGCGGCGCCCTCGTCTGCCAATACACCCATTTCATCTCCGTCGACTCCGAGTCCTACTTCGCCGCCCTCAAACGCTACATGGGCTGGAAAGACATCACCGATGGTCTCTACAAGGCCGAGTTCTTCGGCTTCGTGATTGTGCTCGTCTGCTGTCACATCGGCCTCAGCACGCGTGGTGGCCCGCGGGAGATCGGCGCCGCCGTCACCCGTGCCGTCGTCACTTCGCTCATCCTCATCCTGGTGCTCGATTACTTCGTCACCAAGGCCCTCATCTGACCGCCATGAGTTCAACTTACTCTACCTCTCCTTTCATCGGCAAGACCTATGGGGTCACGATCCGCCACCTGACGAAGAATTTCGGCCCCGTCACCGTGCTTCAGGACATTAGCCTCGAGGTTCGCCCGGGTGAAATCTTTGTCATCATGGGTCCCAGTGGCTCCGGCAAGAGCGTCCTCCTGAAACACATCGCCGGGCTCGAGACCGCCACCCGGGGCGAAGTGCGCATCGGCGAATTCGACGCCGCCGACCCCAGCACCCGCGACCAGGTCCACCTCGCCCTCGTCTTTCAGGCCGGTGCGCTCTTCAGTTCGCTCAGTGTCTACGACAACCTCGCACTCTACCCACGCGAACACCGCCTCGCCGACGAGGCCGGCATCCGCCAGCGGGTCATGCGCACGCTGCAGATCCTCTCGCTCGAAAAGGCCTTCAATAAATTCCCCTCCGAGCTCTCCGGCGGCATGAGAAAGCGCGTTGCCATCGCCCGCGCCCTCGTCATGGAGCCCCAGTTGCTCCTTTACGACGAGCCCACCTCCGAGCTCGATCCCGTCATGAGCGCCACCATCAGCGAAATCATTGCCACCCTCCGTCAGCAAACCGCCGTCACCAGCATCGTCGTCACCCACGACCGCGACCTCGCCCTCAGCATCGCCGATCGCATCGCCATCATCATGGACGGCCGCATCCGCGCCGTCGGCCAACCCAACGACTTCCGGCAGCCGGCGGATCCCGTCATCGCCAATTTTCTCAATCCCGTCATCGACTTCAAAAATCCTCGTTTCAAACAACTGGAGAACAACCATGAATAACGCATCCCAAACCATCCGCGTGGGGCTCTTCTTCCTCCTCGGCCTCGCGCTCGCCTCGATCACCTACATGGCGCTCAACGGCGGCAAGGTCTTCACGCAGCGCGGCTATACCGTCGTCGCTCCCTTCTCCAATCTCAAGGGCCTGAAGACCGGCGACGATGTCCAGATGGCCGGCGTCAAAATCGGCTCCGTCAAGGACACCCGCCTCGGGAAAGGCCGCGTCGAGGCCGTCCTCACCATCGAGCCCGTGGTCAAAATCCCCGTCGACGCCGTCGCCTCAGTGGAGACTTCCAGCCTGCTCGGCAGCCAGCACCTCGCTGTTAGCTTTGGCTCCGCCCCCACTGTGTTCAAAGACGGCGACGAGATCCGGACCAAGGACACTATCGACATGAACGAGGTCATCGCCCAGCTGGGTGCGCTCGGCTCCAAACTCGAACAGGTCGCCGGCGGCATCGGCAAGGCCCTCGGCGGCGACGGCAAGTCCGGCAATCTCTTCGCCAAACTCGACAAGCTGGTCGACGACAACGGCGCCAAGCTCACCGAGACCATCGCCAACCTGCAAGACGTCACCGCCAAGCTGAAGAACGGCGAGGGCACCCTCGGCAAGCTCGTCAACGACCCCAAGCTCCACGAC
>JAHFTD010000070.1 GCA_023269565.1 Opitutaceae bacterium | reverse complement strand
ATCAGCTACCCGTCTTAGCCTTGGTGAGCCGTTACCTCGCCAACTAGCTGATAGGCCGCGAACTCCTCAATTAGCGCCAGGCCTTGCGGTCCCCGGCTTTAGTATGTCTCTCATGCGAGAGCCAACCACATGCGGTATTAATTCGCCTTTCGGCGAGCTATTCCACACTAAATGGCAGATTGTTCACGTGTTACGCACCCGTTCGCCACTGAACAAACGATGTATTGCTACACCATTTATCCCGTTCGACTTGCATGTCTTAACCACGCCGCCAGCGTTCATTCTGAGCCAGGATCAAACTCTCCGATAGAATTCAGAGAGTCACGAATCCTAGTGATTCATGAACTACTGAAAGATACGAATCGGTGAAGATCCGTATCAGTTCGACGCAGACCGTTAGTCTGCGTCATTTGGAATATCTTGATTGGGGGTCCCAATCAATCGCACAAAGTAAATTTCAAAGAACTGCTCCCATTAAAGGGAAAGATTTCTAAAAAGACATCCACGGATTTCTCCGTCAATACTTTTCCAAAAAAATCGGAAATCATAATTAATGAACTCCCACCCGTTTGCTATCCTGCGTCTCAATTGCTGCCTGCAGATGCAGCATAAGAAGTGGGAAAATGCTGACCCAATTCTCATAATCAAGTCCATTGTAAACGCCCAATCCAATCATAACTCTAATGACTTATTCACAATGATATATGAGTTTAATTGCATCATTACACGAGGTTGCTCTTGCACGGATTAATACTCCGAGGAAACATGCCACCCTGCTTATGGCGTATCTGACATATGGATACCTATGCAGACATATAGACTTGCGAGCGATCTGCCCATGGCCGCACGGCTAAGAGCATATCGCCATTGATCCTCTCCCCGAAAACTCGACCGGCCTTGTGTTAGTTTGCCTGGGTAGGTAAACGTCAAAATCCCACCCCCATGCCTCGTAAAAAATGTTCCAATGAACAGATCATCCACGCGCTGCGCTCGGTCGAAGCGGGCACGAAGATCGGCGATGTCTGCCGCCAGCTCGGCGTCGCCAGCAGACATATCATCGCTGAAAGAAGCAGTATGCCGGGCTCGGCTTCAGCGAGCTGCGGCGGCTGAAGCAGCTCGAAGACGAGTACAACTCCCTTAAACGCCTGGTGGCCGACCTCAGCCACGACAAGCGGATGTTGCAGGAGGTGCTGGCAATAAAAGTCTGAAGCCTGCACGCAAGCGCCAGATCGTTGATTGGTTGCGGGCGAGCTTTGCCGTGGGTTCCCGGCGAGCGTGCAGGCTGCTGCTCTACCAGCGTTCCAGCTACAGCTATCACCCGGTGGTCAAGGATCACCGGGCCCTGATCCTGCGCCTGAAGGAACTGGCCTTCACTCGGGTGCGCTATGGCTATCGGCGGCTGGCGATCCTGCTGCAACGCGAAGGCTGGAAGGTGGGCAAACGTTTGGTTTATCGATTCTATAGGCAGGAGAGCCTCCTCGCGCGCACGAAGCAGCGCAAGAAGCGTGCCCGCTGGCAGCAGCGATGGCGGCAAACCAACGCTGGTGGTCGATGGACTTCATGTCCGAACGCTTCGAGAACGGGATCTACTTCCGGGTGCTGACGATCATCGACCAGTTTACCCGGGAGTGCCCACTGCTCTGGGCCGATGTGTCGCTGACCGGCCTGAACTGAAGGCCGTGCTGTGCCTGGAGCGCCTCGCCCAGAGCCGAGGCCTGCCGCACTCGATCACGGTCGATAACGGTGCGGAGTTTTGCAGCCGCGCTATGGATGTCTGGGCTTACCAGAACGGCGTGAAGCTGGACTTCATTCGCCCGGGGCGGCCGGTCGAGAACGGCTTCATCGAGAGCTTCAACGGCCGGCTCCGCGACGAGTGCCTGAATGCGAGTCTGTTCTTCCACTTGACCGACGCCCAGCAAAAGATTGAAGCTTGGCGTCAGGACTATAACACTCTCCGACCTCATGGCTCGCTGGGCTGGCTGCCGGCGGCAGCCAGCCCAGCGAGCCATGAGGTTCCCATCCAAAAACCACACCTACCCAAGAAAAACTAACTCTGGCAGTGATTCAGTGAATGGGAGCGGATCACCACCATATATTCTGGGTAGAAAATTAGGCAACTGCAGTTCTACGAAATGAAATTAATACTTCCTTCGTTGCTAGGCCATATGCATTGCGAACCAGACATGATCGTATGTTTTTTACTAAAATACATCGAAATATCTATCTATAATGAGGCTATAGCTAATTATTTACTATAATACTGAAACTACTGCAAAATCTCTTGCTTTTCGGGGCCGAACTACTTTTGAACACTATTGGTTTCCTTCACTTCTAACCAATACCTAGTAAAACGAAACAAAGGAGAAAATTGGACCTCAAGCAAATCAAACTGATCGTAGATCTCATGGCCCGCTCGGACCTCACCGAATTCGAGGTAGAGGAAGAAGGATTCAAGATTAAGATACAACGAGCTTCGGAGAGAAACTTTAACGCACCGGCGGCACCATCGCTCATTGCCAGTGGAGGTTCACCATCCCCTAGCCCATCTATTGTGGCAGTCTCGCCCATACCATTTACGGCAGTAGCTAACAATGCAGGAAGTCCCGATGACACCGGCTTTGCCTACGTAAAATCCCCCATGGTTGGAACTTTTTACAAATCTCCATCCTCCGATAGCCCGGCTTTCGTCGCCGCGGGCGACAAAGTAGAGGAAAAATCTGTAGTCTGCATTATCGAAGCGATGAAAATCATGAACGAAATACAGGCGGAAACCAAGGGGACTGTTGTAGAATTACTAGTCGAAAATGGCCAGCCTGTGGAATACGGGCAGCGACTGTTCAAAATCAAGCTTGGCTGATCCAAGCGCATGCATTCTGGATGCCGATAGGCGGTTCCATCCGTATTATCTTATTTATGATTCAAAAGATTCTCATCGCCAACCGCGGTGAAATCGCGCTTCGCATCATCCGCGCATGTCGCGAGCTTGGCATCAAGACTCTCGCCGTCTACTCTGAAGCCGATGTGCAATCCTTGCACGTCCAGCTGGCGGACGAGGCAATCTGCATCGGCGGCCCCAAAAGCTCAGACAGTTATCTTCGGGCTGATCGGATAATCAGTGCAGCGGAAATTGCCGATGTTGACGCGATACATCCCGGCTATGGGTTTCTCTCTGAAAATGCTAAATTCGCCGAGCAATGCGAATCCTGTAACATTAAGTTCATTGGCCCAAAATCCAATAGCATTCGCATCATGGGCGACAAAGCGGTGGCCAAAGAAACAGTCAGGAAGGCCGGCGTTCCGATCGTTCTTGGTTCCGACGGCCCAGTCGCCTCAGAAGTTGAGGCAGTAAAAATCGCCCGCAAAATCGGCTATCCGATTATCATCAAGGCAGTGGCCGGAGGCGGAGGCCGCGGCATGCGGATCGCCCACAACGATGTCTCCTTCGCCAAGGAATACCATGTCGCCAGCAATGAAGCTGAGAAGGCCTTCGGCAACGGTGCGGTATATATCGAGAAATACATCGAAAAGCCACGACACATTGAGTTTCAGATCCTTGCCGACAGTCACGGAAAGGTTCTTCATCTGGGCGAGCGCGACTGCTCCGTTCAGCGCCGTCACCAGAAATTGATCGAGGAGTCTCCCTCCCCATTCCTTAACTCGGATCTCCGCAAAAAAATGGGCAAGGCGGCGGTGCGAGCCGCCGAAGCCGCCGAGTATGAAAATGCCGGCACCATAGAGTTCCTCGTCGATGCCAAGGGCAATTTCTACTTCATCGAGATGAACACCCGCATTCAGGTCGAGCACCCGGTAACGGAGGAGGTGACAGGCATTGACTTGATCAAACAGCAAATCCGGGTAGCGAACGGCGAAAAACTCGATTTTGACCAAGGCGACATCAAGTTTGAGCGGCACGCCATCGAGTGCCGCATCAACGCCGAGGATCCCGCGCGCAACTTCACACCTTCCCCGGGCACGATCAGCCTCTATTACGCTCCCGGCGGCTTGGGCGTGCGGATCGATTCCCACGTTTACAGCGGCTACACAATCCCGCCGCACTATGACAGCATGATTGGCAAACTGATTTGCCACGGAACTACTCGCAAACTTGCGCTCCAGCGCACTTATCGGGCGCTCAGCGAATACATCGTGCGCGGCATCAAGACCACCATACCGCTCCATAAAGCCATCATGAGTGACCCGGTCTTCATCGATGGCAAGGCCACCACCGCCTACATGGAGGATTTCCTGTCGCGCACACCGGTTGATCTCTTCTGATCCGCTTGGATATTCAGACGGGCCTTCTGAGCACTAAATCAGCCCACTCCCCCAGTTGACATGACTCCATTGCCCAGCCCGGGCCATCTCGGCTAAAACTCCCTCGGACTTCGTCCAGCTCGCGCGCCAATATCCCGCTGAGCACCAATTCAGCGCCAGGCGCCACCGCCGCAGACAACTCGCGGGCGAATCGCCGCAGCACGTCGGCTTGGATGTTGGCCAGCACTAACTCGGCTTGGCGGTTCGCCAGTCCCGCGACCAGATCACTAGTAAAAAACTCCACGTGTGTCTCCAGTCCATTGAGCACCGCATTCTCCCGGCTGATTCGGACTGCCTCCACATCGTTGTCGAAGCCGACGACGTCCCCAAAGCCCAACCGTGCCGCCGACAGCGCCAAGATGCCCGAGCCGCAGCCGGCATCGATCACCCGCCCAGCCGCGCCCCGCCGCCCCGCAAACTCGACGAGCCGCTCACTACACAGCCGAGTGGTCTCATGGTTGCCAGTGCCAAACGCCATGCCCGGGTCGAACCAGAGCACTTGCCCACCCGCCGGCAGTTTGAACGTCTCCCGCTCCCACACCGGCACCCAGTGCAGTGGCCCCAAACTCCACGCCTTGAAGTGCATCTTGTAACTCTCCTTCCAATCCATGTCCGGCAACTCGCGCAATTCCGGCTCGGTCGCCAGCCATTCCGGATCGATGATCTTCGCCCATACGCGTAACGCCACCTGCGCCGCTGGCTCGCTGTCGAAGTAGCCGGCCACCCACGCCCGGCCCGACGGTTTGTCCTCGACGATCATCAGACGCTGCTCCTCCGCCTCGGCGAACAATTCTTCCAGCTCCGCCACGGCGTCGCCGGCCACTTCCACCTTCAGTTCAAACACCGGCATTGTGTTTCAGCCTCCCGCGCTCAGCCGCGCGATGACCGTCGGCAGTAAACGGTGTTCCGCTGCGTGCACCTTGGCCGTGAGTGACTCAAACGTCTCGCCCGGCTCCACAGAGACCCGAGCCTGATCGATAATCCGGCCGGCATCCACCTCTGGCGTCACATAGTGCACCGTGCATCCCGTCTCTTTCACGCCGGCGCTCAAAGCCTGACCGATGGCATCGAGCCCGGGAAACGCCGGCAGCAGACTCGGGTGCAGGTTGATGATTTTTCCGGCAAACGCGTTCAGGAAACCCGCTTTCAGCACCCGCATGAATCCCGCCAGCACCACCAAGTCGGGTGCGCACGCCGCGACTGCCGCGATGAAACGTTCCTCGCCGGGCCCCTCCAGCTTCGTCTTGAACGGCGCGGGATCAATATAGTCCGCCGGCACACCGAAGCGCGCCCCCAGTGCGAGGATGCCCGCGTCTGCCTGGTCGGAGAAAATCCGCCCCACCTGCGCCCGCCCCAGCCGTCCGGCGCGCTGCGCCAGCAGAATCGCCTCCGCGTTGCTCCCGCGTCCCGAACCGAGAATCACAACTCGCATAATCGGGAGTGGTCAGAAAAATTTCTTCGCCTTTTCGAAAAAACTCCGCGCCACCGGTTCGTCGGCATCGCCGCAGGCCAGCGCGAAATCCTCCAGCTTCTTCCGCTGCTCGGCGGTCAGTGTCGCCGGCACCTCGACGTGCACGCGGATGAGCTGGTCGCCGTGCGCGCTGCCGCGCAGGTGGGGCATGCCGCGGCCCTTCAGCCGGAAGGTCGTGCCGGACTGCGTAGCGGGCGGGATCTTCAGCGTGGCCTTGCCCTGCAGCGTCGGCACCTGAATCGAGCCGCCGAGTGTCGCCAAAGTGAACTTGATGGGGATCTCGCAGAAAAGATCGTCGCCCTGACGCTCGAACACCTCGTGCTCCTTCACATGCACGACGATGTAGAGGTCGCCGGCCTCGCCGCCCATCACGCCCATCTCGCCGTTGCCGGAGGAGCGCAACTTCGAACCGGTGTCGACGCCCGGGGGGACGCGCACGTTGATCTTGGCGTTCTCGTTGACGCGGCCCTCGCCCGTGCACTTGGCGCACACACGTTCAAAGCGCTGGCCCGCGCCGTGGCAGGTCGGGCACACCTGCCGCACATGGAAAAACCCGCGCGAGGTCGTCACCTGGCCGGCGCCGCGGCAGGTCGGACAAGAGGTGCGCTTCGAGCCGGGTTCGGCGCCCGTGCCCCCGCAATGCTTGCAGGCGCCAAGCCGCCGGAAGGAGATTTCCTTCTCCACGCCGCGGGCCGCCTCCTCGAGAGCAATCTCAAGGTCGTAGCGCAAATCCGAGCCGCGGCCCTGCCCGCCGCCGTTGCCGCCGCCGAAAAATTCCTCGAAAATCCCGCCGCCTCCGCCGCCGCCCTGCTGGCCGAAGACCTCGCGGAAAATGTCGAACGGATCGTGGAAGCCACCCCCATGGCCCCCGCCGCGCGGGCCTGCTCCCGCCTGCTGGAAGGCCGCATGGCCGTAGCGGTCGTAGGCGGCGCGTTTTTCGGTGTCCTTCAGCACCTCGTAGGCCTCGGAGACCTTTTTGAACATTTCCTCTGCCTCCTTGTTGCCCGGATTCTTGTCCGGGTGGAACTGCACGGCCTTCTTGCGGTAGGCCTTCTTCAAATCGTCCTCGGTCGCGGTGCGCGCCACCCCGAGCAGTTCGTAATAATCCTCTTTCTTGGCCGCGGCCATGCTATGCCTTCGCCTCCGCAGGCTGCACCGGTCCGCTCGACACGATGACCGATGCCGGACGCAGCAGGCGGCCGTTGAGGTGGTAACCGAGTCGCACGACCTGAGTGACTTTTTCCGCGGGCTCTCTCTCGCTGGGTTGGTGCGCGATGCACTCGTGCTGGTGCGGGTCGAAATCCTGCCCCGCGGGGTTGATCTCCTTCAGACCGTGCCGCGTCAGCGTGTCCTTGAACTGCTCCAGCACCAGCGCCATCCCGTCCACGACACCCTTGACGTCGCCCTGCTGTTTGGCCGCGGCAATGCCGAGACTGAGGTTGTCGAGCACGGCGACGAGGTCCTGCATGATGGTGGTCGCGGCGAATTGCCTCAGTTCGTCCTTGTCGCGCAGCGTGCGCCGGCGGAAATTTTCCAGTTCGGCCACGGCGCGCATGAAACGGTCGTAGTTGGCCGCCGCCTCCTGTTTGGCGGCTGCCAGCTGCTCCTCCAGTTTGGGCGCGGCGGCAGCGGCCGCAGCGGTGTTTTCAGTGGTCTCAGTTGGTTTGGGTTCGGTCATCGGGAAGCGCGCACCATAGCTCAAGGTTTCTTCTTATCAAGCGGGGGAATCAAAACCTTTAACATTTCGCCGGTCTTCTTTCCTGCGTCCTGAAGGCTGCTGGCGGTGCCCTTCAGTGTCCCGGTGGCAGCGTTGAGGGAGTCCGTGCCCCCCTTGAACAGCCCGCCGACCGCGTCGGTCACCAAGCCGAGCGCCGCGCCGGCGAATGGGCTGATGATCTTGGCCACGCTGTCCACGTCGGTGAGGTCGCGGCGGATGTTCAGGTTGTATTCCTTCACGCTCGGCTTTTTGCCGGAGTAGTCGGCGGACACCAGCTTGTCGAACTTCAGCACGAGGTGCTTGATGAAAAATTCCCGCCTACTGCCCCCGCTCTTCGGCTGCTCCTTCGTATCCGCCTTGCCCAACAGTCCGTCCTTGAAGGCGTTCACATTGAGCACGCCCTGCTGGTTTTTCGCCAGCGAGACCTGCACGACGTCGACCACAACCTCGTCGGCGACGAACCGATTCGTCAGCAGCGAAAACAGGTGCGCGTCGACCGTGAACTGCCGCAGCTCGACGAACTCTTTCGCGGGCCAGCCCCCGGGATTCTGCAGCACAAAGCCGCGCAGCTCGGCACTGGCGGTGAACGGATTTACCGAGAGTTTCTCCATCTGCACCGCAAATCCCGTTTCCGCGCGGATGACCGTGGAAATAATGCTCGGCAGCAACACAACCCAGGCGATGGCGCCGCAGACCACGACGATACCGAGAAAGAACAGCAGCTTCCCCAGCAAACCGCCGTGGCGGGAGGAAAGGGGCGAGTCGGTGGGTTTCATGGCGCAGGCTGGTGGAAATTCTCCGTGATGAGGACGACGGATTTTTCCAGAGCGGCAAATCCACTTGAATGTTGCTGGCACAATAACAGGTTGTCGCCTCGCCCGCAAACCGCCGCGCCGCCACTCTCCGCGCTCAGCCGGCCGGCCACCACCGACAGGATGCGCGGTTGCTCGCCGGCGCCGAACCGCAGCGTCTGTCCTGCGGCCAGCGTCAGCCGCCGGATGCGGAATTCCGGGCAGTCCGCCAGCACGCGGTCGGCCTCCGCCGCCGGGATGAGTCGGGGCTGCTCCGCCGGAGCCGCTGCCAGGCACTCGAGCGACTCGCGGACGTGCAGCGCGCGCGGCCGGCCGTCGAGTCCCATCCGCCCCCAGTCGCTGACACGGTAGGTCGTGTCGGAATTCTGCTGGATCTCGAGGATCAGGCAACCTGCGTCGATGGCGTGCATCGTTCCGCTGCGCACCAGCAGCGAATCACCAGTGTGAACCGCATGGCGCAGCATCAGCGGTTCGACGGCCTGAGCGTGGAGCGCCTCCGCGAACTGCGCCGGCGAGACACCGGGCCGCACTCCGGCCAGCACCGCTGCGCCCGGCTCGGCGCAGGCAAAATACCAGTTCTCCGTCTTGGACTCGCCGCCGAGCCGTGCGGCGATGGCCGCCGGGGGATGCACCTGCAGGCTCAGACGCTCGCGGCAATCCAGCCATTTCACCAGCATCGGAAACCGCCGCGCCGCCGGCCAGCCGGGGCCCATGACGCCGGCCGCATCCGATTCGAGCACGTCGCGCAGCGTGCGTCCCGCCCACGGCCCGGCCGCCACGTGCGATTGCGCTTCGGGCCGGTCGACGATCTCCCAGCTCTCGCCGACCGGCGGACCGGCCGGCACCGGGCGGCCCAGGAACTCCCCCAGCGCCTGCCCGCCCCAGACTCGCTCCTGGTAGAGCGGGATAAATTTGAGAAATGGCTCCATGCTTTGCGGATAGAAATTTGTGAATCGGGCGAAGGGGAATTTACATTGACCCTCCGTGCTGATAAACATGCACTGCCAGAAGAGCACCCACTCAAATGCCCAAAGCGGAGAGTTCAAACCCAAAGGCCACAACACCTTCGTTCGAGGCCCCGCGCTACCGCCCCAAGTGGTTCGCTGCTTTCTCTTGCTTTGTCGCCGGGATCTTGGTCGCCGTGGCCCTGCTGGACTTCAAGCCCGAGCAGAGTATCCAGACCACCACCAACCCCACCAGCGTCAACCTTGTCGGCGTCATCGGCGCGGAATTCACGTGGTGGGCTTACCATCTGCTCGGTGTCTCCACGTGGCTCATCCCGATCTTCCTGTTGTGGATGACCTACATCAATCTCCGCAGCGCCCGCCATCTCGCCGGCACGAGGCTCATTGCGATGACCCTCTGCACGGTCTCGTTTTCTGCCTTGGTGGCGATGCAGCAGACGCTGTTCACCAACCGCGCGCTGTTCACCGGCGGGCCCGGAGGCCTCCTCGGGGAGAAGCTCTACAACACCATCCTGAAGGACAGTCTCGGCGTCTTCGGCACCGTGCTCATCCTTGGCACCGTCTACCTCGTCGGACTCCTGTTCATCTTCACGCACGACATCGGTGCCGAGTTCGAGAAACTCATGCACGCGATCGCCGCGTGGCGTAAAAAGCGCGCGGCGCTCCAGGTCGCGCAGGCCGAGCTGCTGCGCAAGCAGCGCGAGGAGGCCCGGCTCAAGGCTGTCGCCGCATCTGCCGCGAACATCAAGTCCTGGGCCGGCCCTGGTGCGCCCAAGATTATCATCGGCGGCCAGCCGGCCGAGCTGGCCAAGCCCGCCGCTGCTCCCGCACCGCCCGCGCCAGCAGCCAAGCCGGCCACCAGGCCCCCCTCGGAAGACAAATCCGCCGCCGCCGGCAAGCTTGAGTTGCACATCGTCAAGCCCGAGGAAACCAAGAAGGCCAAGCTCACGACGACCCAAAGCGACGACAAGGACTACCAGCCCTTCCCCATTACCATGCTCAAGGAACAGGTGAAGTCCGACATCGCAAACAGCGAGGAGGAGCACCAGCAGAATGCCGCGAATCTCCTGCGCATCCTCGGTGAGTTCGGCGTCGAGGTGACCCTTGGGCAAGTCCACGTCGGCCCCGTCATCACGTGCTACGAGGTGGTGCCGGCCGCCGGCGTGCGCGTGGAAAAAATCTCGGGACTCGACAAGAACATTGCCCTCGGCATGCGGGCGCAGTCGGTGCGCATCCTCGCGCCCATCCCCGGCAAAGCCGCGGTCGGGGTCGAGGTGCCCAACCAGAAATCCACCCCGGTCGGCCTGCGCGAAATTCTGGAAAGCGCGTCCTGGCATGACGAGAAACGCGAACTGCCTATTGCGCTCGGCAAGGACGTCTCCGGCAAGCCGCTCATTTCCGACCTCACCAAGATGCCCCACCTGCTCATCGCCGGTGCCACCGGCTCGGGCAAATCCATTTGCATCAACTCCATTGTCGCCTCCATCATCTACTCGAAGAGCCCGAAGGACGTGCGGCTCATCATGGTGGATCCGAAGGTGGTTGAATTGAAGGTTTTCAACACGCTGCCGCACATGCTCATCCCGGTCGTCACCGAGCCGAAGAAGGTTCCGGCCGCCCTGAAGATTCTCCTCAACGAGATGGAGCATCGCTACCAGATCTTCGCCAAGGCGAACGTCCGCAACCTCATCGGCTTTAACAACCGCAAGAAGGATCCCAGGCACGAGTTCCCGACGGCCGGGCAGCAGCCCGAACTCTCCGGCGTCACCGACGACATCGAGGTGCCGGACCGTCTGCCCTACATCGTCGCCATCATCGACGAGCTCGCCGACCTCATGATGATTGCCCCCGCCGAGATCGAGAATTCCGTCGCCCGCCTGGCCCAGCTCGCCCGCGCTGCTGGCATCCATCTCATCATCGCCACCCAGCGTCCGTCCGTGAATGTCGTCACCGGCGTCATCAAGGCCAACCTGCCCTCCCGCATCGCCTTCCAGGTCGCCTCGCAGGTCGACTCCCGCACCATTCTCGATGGCAAGGGTGCCGAAACCCTCATCGGCCGAGGTGACATGCTCTTCACCCCGCCGGGCACTTCGAAGGTCGTTCGCGCCCAGGGCGCCTTTACTTCTGACGATGAAATCCAAGCCATCGTTGAATTCCTCAAGCGCAACGGTCTGCCGAAATACGATCAATCGGTCCAGGACAAGATTGATCAAGCTGCGCGCGAGGATGACGAGGAGGCCGACGACACTGAGGGCGAGGACAGCGACCTCAACGACGACGAGGCCCTCTTCCGCGCCGCCTTCGACGTCCTCCGGACCTCCCGCCGGGCCAGCACCTCGATGCTCCAGCGCCGCCTGCGCATCGGCTACAACCGCGCCGCCCGCGTCATGGAGATGATGGAGGAGAAGGGCATCGTCGGCCCAGAGAACGGCTCCTCCCCGCGCGAGATTCTGGTGGATTTGGATTCCTATGAGATTGGAGGCAATTCATGAGCCCGCCGCGCCGGAGCCTTGGCGCAGGCGGGCGCGAGATCCTCGTCGATCTCGACCGCGACCAGCCCTGAGACGCGTTTAGACTTTCAAACCGGCCGCAAACTGGCTTTACAGGTGCCCACCATGCAGACCATCGGCGAACGACTGGAGGAGGCACGCAAGCGCAAGGGCATCTCCATCCGCGAGGCGGCCGACACCACCAAGATCCGCGGCGACTACCTCCAGAAATTCGAGGCCAATTCCTTCGACCTCAACCTGCCGCCGCTCTACGTCCGCGGTTTCGTCCGCAACTACGCCCGTTACCTCGACCTCGACCCCGCCCTTTTCCTGCAGGATTACGACAACCATCTTGCCGCCGAGGGCAAGGCCGTCCACCGCGAGACGCGCGAGGTCTACGGCCGTGTGGATTTCGGCGAGGGCGGCGACACCGCCCGCGCAGCCCAGCCCGACCAGGCCGTCATGCTCAAATACGCCGTGCTCGGCGGCGCGGTGCTGCTCGTCATCACCCTCGTGGTGCTGCTCATCAATGTCCTGACTCCGTCGGTCACCGCCCCGGCGAAGTCCGCGCCCCACACTTCCGCCGCGCCCGCCGTGCAGGCCGAGGCCGCCCAGACGCTCACCTTCACCGCCACCGAGGGCACGCGCCTCAAGATCGTGCAGGACCTCGACAACGCCGTCCTCTTCAACAGCACGCTCGCCCGCGGCGAGACGAGATCCTTCCGCAAGCAGGGCAAGCTCCTCATCACGGTCGAGAAAGGCAGCGCCCTCCGCATGGAGGTCAACGGCCGCAGCTACCCGCTGCCGCTCGAAGGCTACGGCCGCTTCGCGCTCGACTGAGGCCCTGCCGTGAACACCGGCCGAGTCGCCCGCAGGATCGCCCCGACCTGCCGACGAGTGTCTGCGCCTACGACGCCCGGCCTGAGTCTACGACTCCACCCGGCGCGCGCTCCTGCAACCCAACATCTTGCCCGGGCTGCGCACCGCCGGGCCATACCCCCGCCGCTACGTCACCACACCTCTACGCCCAAACGCAGATTTAGTGCCCCAAACAATGAAAAGCCGGATCCGTGTGCGAAATTATGGGGCGACTTGCTCCAAGCACAGGCGATCGAGAATTCTACTGATTCAAAAATTCAACAGTATCTTGCAGGGAATGTTAATCCAAGAGCA
>JAHFTD010000069.1 GCA_023269565.1 Opitutaceae bacterium | reverse complement strand
CGTGAAAAAGTCCTTGCCTTCGCCGCGCATTGGCTACTTTTAGGCCGTTCAGTATTGGGCTCGTAGCTCAGTTGGCAGAGCGCCGCAATGGCATTGCGGAGGTCGTCAGTTCGAACCTGATCGGGTCCACCAATTTCCCCAGCCGTCTGTCGCCCGGACGGCTTTTAGTTCGGGCCGTGGATGATAAGAGGAGGCTGAGGCGGTTTCACAGTCTCCGGCGCAACTACCCGGCGCGCCATTTCCGCCCAGTAGCGGGACTCCTGCTCGCGTTGCAGCACCATGCGGTATTCGGCATCGGCCGCCGTGTAGATGAAAACGAAGAGCACGGCCATCAGGTAGTGCTGATAGTAGAGTCCGGCCAGCAGCGCGAAGAGCAGCGCGAGAGTTTTGCCGATGCTCGCGGCCCAGAAGGTAGCGCGCACGTAGTCGAGTTTCATCGCCAGCAGTGCGCGAAGGATGCGGCCGCCATCCATCGGGAAGACCGGCAGGAGGTTGAAGGTGCCCATGATAAGGTTGGCGAGCAGAAGCTGCGCGCCGAGCTCCGCCGCGCTATAGGCGGCGAGCGGCTGGTCGCCCAGCAGGTCCTGCCGGAAAAAGGGCAGCAGCAGTGCGGCGATGAAGAAATTCACCGCCGGCCCGGCGAGTGTGATGAGCAGTTCGGCGGAGGACTGGCGGGGGATGCGGTCGAATTCCGCCATGCCGCCGATGGGCATCAGGAGGATGCGTGGCACGCGCACGCCGTAGCGCATGGCGATGAGCGAGTGGCCGAGCTCGTGCAGCACCACGCACCCGAAAAAGAGCAGGATGAGGCCCACGCTCCAGAGCAGGCCGGGGAGGCGCCCCGCCTGCCAGCCGAGCCACGCGTAATAGGCGATGAGCAGCAGGAAGCTGGCGTGCACTGCGAGCTGAATGCCGAAAATCCGAAACAAGTTAATTGACCACCGAAGCATCGGGGGTAAGTAGAACGGGCTTTGCACAAAGCGCTATTAAAATTCACCCGCCCGCTCCCATGCCCGCCTCCGTCCGCTCCACCGCCAGCATCCTCGTCATCGACGACGATGCCGAGGTGCGGTATTCGCTCAACCGGGTGCTCACCGCGCAATCCTACAGGGTGAACGAAGCGGCGAACGGCGTCGAGGGCGTGGCGGCGGTCAAGCGCCAGGCGCCCGATGTCGTGCTGCTCGACAACCGCATGAACGGCATGACCGGGCTCGAGACCCTGCAGCACATCCGCGCGGCGAATCCGCGGCAACTGGTGATCTTCATGACCGCCTACGGCACGGCGCAGACCGCGATTGAGGCGATGAAATACGGCGCGTTCGATTATGTCGTCAAGCCTTTCGATCCCCCGAAGCTGCTCGCGCTGGTCGAGGGCGCGCTGCGCACGCAAGCCGACATCCGCTCAGCTGGTGGCGTGCGCCCGGTGCTGGATTCCGAGGAGCACACGGAAGGCATCGTCGGCCAGTCCGCCGTGATGCAGGCGGTATTCAAGGTCATCGGCCAGGTCGCCGCGAGCGATGTCACGGTGATGATCACGGGCGAGAGCGGCACGGGGAAGGAGCTTGTCGCGCGCAGCATCCACCGGCACAGCCACCGCGCCGGCCGGCCGTTCGGCACGGTCAATTGCGCGGCCATTCCCGAGAACCTGATCGAGAGCGAGCTGTTCGGCCACGAGCGCGGAGCGTTCACCGGCGCGACGGCGCAGCGGCTCGGCAAGTTCGAGGTCTGCGACGGCGGCACCATCTTCCTCGACGAGATCGGCGACATGACCCCCGCCACCCAGACCAAGATCCTGCGCGTGCTGCAGGAGGGTGAGATCCAGCGCGTCGGCGGCGCCGAGACGCTCAAGGTCAATGTCCGCGTCATCGCCGCGACCAACAAGGACCTCGAGGCGCTGGTGAAGGCGAAGGATTTCCGCGAGGACCTCTACTACCGGCTGAACGTCGTGCGGCTGCGGTTGCCGCCGTTGCGCGAGCGGGTGGAGGACGTGCCGCAGATCGTGGACTTCTTCCTGCAGAACCTGGCCAAGGGCAAGAAGACGAAGGCCCGCAAGGTCTCGCCCGAGGCGCTCGCCATCCTCTGCCGCCACAGCTGGCCCGGCAACGTGCGCGAGCTGGAGAACATGGTCTATCGCAGCGCCGTCATCGCGCAGGGCGACGCGATCCTGCCCAAGGACCTGCCCGACGAGGTGCGGCAGAGCACGGCGATGGAGGCGAAGCCCGCCGGGTTGGAGACGCTCTTCGACCAGCTTTACCTGCAGCTCAAGACCACGCAGCCCGCCGACATGCTGGCGGCCGTGAAGAATGCGCTGGAGGCGCGGGAGGCCGCGAGCAAGACGGCGGAGACCGTGCCGGTGATCGGCAAGGCGAAGAAGCCCGCCGCGAAGAAGAAGTGACCGCCTGCCGTCGGATTGCCGGCTAGCGAATACGGGTGCTGGTGCGAAATCCGCCGGAAACAACTTGGTCCAATCTGACATTGCATTCCCGGCAATTCTTGCCCGCGCCAATCTTGATCAACGCAGCATCGCTGCCGACATTCTTGCCGCAGCTCTGGCAGACCCCGGGCTTGGAATAGCAGGCCAGGCACACCGGTTCCTTCGTGAAACCAAAGAGCCGGTCAGCCACGGTCCCGCACCGGCGGCAGAGCGGAACGTCATGGTTTTTCAGACTGCGCAGGGCGGCATCCTTCACCGCGGCATCGCGATCCACGGCCAGGCGCCGGAGCATGGCGACGGAACGCTCCCCCTTGATTTCGCCCAGGCCCGAGGCGACAGCGGAGCGCAATCGCGCGGGGCCGGTCCCGGACAATCGTTCCAACTCCGGCAGAGAGCCGGCCCCGGCGACATGCGCCAGCACAAAAATCGCTGCGACGCGGGTATCCTCGGTTTCCTGATTGTGAAAGATCAGCCCGGTCAGGCGCTCGGCCAGGTAGCCGGCCACGGGCGTTTCCCGGAGTTTTTTCATGGCACTCATGGCGGACCAGCGGGCGTCTTTATCGCATTCGGCCCGGAGAACCCGGAGAAGATCATCGGCCATCCCGGGATCGGCGAAAGCCGCCAGTTTGCCGAGTGATTCCAGTGCGCGGAAGCGCACCTGCAACTCAGGATCGGACAAGGCCACCCGCAGGGGCGCGACGCATTCGGGCCGGGCAATCCGGCCCAGGACATCCGCCGACACTTCGCGCATTTCCCTGGGCGCGTCAGGCTGGCTGAGCAGCTTGCTGACCGTGTCTGACAGATAACCAGCTGCCGGCGATTCAAGCATCCGGGACAGGGCCGCGGCGGCTTTCGCGCGGCTGCTGGGAGATTCCTCGCGCGGCAGCATTTGAATGATGGCATCAACCACCCGCTCATCGGCATATTTGCCCAAGGTGCCCAATGCCGACACGGCGTTGGCCCGGACCAATGGAACCGGATCGTTCAGGGCTGTCACCAGATGCGGCACGCATTCCGCTCCGCCAACGGCCAGTGCGGTCGCGGCGGCCGCGCGCACGGCATCATCCGCATCCTGCAAGGCAGGAATCAGGTGGTTGCTGAAATCCCCCCGCCGTATCGCAGCCAGCCCATCAATCGCGCCGCGGCGCATCGCGGGCACGGGGTCCTTCACCGCCGGCAGCAGATGGATCTCGATGCCTGGTGCCTTTGATTCCACCAAGGCCTGGATTGCCAGGGCGCGCACCGCAGGGTCGGGATTATGGACCAAGATCAAGCCAAGCTCGAGAATGCGCGCTGGCGGCGGGTGCCATGTCTCGCCCAGGAGCTTTCTCATTTCCCGATACAAATAGGGTTTGCCCTTGAGGTCCGCCTCGGTGGTGTTTTTTGCCCGCCGCACCCGGCGTTGCTGAAACCACTGGGCGATCGGATTCACCGGCCAAACCCCCTGGGGTGCGCCTGATGCCAGCGCCAGGCTGTTTCGACGATCGGCCCGATCGTCATGAACTTCGGCTTCCAGCCGAGTTCCTTCCTGGCCTTGTCGGCGTTGGCGTAGAGCGCCGGCGGATCGCCCTCGCGGCGCGGCGCGTATTTCACCGGCACCTTGCGGTCGGTAATTTTTTCAACCGCGCGGATGACTTCGAGCACGGAGGTAGGCGTGCCAGTCCCGAGATTGTAGAAATGCTGTGCGCCGGGCGCGGTCAGTTTCGAAAAGACGGCGATGTGCGCCCGGCTGAGATCGTCGACATGCACATAGTCACGCAGGCAGGTGCCGTCGGGGGTGGGGTAGTCGGTGCCGAAGACCTGCAGAGTGGGGCGCACGCCCTGCGCGGCGCCGATGGCGAGGGGGATGAGATGGGTCTCGGGATCGTGATCCTCACCGATGGAGCCGTCCTCGGCGGCGCCGGCGGCGTTGAAGTAGCGGAAGGAGGCGAAGCTCAGTCCGTCAGCGGTGGCGAGGGCTTTGAGCAGGTTTTCCACGTCGAGCTTGGTCTGGCCGTAGGGATTGATCGGCGCTTGCGGCAGATTCTCGGTCATCGGCATTTTCTCCGGGACACCGTAGGTCGCGCAGGTGGAGGAGAAGACGAACTTCGTTACGCCGTGCCGCCGCATCGCGTCGAGCAGCGTAAGCGTGGCGCCGACGTTGTTGAGGTAATATTTCAACGGGTTGGTGACCGACTCGCCGACATAGCAGTAGGCGGCGAAGTGCATGACGACCTCGATGCGTTCGGCGGCGAAGAGCCGGTCGAGGGCGGCGGCATCGCCGAGGCCCGCCTCGTAGAGGCGCACGCCTGCAGGCAAGGCGGCGCGGTGGCCGTAGACAAAATTGTCGATCACCACCGGCTCGTGACCGGCATGGAGGAGCTGGCGCACGCAATGGCTGCCGATGTAGCCGGCGCCGCCGGCAACGAGCACTTTCATGGGCAGACTTGTATTGCTTTTCGAATTACGATGGCTAGGCAAATCTGCTCCTTATCCGGACCCACCGCATGAAGCACAGCCGCATCGTCATCACCGGCGTCGGGCTCACCGCCCCGAACGGCAACAGCCTGGCCGAGTTCCGCCGGAATCTCCTCGGCGGCGTGTCCGGCATCAGCGAGATCGACGTGCGTTACATGGGCCGCTGGCCGGCGGGTGTCTGCAAGTTCGACCCGCTGAAGCACCAGAAAAAAAAGGACGTCCGCATCGGCACGCGCGCGGGCAGCATCAGCATCTATTGCGCGCGCGAGGCCCTGGCCGACGCCGGCGTGAGCCTCGATGGGCGCGACAAAAACCGCGCGGGCATCTACCTCGGCATCACCGAGCACGGGAACGTCGAGACTGAGAACGAAATCTACAACATCTCGCTCTTCAAATACGACACGAAGTTCTGGACCCACCACCACAACCCCCGCACGGTCGCCAATAATCCCGCGGGCGAGGTGTCGCTCAATCTCGGCATCACCGGACCCGCCTACACCATCGGCGCGGCCTGCGCCGCGGGCAACATGGGCCTCATCCACGCCGCACAGATGCTGCGGCTGGGCGAAGTGGACTTCGCACTCGGCGGCGGTGTGAGCGAGAGCATCCACACCTTCGGCATCTTTGCGGGTTTCAAAAGCCAGAACGCCCTCGCCGCGCACGCCGATCCCACCAAGGCCAGCCGGCCGTTCGACAAGGCGCGCAACGGCATCGTCATTTCCGAGGGCGGCTGCATCTACACGCTCGAGCGGCTGGAGGAGGCGCAGGCGCGCGGCGCGCGGATTTACGGCGAGATCGCAGGTTACTGCGTCAACTCTGACGCCACCGACTACGTGCTGCCCAATCCCGAGCGCCAGGCCGAGTGCGTGCGCCGAGCCATCGCCCATGCCGGCATGACGGTGGACGACATCGACCTCGTCAACACTCACGCCACCTCGACCCCGCAGGGCGATATTCAGGAATGCCAGGCCATCGCCGCCGTTTTTAGAGATCGGAAGGAGCCGCCCGCCATCAACAATACCAAGAGCTTCATCGGCCACGCCATGGGCGCTGCCGGCGCGCTCGAGCTGGCGGGCAACCTGCCTTCGTTCGACGACCTCACCGTCCACCCGACCATCAACGTGGATGAGCTTGACCCGCAGTGCGATATCCCGGGCCTCGTCATCAATCAGCCAAGAAACGTAAAACGGGTTGACGCTATCCTAAATAACTCCTTTGGTATGCTCGGAATCAACTCCACGCTGATCATCAAGCGTTACGTTGCCTGAAACACACTCCCTACGCTCCATGACGAAAGAAGATTGCAAGAAGCTGGTCGTCGACATCATCGCCGACATCGCCCCCGACGAGGATCTCAGCACCATCAAGCCGGACGTGCGTCTCCGCGATCAACTCCAGCTCGATTCCATGGACTTCCTCGACATCGTGATGGAGCTGCGCAAGCGCCACGGCATCGAGGTGCCCGAGACCGATTATCCCCAGCTCGCGTCACTCGACAGCTGCGCGGATTACCTCACGCCCAAGTTTGCCACCAAGGGCTGACCGGGCCGCGACGGCGACGGGGAGTGCGCCGGCCCGCTGACGCATGAAAAACTCCCACTACGATGTGGCAATCATTGGCGCAGGCATGTCCGGCCTGGCCGCCGGCATCAGGCTCGCACACTTCGGCAAGAAAGTCTGCATATTCGAGCGCCACAATGCGCCGGGCGGCCTGAACAGTTTCTACAGCCTCGGCGGCCGGAAATTCGACGTCGGTCTGCACGCCATGACGAATTACGTGCCGCCAGGTGTGAAGGGCACGCCGCTGGGCAAGCTGCTCCGCCAGCTCCGCATCGACCGCGAGGAATTTGCGCTCTGTCCGCAAAAACAGTCGCGCATCGCCTTCGGCCCGCGCGGTGAGACGTCACTCCGCTTCACCAACGATTTCGCCGTGCTCGACGCCGAGATCGCCGCGAAGTTTCCGAGTCAAGCCGACGGCTGGCGGAGGCTGGTCGAAACTGTGCGCGCTTACGACGACGTCTCGCTCGATGCCCGGCCGGTCTCGGCCCGCGAAGTCGTCGCCGACCACCTCACCGACCCACTGCTGACCGACATGATCTTCTGTCCACTGATGTATTACGGCAGCGCGCAGGAACGCGACATGGATTTCGCGCAGTTCGTCATCATGTTCAAGGCGCTCTTCCTCGAGGGCTTCGCCCGGCCGCGGGAGGGCGTGCGCGTCGTCATCCGCGTGCTTCTGGAAAAATTCCGTGCCGCCGGGGGCGAGCGCCAGATGAAATGCGGCGTCGCCCGCATCATCGAGCAGCAGGGCAGGGCGTCTCGGCTGATTCTTGAAAATGGCGGTGAGATCACCGCGGATTATGTCATCTCTTCCATCGGCTATGCCGAGACGATGCGATTGTGCGAGCCGCCGCAGACTGTGAGTGCCGCGCAAAACACCGGGACGCTCACGTTCGTCGAAACCATCACGGTCACCCGGCAGCCGCCGGCCGCCTGGGGCTGGAGCGAAGACACCATTGTCTTTTTCAACGATTCCGACTGTTTCGAATACACCCGCGCGGAGGGACAGGTGGATTTGCGCAGCGGTGTCATCTGTCTGCCGAACAACTTCGACTACGCCGGCGGCACGCTGCCGGAGGGAATTTTCCGCGTGACGTGCCTCGCCAATTACGACCGCTGGGCGCACCTCCCGGAGGAAGAGTATCAGGCCGACAAGCGCCGCTGGTTCAACGAGGTGCAGCACAGTGCCCGGCGCTTCCTGCCGTCGGTCGACGACGCGGTGTTGGCAGCCGCGCAACTGGCGACCGACATGTTCACGCCGCGCACGATCCGGAAATTCACGGGGCACCTCAACGGCGCCATCTACGGAGCGCCGCACAAGGTGCGCGACGGCCGCACGCACCTGGCGAATCTCTATCTCTGCGGCACCGATCAGGGATTCCTCGGCATTGTCGGCGCGATGCTCAGCGGCATCTCCATGGCCAACTACCACATCCTGCAGGGCGAGGCAGCGGGCCGCGCCTGAGTCGTGCCCGCCGGCCGCGGCGAACTTCCCGGTTGCGCTTTGAAACGCGCATAACTTACTTGGACCACTTCATGGCCTACGACTGGCTCAAAGGAATCAAGGACCATTACGACGTGGTCGTCATCGGCAGCGGGCTGGGCGGCCTCACCGGCGCGAACGCGCTGGCGAAGTGCGGGCACAGCGTGCTGCTGCTGGAGCACCATTACCAGTTGGGCGGCCTGGCGACGTGGTTCACGCGCAAAGGCGGGCACATTTTTGACATCTCCCTGCACGGATTTCCGTTCGGCATGGTGAAGTCGATCCGCAAGTATTGGAGCCAGGACATCGCCGACTCGATCGTGCAGCTGAAGGGCGTCCGGTTCATCAACCCGCAGTTCCAGGTGGATACGACCTTCGACCGTGAGGACTTCACCCGGCTGCTCATCGAGCGATTCGGCATCGCTCCCGCGACGGTCGAACGCTTCTTCACCGACCTGCGCGCGATGAATTTTTATGATAACAACACCGAGACGACGGGGGAGATGATCGCGCGGTATTTTCCCGGCCGCGACGATGTGATGCGTTTCCTGATGGAACCCATCGCCTATGCGAACGGCTCGACACTCGACGATCCAGCCATCACCTTCGGCATCGTCTTCTCGAACTTCATGAGCAAGGGCGTGTATACCTTTCGTGGCGGCTCCGACGTCCTGATCAAACGGATGGCGGACGAACTGAAGAAGAACGGCGTGGAACTGCGCAAGCATGTGGCCGTCGAGAAAGTCCTGACCGAGGAAACCGGCGGACAGCGGCGTGTGACCGGTGTGGTGGCGAACGGCCGCACCATCTGCTGCGAAGCGGTGCTGTCGAACGCGAACATCAAGAATACCGTGCTGCAGCTGGCCGGGGAGGAGAATTTCACCCCAGATTTCATCGCGCAAGCCAAGGCCGTCCGCATCAACAGCAGCTCGTGCCAGGTCTATCTCGGCATCCGGAAGGGCGAGACGCTGCCGCACATCGGCGACCTGGTGTTCACCTCCGACGCGCCGCGGTTCTCCAGCGAGGAACTCGTCGGCCTGCACACCCGCAGCCGCACATTCTCCCTCTATTATCCGGATACCCGGCCGGGCTCCGAGCGTTACACTATCGTCGTCTCGCTCAACGCGACCTATGCCGACTGGAAGACGATGTCCGAGGAACAATACCAGACCGAGAAGGCCCGGCTGATCGAGGAATCCCTCGCCAGTCTCGAGCGGTTCATTCCCGGCGTGCGGGGCAAGATCGACTGGATGGAAGCGGCCACGCCACGGACGATCGAATATTACACGCGCCACTGGAACGGCACGTCCTTCGGCACCAAGTTCGAGGGGCTGAAGGTCTCGATGGACCTGCCTAGCCAACTGCCCGGACTCCACCATGCCGGCTCCGTCGGCATCATCATGTCCGGCTGGCTCGGCACGATCAATTACGGCATCATTGTCGCGAACCAGATCGATAAATTTCTGCTCCAGAAGAAACGCACTGCGGCCTGAACCGGCCCACTCCTTAACTTGCCGACAGTCCAACAACTCATTCCGCATCGCCCGCCGTTTCTATTCGTCGACGAGATCGTCGCCCAGACGGAGGACACGCTTGTTGCCCGGCGCACCTGGCGTGCCGAGGAGGATTTTTACCGGGGACATTACCCGGGCGCTCCGATTACGCCCGGCGTGCTGCTGTGCGAGGCTGTTTTCCAGACGGGGGCGCTGCTGCTTTCCGGCAAACTGGGAGGGGAGGGGAAACTCGCCGGCCTACCGCTACTCGCCAAAGTCGAGAACGTGCGCTTCCGCAATCCGGTTTATCCGGGCGACACCACGAGCTGCGAGGTGAAGATCAATGCAACGGCCGGCGGATTCTACCTGATGTCAGGCTGCATGAAGCTGGGCGACAAACGCGTGCTTTCAGTCGACTTCTCCGTTGTCTGGAAAATTCCGGAGGCCCGGACATGACCGATTTTCTGCAGCTCACGGGCAAAAAAATCCTGGTTACCGGTGTCGCCAACCGGAAGAGCGCGGCGTGGCACATTGGCCGAGCCCTCGAGGAGCACGGTGCGCACGTGATCTACAGCGTGCGGTCCGACGCGCGCCGGAAGTCTCTCGAGGCGCTACTGGCGGGGCGACCGGTTTTCGTTTGCGACGTGGAGGAGGAGGGCGCCGTGGAGCGTCTGGCCGGCGAGGTAGCGGCAGCGGGCTTCGTGCCACTGCACGGGCTTGTGCATTCGATCGCCTTTGCCAACTACAGCGAGGGGTTCCGGCCTTTCCACGAAACCAAACGCAAGGATTTTCTCCAAGCGACGGCCATTTCGGCCTTCTCGCTTGTCGAACTTGCGCGCGCCTTCAAGCCGCATCTGACCAGGAACGCCTCGATCGTCACCATCGGCATCTCGTCGCTGCAGGTGACTCCCGACAACTATGGCTTCATGGGCCCGATCAAAGCCGCCCTCGAATCCAGCGCGCGGTTTCTGGCCAAGTCGTTCAGCGCTACTAGCGAGGTGCGCTTCAACGTGGTGGGAGCGGGTCCGCTGAAGACCAGCGCCTCGGCCGGCATACCCGGTTATCTTGAGAGCTACCTTTATGCGGAAAAGATGACGTTCCGGAAACGTAATCTTTCGACGGACGAAGTTGCCAATGCCGCGCTCTTCCTGCTGAGCGAGCGCAGCAGCGGCCTCAACGGGGCCACACTCATCGTCGACGCCGGCTTGGGGAGCAATTTCTTCGACAAGGACATCATCCGACTCGCGATGCGGACGGAGAAGTGAGCCGCCATGCGTTTTCGTCACGCCTGCATTGAGTCCATCGCCACGGTTCTGCCTGAGGAGTCGTGGACTTCGGCTGACCTTGAGGAACGTCTGCGTCCGCTCTACGAGCGGCTGAAACTGCCGCATGGGCGACTCGAGCTGATGACAGGGATCAAGGCGCGCCGTTTCTGGCCGGAGGGCACCCGACCGTCGGATGCCAGTGCCGCGGCCGGCAATACTGTGCTGGCGCACTCACGGATCGCCCGTGGGGAGATCGAGGTGCTCATACATGCCGCCGTGTGCCGCGACATGCTCGAACCGGCGACCGCGACGTTCGTTCACCACCAGCTCGGCCTAGGTCCCAGGACGCATGTGTTCGACATTTCCAACGCCTGCCTGGGTTTTCTCAATGCCATGGTAACCCTCGGGGCCATGATCGACGCCGGGCAGATTCGCTGCGGCATGATTGTGGCGGGTGAAAACGGCCGCCCGCTGGTGGAGCAGACCATCCGCCACCTGCTGACGGCGCCGCTGGACCGCAACACCATCAAACCGTTCTTTGCCAATCTCACGATCGGCTCGGGCGCGGTCGCCGCCGTGCTCTGCCATGAAAGCATGATATCAGCAGAACAGCCCAAGCATCGACTGGTCGCGGGCGTCTGTTCGTCGGCCACGCAGCACAGCGACCTCTGCCAAGGCGGCCACGCGGAGGAGGGTGGCTTGGCGATGCAGACCGATTCGGAGCAATTGCTGCTGGCGGGCGTTGAGACCGCACGGACAACTTGGCACGCATTTGAAGCCGAGACTGGCTGGAACAGGACGACCCCGGCGCGCATCATCTGTCACCAGGTCGGCGCCACCCACCGGCGCAAGCTCTACGAAACGGTCGGGCTGGATCCGGCGAAAGATTTTTCCACCTTCGAGACACTCGGCAACACCGGATCGGCCGCGCTGCCAACGGCGTTAGCTCTGGCCGTTGAGCAGGGCGCTGTCCGGCCCGGCGACAAGGTGGCGTTGCTGGGCATCGGCAGTGGCATCAACTGCCTGATGCTGGGGGTGGAATGGTGACCGCGGCACAATTGCCCGGCTGGCTGCACGAGCAGTATCCGTTCGAGCCGCGCAGCTTCGAGACCGGCCATGGTCGGATGAGCTACCTCGACGAGGGCGAGGGCGACGAAGCGGTGCTCATGGTGCATGGAAATCCGACGTGGTCGTTCTTTTATCGCCATCTGGTGCTGGCGCTGCGGGGTCGCTGGCGCTGCATCGTGCCGGATCACCTTGGGTGCGGTCTTTCAGACAAGCCGCAGGACTTCGATTACACGCTGGGCAATCATATCCGGAATCTCCGCGCACTGGTGGACAGTCTCAACCTGAAGCGGATCCACCTGATCGTGCACGACTGGGGAGGGCCAATTGGACTCGGAACCATGTTGCCTGATGCGGACCGGCTGGGAAAGGTCGTGATCATGAACACGGCCGCGTTCGCCGACACCGTCATTCCTTTGCGCATCAGGCTATGCCGAATTCCCCGGCTAGGAGAGTTGATCGTGCGCGGGTGCAATGGCTTCGCCTGGCCGGCAACCTGGATGGCGGTCAGCAAGCCGCTCCCGGCGGCAGTAAAGCGTGGTTTTCTTTTCCCCTACGATTCGTGGCAACACCGCATCGCGGTGCATCGCTTCGTTCAGGACATCCCCACCGGACGGGGAGAAGCGAGTGATGTGCCCTTGGCGCAAATAGAAGCAGCCTTGCCATTGCTGAAACAGAAAAGCGTCCTGGTTCTCTGGGGAGGGCAGGATTTCTGCTTTACCCGCCATTATTTTCACAGGTGGCGGGCAGTGCTGCCCACCGCGAAGAATGTATACCTTGATAATGCCGGGCATTACCTGCTGGAGGATGAGAGGGACGGATGCTTAAACCGAATTAATATCTTCCTGGATCAGGCGTAAAGCAGGCTTTCATAGTATTATATATATGCGACATAATGCCCAGCGTGGGGCGCTTTTTTTGCGGCGAGGGGGCACGGAACGGGGCGGATTTCGAGGAAGGAGAGGAGGTTGGCGAAATCACCGCCGAGGGGCTGGAGGGGACCGGTGCGGGTCTCCAACCAGTGTCGCACAATACTGCGGCCGCCGCTCCGGACGGCGGCAGTGTGGATCGCGCGGTTGAGGCTGTAGAGGCCGTGCGCGCCGAGTTTGGCGCCGGCCCAGGAGCACGCCGTCACGAGACCTTTGCCGAGCAGGGCGAAGAGTTGCGTTGAGGTCCGGCAGGTGCGGACGGTGCGCGTGCGGTCGTCCTCCGCGGTGATTTGGATATGGACCGGAGAGGGGAGATCAAAGACGCGGGTGCGTGGTTCGTTCTTCT
>JAHFTD010000143.1 GCA_023269565.1 Opitutaceae bacterium | reverse complement strand
CGCCCGCGTGCTCGGCAAGCAGCACGGACCGGAGGTAGTTTGCGACCTTGAGCGACTGCGCCTCGCGGCGGTGGCTGCCGCTGAGAATAAAATACTTCATGCGGTGAACCTGCCGAGCTAGGGGCTTGCTTGCAAGCGGTGTTCGCCTATCTCTCCCTCGTGCCCAATTCCTTCGGCAAAATCTTCACCGTAACGACTTGGGGCGAGAGCCACGGCCCCGCCGTCGGCGTCGTCATCGACGGCTGTCCGCCGCGCCTGCCGCTGACGGAGGCCGAGGTGCAGGCCGAGCTCGGCCGCCGCCGTCCCGGCCAAAGTGAAATCACCACCACGCGCCGGGAGCCGGACCGGGTGGAGTTTCTTTCGGGCATATTCGAGGGTCGCACCACCGGCCATCCGCTGGCCATGCTTGTGCGCAACACCGACGCCCAGCCCGCGGCCTACGCCGAAATGCGCGAAAAATTCCGTCCCTCGCACGCCGACTTCACTCACGAGGCCAAATACGGCATCCGCGATCACCGCGGCGGCGGCCGCTCCTCCGCGCGCGAGACCATCGGGCGTGTCGCCGCCGGCGCCGTGGCCGGGAAAATCCTCCGCCTCGCGGCCAACGTCGAGGTGCGCGCCTACGTCACGCGCGTCCACCATGTCGCCGCGCCGGCGCTGGATCATTTCCCCACGCTGGCCGAGATTGAGGCCACTCCCGTCCGTTGCCCGCACCCGGAGACGGCGGCCCGGATGATTGAGCGCATCCAGCAGGCGCGCGCCGAGGGCGACTCGGTGGGCGGGGTCATCGACTGCCGCGTGCGCGGCCTGCCCGCGGGGCTGGGTGAGCCGGTGTTTGATCGCCTCGAGGCGGACCTCGCCAAGGCCATGCTCTCGCTGCCCGCCACCAAGGGCTTTGAAATTGGCAGCGGGTTTTCCGGCACTCTCCTCAAGGGCTCGCAGCACAACGACGCCTTCGTGCCGCGCGAAGGCCGGGTTCGCACCGCGACCAACAACTCCGGCGGCGTGCAGGGCGGCATCAGCAACGGCGAGGAGATTTTCTTCCGCGTTGCCTTCAAACCCACCGCGACCATCCACCAGCCGCAGGCGACCGTCGACATCCACGGAGTCGCGACCGAGCTGCGGGCCGCCGGCCGGCACGACCCGTGCGTGCTCCCGCGCGCCGTCGTGATGGTGGAGGCCATGGCCGCGCTCGTGCTCGTCGATCATTGGATGCGGCACGCGGCACAGAACCAAACCTTCAAGTTCTAACGCCGTGGCGATCCAGCCGCCTCCTCCGCGGGTTTACTTCATCCTCGGCACGCCCGGCGCGGGCCGGCGCACTGTCGTCCGCGGCCTGATTGAGGGCGGACTTGACGCTGGTGAACCTGCCCTCGGGTTTCTCGCCGAGAGCGAGACGCCCGATCCGGCCGACGCCGCGCTCGCGGCGCTCCTGCCGGACGGGGTGCAACGCTGGCGCTGGACGCCTCCCGTGCCGCCGGCCCTGCCCGTTCTGCCGGGGCTGCCATTGCCTGCTAGCGCGGTGGCATTTTTTCTCGCCGATGCCCGCGCCAGCCCCATCGACCAACTCGAAGCTCTGCTCCCTTGGCTGGAAGTCCACCAGGCGCGGCTTGCCCGCATCTTCACCGTTGTCGACTGCGCCTTCGCCGAGAAGACGCCGCCGCTGCGCCCGTGGTTCGAGGCCTGCATTCATTTCTCCGACGCAGTTTTCCTGACCAACCGCACCGGCGTGGCCAACAAGTGGCTCAGCGATTTCATCCAGCACTTCAAGGCCGAGTCCTATCCCTGTCATTTCATCCAGATTAAAAAAGGCGAGGTGCCGAATCCCGCACTCATGCTCGACCCCACGCCGCGCCGCATCTCCCAGTATTTCGACGAACGGGAGCAACTGCCGGAGGTTGTCGTTGATGCCGAGGACGCAGACGATGACGCGGAGGCGGCGGCCGAACTGGCCCCCCCGCCCGAGCCCTACTTCGAGCGGATGCGCAGCGGTCGGCGGGTGAAGGAGCTGCCGGACATCCGTCATTACCTGCCGGGGAAATAGGTTGCCCGAAAACCGGCGGAATTCTTGCCCCGGGATCCGCCATTATGGCAGCATGATACAGCCCGAAATTTTACCCAGTATGCCCACCGCCGAACACCACCTTCCACTGTTCCGCACGATGTATCGCGCGATTTCCCGCCGCGACGCTGCCTACGAGGGGGTGTTCTTCACCGGAGTGAAGACGACCGGCATCTTCTGCCGTCCGACGTGCCGCGCCAAGCCGGCGAAACCGCAGAACGTCGAATTCTTCCCCTCGGTCAACGAGGCGCTGCACGGCGGCTACCGCCCGTGCCGGCTCTGCCGGCCAATGGATGCAACCAAACCCGTGCCGCCGCTGGTCGAGCGCCTCCGCCGCGCCATCGAGGAATCCGCCGACGGGCGCGTCACCGACAAGGACCTTGCGGCCATGGGCATCGAGCCGTCCACCGCGCGCCGGCAATTCCAGACCTACCACAGTATGACTTTTCACGCTTACCAGCGTGCCCGGCGCATGGGTCTGGCGTTGCGCGATCTCAAGGCCGGCAAGCCGGTCATCACCGTCCAGCTCGATCGCGGCTATGAATCGACCAGCGGGTTTCGCGGGGCATTTGCACGGATTTTCGGCCAGCCGCCGCGCGGGGCGCAGGCCAGCGCGTGCCTGCTCGGACGCCGTCTCGAGACGCCGCTCGGCACGATGCTCGCGCTGGCGGATGAGCAGGGGCTGCGGATGCTGGAGTTTGTCGACCGCCGCGGGCTCGAGCGCGAGATTGCCCTGCTGCGGCGCCGGCTGAAGTGCAGCGTCGTGCCCGGCAACAACGCCACGCTCGACGCCACCGCGGTGCAGCTCGCGCGCTATTTCGCCGGCGAGTCGCTCACGTTCGATCTGCCTCTGGCTCCGGTGGGTTCCGAGTTCCAACGCAAGGTCTGGGCGGAGTTGCAACGCATTCCCCCCGGCCACACCCGCAGCTACCGGGAGATGGCGGTGCGCGTCGGCGTGCCGAAAGGGGCCCGGGCCATCGGCCGGGCGAACGGTTCGAACATGATCGGGATCGTGATTCCGTGCCACCGGGTCATCAACGCCGACGGGACGCTCTGCGGCTATGGCGGCGGCATCTGGCGCAAGCAGCGGCTGTTGGACCTGGAGCGGAAGGCCGGGGCCTGACCGGGCGGCGCAACAAAACTCTTGCGCCACCCGGCTCGGGAAGTATCCATGACCCTTCGGTTTTTTGCCCGGGTGGTGGAATTGGTAGACACGCAGGTCTCAGAAGCCTGTGCCTAACCGCATGCGAGTTCGAGTCTCGCCTCGGGCACCATTTTGCTTGTT
>JAHFTD010000142.1 GCA_023269565.1 Opitutaceae bacterium | reverse complement strand
GCGACGCCACCGGTTTCATCCGGCTCAACGGCCTGCGCCTCCGCGCCCGCTATTACGCGCAGGGCGGACCAAGGCTCTAAGCCCGCTTTTCCGCTTTGCCGACGAGTGCGTCGGGTTTTTTTGCCGGCGCATTTGTTATGAGCCGTTGGAGGGCCGGCGGCAGGTGAACTGGCCAGTTTTTACGGCGATTCAACGTGCGAATACCTCCATCCGTCGCAGCCAAGTTGAATTTATCAACACGGTGCATTGTGGGGATAGTGCGGCAAACCCCTTTGTCCGCTCACCAAACCTAATCCCACACACCAGAAATGAAGAACCATCCTATCCTTGGATACGGGACCTGGCCGCGCTTTATGGCGATCGGCCTTGGTCTCACGCTGCTCGCGGGCTCAGCCGCACTCGCCCAGTCCTCGTCCGATCCCAAAAAAGATGACACGGTGAAGCTCGAAAGCTTCTCCGTGGTCGGCTCCCGCATCAAGCGCCTCGACGCCGAGACGCCGAGTCCGGTTGTCCGCATCACCCAGGCCGAC
The DNA here is from genome assembly GCA_023269565.1 of Opitutaceae bacterium. Classification (GTDB taxonomy): domain Bacteria; phylum Verrucomicrobiota; class Verrucomicrobiia; order Opitutales; family Opitutaceae; genus JAHFTD01. The sequence continues at coordinate 2,885 of JAHFTD010000142.1, read as the reverse complement.
CTGCTCGCCACCGGTTTCTCGAACGTCGAGGATGCGCTGCGCGCCCTGCCGTTCAACAGCGCCGGCACAATCTCACCCGAAGGCTCGGGCACTGGTTTCGCCTCCGGCACCTCGACGGTGAATTTTCGCGGCCTCGGCAACAACAACACCCTCGTGTTGATCAACGGCCGTCGCGCCGTTCCCTCGGGCGCAGGGGCGTTCAACGGCTTCCAGTCGGTCATCGATCTGCGCCAGATTCCCACCGCCGCCATCGAGAGCCTTGAAATCCTGAAGGACGGCGCCTCCGCCATCTATGGGTCCGATGCCGTCGCCGGCGTGCTGAACATCCAATTGAAGCGCTCCTATAGCGGCGTGGGTGTCGACGTGTCGTTTGGCAATACCTTTGGCACCGATTCGCAGGAAGTGACCGCCTTCGTCATCGCCGGTGCCCACACCGACAAGACCGACATCGTCGCGATGATGGATTTTGCGAACCGCAACATGCTCCTGAATCGCGACCTTGCCTTCTCGAATAATGCCGACCTGCGCCACGACAAGACCTTGACGGGACAGATCGAGGTCGATCCGGCCACCGGCCTAGTCATAGGCGCCGATCTCCGTAGCACGAGCACCTTCCCCGCGCGGTTCTTCATTCCCGGCACAACGACCATCCGCACGTTCCTGGATCGGACGACCGATCCGAACCCCGCCAACGCCGTCGCCACCTCGCGCGTCACCGGGGCCGGCTTTTATAACTTCCAGCAGGATTCCACTTTGCTGCCCGGTCAGACCTCGCGCGGCATGATTGTCTCCGCGAAGCACAATTTCTCAGATAAGCTCTACGGTTTCGCCGACCTGCTCTTCAAGCGCATTGAAACCATCAACCTCTCGGCCCCCGCGCCATTCGGCACCACCGACAAGGGCTCCGGCACCAACAACCGCCTCTTGGTCCCCGCGGACAACCCCTTTAATCCCTATGGCACGCGCTACTTCGGCTCCGCTGGCCGGGCGATCGAGCTTAGCACCTTCCGTCTGGTGAACGCCGGTCCGCGCATTGTTGACACCACCTCGGACTACCCGCGCTACGTGATAGGTCTCGGTGGCACCCTGCCGAACGAGTGGTCATGGGAGTCCGCCTACATGTTCGCCCAAGGCGGTTTTGACAACGCCTCACCCGGCACTTCCTTCGATAGCCGGGTGCAAGATGCTCTTAAAGGCCTGAACATCGGCGGGCAGCTCCTCTACGCCAACCCCTTCGGCCCCGAAGATCCGCGGGTCACTGACTACTACTCCGGCACGAATCCAACTAAAACACGGTTCTCCGCCGAACTCTACGACGCCTCCGTCAGCGGAAAACTCTTTTCGTTGCCCGCGGGCGAGGTCGGGGTCGCGTTTGGTCTCGAATACCGCTCCGAGAAACTGGTCGACATCCGCACCATCGAAAACGAGAACGGCAATATCGTAGGTGGTTCCGAGGGCTTTGGCTACAGCGGCAACCGCACGGTCAGCTCCGCCTATGCCGAGCTCAAGGTCCCGGTCCTGAAGTCCATTGAGCTTCAGCTTGCCGGACGCTGGGAGGATTACTCCGACTTCGGCCGGACGACCAAACCCAAGGCTGCCCTCGGCTGGCGCCCAACCAAATGGCTCATGGTCCGTGGCTCGTTCTCGCAATCCTTCAAGGCGCCGGATTTGGCCTACCTCTACCAGACGGGCAGCGTCTCCTTCACGGGCAACCAGATCTTCGACCCCCGCCGCCCCGACCAGCCTTCCTCGCAGATCAAGACGGTCGGCCGCGGCAACCCCGGTCTCCAGCCCGAGGAGACCGACACCTCATACGCTGGCATCGTAGTGGATGTGCCGAGCGGTATCTTCAAGGGATTGTCCTTTGATGTCGGCTACTTCAAGTTCGACCAGATCAATTTGATCACGCGGGATAGCGCCGCCTTCACGCTGGCCAATGAGCTGCTCCTCCCCGCCGGTCGCGTGGTGCGCAAGGCCCTTACGCCGGCGGAAATTACTGCGGGCTTCACCGTCGGCATCCTCGACTTCGTGGCGAACGACTGGATCAACGCCAACAAGCAGGTTATCTCAGGTTGGGACTTCGGGGTGAACTACACCCGGAATATCCAAGGCTGGGGCAACTTCCGTTTCGGGGCCACCGCCACTTACACTGAAAGATACGAGCGCCAGTCTGTCTCCTCGCTTGGCGCCACCACGACCATCGACATCGATGGCACGGACACCGTCCCGCTCTGGCGCGGTAGTGCCACGTTCAGCTGGACCAAGGGCAACTGGGCCTCCTCCGTGTTCATCAACTACATTGGCAGCTACCCAGCGCAGTTCCTCACCGGCCCCGGCACCGAGCCCGACACCAAGGCCCAGTGGCGTGTCAACCCGCAGGTGAGTTACATGACCCCGTGGAAGACCAAGGTCACCGTCGGCGTTCGCAACGTCCTGAATCAGGATCCGCCCCGCTACCTCTCCAGCCAGTTCGGCTACAACCCTGGCATCAACACGGCCGAGCCTGCGTTCTGGTATGTGCGCCTGAGCCGCGAGTTCTGAGCCTCCGGCAGATTCAGTCTAGTTTCCAACAAGGCGCGCCCTTCCCGGCGCGCCTTCTCTTTGGCTGGACTAGCGGAATGGCGAGGTGGGTTTTAGCGGTTGCGGGCGTTGATTCAGCCATTGGTCGCTGCGCCGTTGTCGTAACCCACCGGGTATAGTTTTACAGCGCCGTCGCCTGCTTCATCACGGCGCGCGGCAGACCAACTCCCAACCCCCAATGAAGAACTACACTCCCGAAATCTCCGGGAAAGTCCTGCGTCGACTGGCTTTGGCCGCGACGGTGCTTTCCCTTTGCGTTGCCTCCCCGGCATTCGCCCAGCAGGCCTCCGACAACAAGAAGGACG
>JAHFTD010000068.1 GCA_023269565.1 Opitutaceae bacterium | reverse complement strand
GCGGCGGCAGAGTTCCTCCCACTGGTATTGCACGCCCTCGATGACGTCGGCGACGCGCGAGCCGGCGAGCGCCTCCTCGATGTAGAAGCCATTGGGCTCGTCGTCCTCGAGGAAGACATGGACCTCGTTGACGCGGCCGAAGAGGTTGTGGAGGTCGCCCATGATGTCCTGGTAGGCGCCGGTCAGGTAGACGCCGAGGTAATAGGGGTCGTCGTTCTTCAGCGGGTGCAGTGTCAGGTAATCCTTGGTATCCTGCAGATCGATGAAGGTGCCGATCTTGCCGTCGGAGTCGCAGGTGATGTCCACGAGGATGGCATTGACCGTCGGCTTTTCCTTGAGACGGTGCAGCGGGGTGATGGGGAAGAGCTGCTTGAGCGCCCAGCTGTCGAGCAGCGACTGGAAGACGGAGAAGTTGCAGACGTATTGGTCGGCGAGTAGTTTCTTGAGGTCGTGGAGCTCCTCGGGTTGGTAGCCCTTCTTGGTGCCTTCCTTGTCGATCTGCTCGCAGACCTGCCAGAAAATCTGCTCGGCGGCGGCGCGGTTCTCGAGGTCGAGGTAGCCGAGGTTGAAGAGCGAGAAGGCTTCCTCCTTCTTCTGCAGCGCGTCGTGGAAGCGCTCGAGCCGGCCGAGCTTCGCCTTGTTCTTCAGTAACACCTCCATGTCGGTGACGATTTTGTGCTTGGACTTCGGTTGGTGCTGCTTGCCGAGGGACTCGCGTTTGTTGATCCGCTCGAAAACCTCGACGACCAGCATGGAGTGCGGCGCCGCCACGGCGCGGCCGGATTCGGAGACGATGTCTGGGACCGCCACGCCGGCGGCGGTGCAGATCTCGCGGATGTTGAAGACGACGTCGCGGGCGTATTCCTCGATGGAGTAGTTCATCGACGACTCAAAGTTGGTGCGGGAGCCGTCGTAGTCGATGCCGAGGCCGCCGCCGACATCGAGGTAGCCCATCGGGAAACCCATCTTGGACAGCTGGCAGTAGAAGCGCGCGGCCTCGGTGACGGCGGCCTTGATCGTAATGATGTTCGGCACCTGCGAGCCGATGTGGAAATGCACGAGACGCAGTGACTGCGTCATCTTCGCGGCGCGGAGCTTCTCGACCGCGAAGAGGATCTCGGCGGTGTTGAGGCCGAATTTGGCGTTGTCGCCAGTGGACAGCGCCCACTTGCCCTCGCCGCGGGTCTGGAGTTTCACGCGGAAGCCGATCATCGGCTTCACCCCGGTCTCCCGGGAAATCTGGATAATGTCGTCGACCTCGGAAAGTTGCTCAACGACGATGATGATCTTCTTGCCCAGCTTGCGGCCGAGGAGGGCGAGGCGGATGTAGTCGTGGTCCTTGTAGCCGTTACAGATGATGAGGCGCTGCGAACCCTCGTGCATGGCCAGTGCGATCATCAGCTCCGGCTTCGAGCCCGCCTCGAGGCCGTAGTTGAAATCCTTTCCGGCAGTCACGATCTCGTCGACCACCTCGCGCAGCTGGTTGACCTTGATGGGAAACACGCCGCGGTAGTCGCCCTTGTAGCCTTCTTCCTTGATCGCCTTGGCAAAGACGGTGTTCAGCTGCACGACGCGGTGCCGGAGCAGGTCCTGGAAACGGATGACCATCGGCGCCTTCAGACCCATGCCCGCCGCCTCGCTGATGACATCCAGAATACGGATGGTGCGTCCGTCGGCGAGCGGCTGCACCTGGACGAATCCCTCGTGGTCCACCGAGAAGTGGCTGGCGCCCCAGCGTTTAAAACCGTAGTGTTCTTCGGACTGCGCGGCAGTCCAGTTGGCGGCGGATTTGGTCTTCAATTGGCTGGGGAAACGTGGACAGGGTTAGGCTTGCTTTTTCAGAGCGTGCTAGGCTTATTCGCCCTTTTCAATTTTCAAATCCCCTTCCGCGCAATGACTAAAATGCTCCTCGTTCTCGCCCAAGCCCAGACCGCGCCCTCCGGTTCCTCCGCCCTGATGCAGCTTCTGCCGCTCGTGCTGATGTTCGCCGCCATGTATTTCCTGCTCATCGCCCCGCAGCGCAAGAAGCAGAAGGAGCATGAGAAGATGCTCGCCGCGCTCAAGTCCGGCGACGAGATCATCACCACCGGCGGCATCTACGGCACCATCACCAGCGTGAAGGACGACCGCTTCACCGTGCGCATCGGCGACAACAACGCCAAGGTCGAGCTTGGCAAGGGCTTCGTCCACGCTGTCGTGAAGAGGTCCGACGCCGCCTGAGACTCCGCGCCGCGGCCGCAGGCAGCCTCCGAATTTAACAACAAACATCCATGCTTCGTCGCAACCTCTGGAAACTGCTCCTGTCCGCCGCCATCGCGCTGTGGGCCGGGCTCACCCTCATGCCGCTGAAGGACCAGCCCTTCGGCGACTTCGTCAAACTGGAGGCCTCTGCCCGCCAGGCCGACTTCACCAAGCTGATGTCCAAGGTCGGCGAGCGCGTCCGCACCGGCCAGGCCGCGAGCGTCTACGTCGCCCTCAAGCAGATCGGTCGCGAGGAGAAGATCGACCTTTCGCAATACTTCCCGCAAATTCGCCTCGAGGCGTCGCTCAAAAACGTCGAGAAGCGCAACAACATCCTCCTCGACGAGCTCCTCCGCCGTTCCAAGGGCCGCCTGCAGCTCGGCCTTGACCTCAAGGGCGGCGTCGCCTTCACCCTCGAAGTGGCCGAGGGCGCGCTCGCCAAGGACAGCCAGGACGCCCGCAAGGACAAGCTCGCCAAGGCGATCGAGATCATCGGCAACCGCGTCAACGCCTTCGGCGTCGCCGAGCCCATCATCCGCCCCGTCGGTGACACCCGCATCGAGGTGCAGCTGCCCGGCGTCTCCACCAAGGACAACCCCGAGGTCGTCAACAGCCTCAAGAAGCCCGCGCGCCTCGACTTCAAGCTGGTGCACAACTACGCCGCGCCGCCCGCCGACGTGCCGCCCGGCTACGAGGCGATGGCGCTCGACTACGAATCGCGCCAGGGCGAGAGCCGCAACGAGGAGCTTTATATCAAGCGCATCCCCGAGATGACCGGAGAGGCGGTGGCTGATTCCTACCCGGTGATGGACGAGTTCGGCCGCTTCAAGATCATCCTCAAGTTCACGGCGGAAGGCAAACGGCAGTTCGCCCAGGTTACCAAGACCATCGCCGACGAGGGCGCGCGCGCGGGCCGGCTCGGTCGCCTCGCCATCGTGCTCGACGGCAAACTCTACTCCGCCCCCACCGTGCGCGAGGAGATCAACAGCGACTCCGCCGAGATTTCCGGCTCCTTCACCCAGCGTGAGGCGCTCGACCTCGCCAACGTCCTTAACAACCCGCTCGACTTGCCGCTCCAGATCAAGGAGCAGTATGAGGTCAGCCCCACCCTCGCCGCCGATGCCATCAGCAGCGGCATCAAGGCCGCCGTCATCGGCACCGCGCTCGTGGCGGGCTTCATGATCACCTACTACAGCATCGGCGGAGTTGTCGCCGTGGCGACGCTGGCGGTCAACTTGCTCATCATCCTCGGCGTCATGGCCAGCTTCGGCGCGACGATGACCCTGCCCGGCCTCGCCGGCATGGTGCTGACCGTTGGCATGGCGGTCGACGCGAACATCCTCATCTTCGAACGCATGCGCGAGGAGATTAACCTCGGCAAGAACCTCAAGACCGCGCTCGCCGCCGGCTACGACAAGGCGTTCATGACCATCGTCGACGCCCACGTCACCCAGCTCGCCATCTGCGCCGTCATGATCTGGCTCGGCACCGGCCCCATCAAGGGCTTCGGCCTCACCCTCGCGATCGGCGTGTTCTCCACAATGTTCTCGGTGCTCATCACCAGCCACATGGTCATGGAATGGCTGATCGACGGCGACTTTGTGAAGCGGATGCCGATGATGCACCTGCTGAAGAACATCACGACCGACTTCGTCAAATACGGCAAGGCCTGCTTCATCGGTTCGTGGATCGTCGTCTTCTTGGGTCTCGCGGTGGTCCTGTTCAAGGGCGACAAGATTTACGGCGTCGACTTCGCCGGCGGCGACGTCGTCAGCGTGTCCTTCAAGCAGAAACTCGACCCGGCCGACATCCGCAAGGTCGCCGAGTCCATCCACACCGGCGAGGTCAACCCCGGCTACGTCAGCCAGCTCGGCGGCGGCGGCGAGACCCTCAAGATCGAAACCGAATACGGCAAGACCGACGCGCTCTTCGCCGCCTTGCAGAAGGCCTATCCGGCCGCCGGCCTCGAGAAGATCGGCACCACACAGATCGGACCGACCATCGGCAAGGAGATCGAGCTCAACGCCCTCAAAGCGCTGCTCGCCTCCATGGTGATTGTGCTCCTCTACGTCGCCTTCCGCTTCGAGTTCGGCTTCGGCATCGGCGCCGTCGTCGCCTCGGTGCACGACATTCTCATGACGATCGGCATCTTCGTGATGTTCGGCCACCAGTTCTCCGCGCCGATGGTCGCGGCCATCCTCGCCATCGCCGGCTACTCCATCAACGACACCATCGTCGTCTTCGACCGCATTCGCGAGGAGTTGAGGATTAACCCCGACGCCTCGCTGCGCGACGTCATCAACCTCGCCATCCGCAAGGTGTTCGCCCGGTCGATCATGACCAGCCTCACGGCGTTTCTCGCCGCGCTGTCGCTCTATCTCTTTGGCAGCGGCGTTATGCACGACCTTTCGTTCACCTTCCTTGTCGGCATCGTTACCGGCACCTTCTCGTCGATCTACATCGCCGCCCCGGTTTTCTACTGGTGGCACAAGGGCGACCGGAAGCACGTCGAGGCCCACCAGGACATCGCGCCCAAATACGAGTGGGCCGGCTCCTCCCGCGCGTCCGAATAAATCGGTCGGGCGCGTAATCCCAAACGCACCGCAATCACTCCGATGCGCTGGAACTACACGCCGGTCCACGCCGAAAGCGTGGCCACCCTCGCGCGCAGCCTGGGCACCAGCCCGATCGTTGCCGAGCTGCTCGTCCGGCTCGGCCATACTTCGCCGGAGCCCGCCGCGCGTTTTCTTCAGCCTACGCTCGCCGAGCTGGGCGACCCCTTCCTGCTGCCCAACCTCGGCGCGGCGGTCGACCGGCTACTGCGCGCCATCCGCGAGAAAGAGTCCATTGTCATCCTCGGCGACTACGACGTGGACGGCGTCAGCAGCACTGCGCTGCTCGCGGGCATCCTGCGCCGGTTTGATCTGAACCCGCGTTATGCCGTGCCGCGGCGGCTGGAGGAAGGCTACGGTCTCACGCGCAGCGCCCTCGACCGCGTGCTTGAGCAGGGCCGGCCCGGCCTGTTCGTCTCGCTGGACTGCGGCACGAATTCCACGGCCGAGATCGCCTACCTGCGCTTGCGCGGAGTTGATGTCATCGTGGTTGACCATCACCGGGCCAAGGAAGCGCCGCAGCTCGACGCCATCCTCGTCAACCCGCACGTCCACCCCGGCGCCGGCAACGCGGACTGGCGACACCTCTGCACGGTCGGGCTCGTCTTCAAGCTCTGCCACGGCCTGCTCAAGCGCCTGCGCGAGGCGCAGGATCCCCGCGCCTTCGCGATCAAGCTCAAGGATTACCTCGATCTGGTCGCGCTCGGCACCGTCGCCGATCTTGTGCCATTGCTCGGCGAAAACCGCGTGCTCGCGCGCCACGGCCTGCGCGTCCTCGCCATGACCCGGCACCCCGGCCTGCTGGCGCTCATGCAAGTCGCCGGGCTCAAACCGGAACAGGGGCTCACGCCCGTTGACATCTCCTTCCGCCTCGGGCCGCGCATCAACGCCAGCGGCCGGCTCGCCGACGCCGCCCTATCCGTCGATCTGCTGCTCAGCGACGACCCGGCTTTCTGCCGACAGGCCGCGGAGCAGCTCGATACCCTCAACCGCGAGCGGCAGGACATCGAGCGCGGGATCACCGAGCAGGCCGAGGAACTGGTTGAGAAACATTACGCCGACGCGTGCGGGCTCGTGCTCTTCGATGAGGGCTGGCATCCCGGCGTCGTCGGCATCGTCGCCGGCCGCATCTCCCGCAAGTATCACCGCCCCGCCATCGTGCTCGGCCACGAGGGCGACATTGCCAAGGGGTCCGGTCGCGGCCTCGCGGGCTTCGACCTCGTCGAGGTGCTCGGCGCCTGCCAGTCCTGTCTCGATACCTGGGGCGGCCACCCGATGGCTGTCGGAGTATCGCTCAAGAAATCGCGCATCGCCGAGTTTCGCACCCTCTTTGTCGAGACCATCGCGCGCACCAACGGGGCGGCCCATGAACCGGGGCTCGAGCTGGCCGGCTGGCTGGAAGCGGCCGACGTGGGCGAGAAATTGATGGACCAGCTCGAGCAGCTGCATCCCTTCGGCCAGGGCAACCCCGAGCCCGTGTTTGGGCTGCGCAAGGTGCAGCTGCCGCGCGCGACCGAGATATTCAAGGAGCAGCATTTCCGCTTCGTCACCGAGGATGCCGAGGGTCGCCGCCTCGGCGGCGTGGCGTGGAAATTCGCCCGCCGGCGGCCACCCACTGGCGTGCCTCTCGAACTCGCCGTCCGGCTGAACTGGAACCACTTTAACGGTCGCCGCACGCTGCAACTGGAGTTACTCGACTGGCGCCTGCCCCCCGGGGAAAATTCTGCTTGATGTTGCTCCGCTAACTTCCCTTATTCGCCCTTCCTTCGCGCACCCGTAGCTCAATTGGATAGAGCGCATGGCTACGAACCATGAGGTTGGGGGTTCGAGTCCCTCCGGGTGCGCCATTTCCCATCCGCCGGCGACGATCAAGCGACGCCTCCCACGGTTATTCTAGGAATTCACCACACTCATCCTGCCGGACCAACAGCATCTACTGGGGCGCGCATGGCACGCGGAATATTCCTGCAATAATCGCCGTTGCTGAGCGTGTGGTGCACGACCCGGCGCCATTGTCCAAAATAGTCGATCGGTGTGCGAGCATGGTCGTCACGTTCGTGTCCGAAATTAATGGAAGCTCGATTTCGACAGTCGCCGCCCATTCTCTCACGCTCTGAAGCGATTCAAGCTGTTTTTAGATGCTTTGGATTGGCGTCAATTGCCTCCCTCCACGCGGACATTATTTCCTGCATTGTCGTTGTCCGTCAGCACGCTGCGAGTTCAGACCACTCACCCACTTGCGTTCCGTCGGTATCAGCGGTCCAGTGAACGGGTGCGGGTCGGGGGAGTCACCAGGGCTCAGACTAGCACTCCGGGTGGCTCAATAGAGTTGCGGTTGGTCACTGCAGGTCGCGGTAAGTCCACCAGCTTTCACCCGCCCGCATGCACTTGGCTCGTATCCGTCTTGCATCGGCCCCAGCGGATGCTATCATTACCATCAATATGGTCGACTTTCCAAAGCCTGTCGATGAACGCCCCCAATTAGTTCTGCCAAGCAAGGCAGTTTACGAAGAGCGCGATAAGGCGTTGAAGCAGCGCTATGAGGAATTTACGATTCTCGAAAAACAGCTGCAGGAAGAAAGGGATCAATTGGAAGCCAAGCGCCAGGAGCTGGAAGCAAAGACTCGTGCGCTCGTTGAAAGCGAATTGTTGTTGAAAAACCAAAAACTCCTCTATCAGAAATCTTTCTCGCAGCTGATGGAGCAAAATGAGCTTGTCGCCTTGCGGGCTGAGCTGGAACAGCAGCGTCAGGATATTCAGAAAAAGGAATCTTTTCTCGCGCAGACTGAAAAGCGGTTCAACGAGCAATTATCCGCGAGAGAACAAGATTTGATTAAACGTGAAGCCTGGGTCTCCGCTGAACATGAGAAGGCAACGGCAAATAACACCCGCCGGCTTCAGGCGATTGTATTTACGGATGTCGTTAGTTATTCGGCCCTCATGCAGACCAACGAGGCCTTAACAATCCAAAAAGTGCGGGTCGATCTGCAGCGCATGGAAACTGAGGGGAAAGCCCAAGGAGGCATGCTCATCAACACTATGGGTGATGGCATGGTGATGATTTTTCCCAGCGCTATCCAGGCGGTTAAATTTTCGATGGGGATGCAAAAATCCTTAAATGAGAGCAACGGCAAGGATGGGCTGCGGCATCGCTTCGGAATTCATATCGCTGATATTGCGCTCTTGCCGGACGGTGGAATCGCCGGGGACGGAGTTAACATCGCCTCCCGGCTGGAATCAAAGGCGCCAAACGGAGGAATTTGCATCAGTGCGGTCGTCCATACCCTGGTTAAAGGCAAACTGGCCTTGCCACCGAGCCGCGCAGAGGAAATCAGCTTAAAAAATATCGCCGAGCCGGTGGCCGTGTATAAATACAATCCGGAGGCCATTCTTTCCATGATGGATAGGGACGGATCCACTCAGGCCGAAGTTCAATTGACGGAGGAGGAGCGCACCGCCCCGCCATTCATGCCTGGCTCAACGGCGGTATCCATTGATGGCTCCGACTCTCGTAGCGAATAGGGCATCAGGCAAGCAGTTGGCCCACCCGTAAGCTGATCATAAATATCACCAGGACGATCTAGCATGGGAGCGTTCTAGGCAGAGCGTATGCGGTAAATTACTAACTAAATCTAAGCTTACGGCGCATCACCGGATAGCGCGGAATGAGAACAACGGGAACCAATGACGGTGACCCACTACAAGTAGATCTTGGGGCCGGGGTTCGGATTCCGTTGGCCGCCCCATTTTTTTGCGATGCCGGGTGTCGCGGGAGTGAGCGGTCGGCCCGATCCATGCGGCTACTGCCGCCGGCTCCGGGCGGAGCGGGGAAGCAGGCGCTCAGAGCTTCTCGTCCATGCGGCGCAGGCGCGCGGCCAGGACGGACATGATCCGCAAGGCAAACCGCGGATTTTCCTTTACCATCTCCATGAAGCGATCCTCGTTGATGGCGGCGAGTTTGGCGTTGGTCTTGGCCATTGCGGTGGCACTGCGGGGATTCTTATCGATGAGCGCCATCTCGCCGAAGATGTTGCCTGATTCCAACGTGGCGACGGACTTGCCACGGATGACAATATCAATCGTCCCTTCCAAGATAATGAACATCCTGTTGCCGGGATCGCCCTCACGAAACACGGTCTGCCCGGCGGTGTATGTTTCAATATTCTGTTCTTTGTCGAAAGGGGGTATTGTCATCGGGGTAGTGGAAACACCCTATGATACTGCATTCATAGGGCACAAGCCGTTTCTGCTGTTCGTCGCGGATTTGTAAAAACCGACGGAATCCACTGAGGAGTCCTGAATGACGGACAGAGGTAACGCCTTGCACCTAACCCGGCTTCCGGAATCCGGCGATTGCATCTCAGGGGTTTCTTCGCACTCTAGTGAACCAGGGGTTGCGGATTAGAGTCCCGCTGGTCGCCCCAGCATTCACCATGTCGCGCCACCGACTGCTGACCTACAACATCGCACACGCCCGCGGGTTGACGTTGCACCAGGGGCTGCGGACGGAAGCGAAACTCCGCGCACAGCTGAGGAAGATCGCGCAACTGATCATAAAACTCGACGCGGACATCGTCGCGCTCCAGGAGATTGACGAGAATTCCCGCTGGAGCGGCAGCTTCGACCATCTCGCCTACCTGCGTGAGCACACCGGGCTCGAGCATGCGGTGTTCGGCCTGACTACCCGCAACGCCGGCCGCTACCATCTCAACTACGGCAACGCCGTGCTCTCGCGCCTGCCCATCGCGCACGTCGAAAACATGCCGTTCGGACGCGGCAAGTTCGGCGAAAAAGGCTTCCTCTTCGTCGAGTTGGAGTCGGCGCTCGGCCGTCTGCCGCTCATCAACCTCCACCTCCATCACAGCTCGCGTCCGCAGCGGCTGCGGCAGATCACACGGCTGATGCATTTCATCGATGAAAAGCGCGCGCACCGCGCGCATCTCTGGCATACGCTTCCCCTGGTGTGCGGTGATTTCAACAATCCCTCCCATGTGCCCGATGCCACGGCGACATTGCTCGGCTATTTTGAACAGGACTATGATTACACGCTGTTGCCCAAGGCCGGCCGCACGTTTCCGTCGCCCTGGCCGCAGCGGGCCATCGACTATATCTTCCTGCCCCAGGTATGCCGCGAGCCACAAGCTCAGGTGGTGCGCAGCCTGCTCTCGGATCACCGGCCCGTGCTGGCCGAATTCACCCTCTGAGGCGTCACACGGATCCGCCGGCTGGCACCAGCACCTGCAGACTGCGGGGGCGCAGCGTGACTTCCAGCCGGTTGGTCGCTGGGCGCGGCTCGCCGTCGGTGTGGAATGGCCCGCTCGCGCGGCGTTCGAGGAGGAAGCGGGAGCTGCGGCACCAGGTAAACTCGGGCGTGCGGCTGATGCCACCGAACCGGATCCGCCAGAGTAGCACACCCGCGCGGATAACGCCGACCCGCGGTATCGTCACAAGATCGAACCGGCCGTCGTCTACTTTCGCGCCGGGCGCAAGCACTGCCTTGTTGCCGTATTGGTCCGAGTTGAGGACCGCGAGCGTGAAAACTTTAGGGAGCTCCATGACGCCGCCGTCGTGCGTCACGCGGCAGATTTCCTCGTGGTGGGAGAACAGTAGCGGCCAGCCGACGCGAAGATAGCCCGCGAGACCGCGCGCGTGCCGTGAAGCGAAGGCGGCGGCGATCTCGCCCTCGTAACCGAACCCCATGGCGTTAAAGAACGGCAGTCCGTTCACGAGGCCCGTGTCAATTGGCCGCGGCCGGCTCGACAGCAGGGTTTCCAGCGCGGCGGCCGGACGCAGCGGGATACCGAGGTGGAGGGCCAGTCCGTTGCCGGAGCCGCAGGGGATCAACCCCAGGGCAGTCGGCGTGCCGACCAGCGCGGAAGCGACTTCGTTCATCGTGCCGTCACCGCCGACCGCTACGACCATGTCGTAACCGCAGCGCACCGCGGTGGTTGCCAGCTCTGTGGCATGACCCGCCCGTTCGGTGACTGTGAGCGCGGCATCGAGACTGTGTGCGGACATAAAGCGCCGGATCTGCTCCGCCAGCTGTGGACGGCGCCGCACATGGCCGGAAGCCGGGTTGAGGATAAAGTGGATTTTCAAGCTGACGTGGGGGACGGTGGCGACCATGGTGGGTTTTTCCGCATGGAGCGAGTCATTCATGTCCTCACCGGTTGCACCGCGGTCGGCAAGACCGAGCTGGCGCTGCGTTGGGCGGAGGCGCACGGTGCCGAGATCGTGTCGTGCGACTCGCAGCTCTTCTACCGCGGCATGGATGTCGGCACGGCGAAGCCGACCGCGGCGGAGTGCGCGCGCGTGCCGCACCACCTCATCGACATTCGCGACCTCACCGAGCCGATGGATGTGACCCATTATGTGACGCTGGCGCGGGCGGCAGTGGCGGACATCCACGCACGCGGTCGGGCCGTGCTGGTGACGGGCGGCAGCGGGTTCTACTTGCGGGCGTATTTCGGGCCGGTGGCGGATGAGGTTGAAATAGTGGCTGAGCTGCGGGAGGAAATCCGGCGGACGTTGGCGAGCGAGGGCCTGGGCGCGCTGGTGGCCGAGCTGCAACGGTTGAACCCGGAGGGGCTGGGCGCGCTGGATTGGAAAAATCCGCGGCGCGTCGTGCGTGCCCTGGAGCGGTGCCGGGCGTCGGGCCGGCCACTGGCGGAGCTCCAGCGGGAATTCGCGGCGCGTCCGGCGCCGTTCGCGGACTGGAAAGTTAGGCTTTGTGAGTTGGTGCGCGAGAAGGAGGACTTGGAACGGCGGATCGAGGCGCGAGTGGCGGTGATGCTGCGCGACGGGCTGGTCGCCGAGGTGCGCGGATTGCTCGGGCAAGGACTGAAGGACAACCCCAGTGCGGCGCGGGCTATCGGCTACCGGGAGACGATTGATTTTCTGGAGGGCCGGTTGCCGGAAGGAGAGCTGGCCGCAGCGATCGTCCGGAACACCCGGGCGCTGGTGAAGAAACAGCGGACGTGGTTCAAGACGCAACTGCCGCCGCACGCGCAAATCGACGGGGCGTCAGTCGAGTTTTGGCAACTCTTGGTGCCGCCAGTTTAACCAGAGGCTGACGCAGGCGGAGAACGCCGCGCCGCCGAGCGCATAGACCGGCACGAAGAGCGCCAGACCGACGGGCGAGTAGGCTTGGCGAAGCAGGGCGAGTTTTTCGCGGATCACGGCCTCGTCGGTGCCGGCGGCGCGGAGCTGGGCGACTTTCCATTCGAGCTGCAGGTCGAGCCACGACGGGTTGAGGAAGAATTTGTAGAGACTGAGGAAGACGTAGAAGCCGAGCGCGGCGGTGAGGCTGGCGAGCAGGCCGTAGAGCATCGCTTCCCAGACAGGAAGCCAGTAGCGTTGCAGCGAATGCAGGCGCTGCTGCATCAGCCGGTAGAGCATGACTGCGAAGATGACCTCGATGCCCCAGTTGGTGTATCGACCGAGACCAAGGCGCGTGGTGTGCAGGCCGAGTGCGAACTCGAGGAGCGACCAGCCACTCATTGCGAGCGCGGCCCAGAGACCGTATATCAGCTCGGGCCTCATGCGGTCGGGACGGCGCGGCGCAGCCGGAGATAAAGGATGATATGCGTCGCGATGATGAGCGGCACGAGGAAGGTCGGCAGCAGGCTCAGCGGCAGCACGGTGAGGTTGCGCATCAACGGCTCACCCTGCAGGCCGAGCCGGCCGGCGGTGACGACCACCATCATGATGTCAGCGAAGCCGAGGGTATTCCAAATCGTCAGGGCGCGGTGACGGGCCGCGGGCGGGAGCGGCAGGAAGCAGACCAGCAGCGCAAGCGAAGCCACTCCGATGTCGCCCCAGCCGCCGGGCACGGCGAAGGCGTAGGGCAGTTCGCCGCGCTGATAAAGGATGAGAAAATAAATCCCGACGAAACGGGTGACGTGCAGCAGCACGAGCGAGCGCGGATCAAGCGCGTCGATCCATGCGCGCAGTCCGGCGGCCTTGAAATAGAGCACGAGCAGCAGGGCGGTGACGGCGAAGAGCACGCCCTGCACGGCCGGCAGCGGCAGGCGCTGAAGCAGTCCGTAGTGGCCGACCAGCAGCGCGGCAATAAGCCAGGCCCAGATGGCGATGCGGACGCGAAGCGGCGTGGGGAGCATGAAAAAATCTCAGGGTTTGCCCGGAACCGGACGATTGAGCAGCTGCGCCTCAGCGGAGGAGGGCTTGGCGCCGGACTGGCCGGACTGCACCTGCGCAATGAGCTGGCGCGCGACCTCGACGTTGCGGCCCTGCGGGAAACGCGCGAGGTATTGGTTCCAGAGCTCGACGGCTTTCTGCGGCTGGTTGAACTGCTCGAGATAAAGGCCGCCCTGGTTGAACAGGCTGAATTCGTGCGCGGGGTTCATCCGCTGGGCGAGTTGGTATTGGGCCAGAGCGTCGTCGATCTGTCCGCCAAAGCGGTAGGCGTTGCCGAGGTCGGTGCGGATGTCGGCGTCATC
>JAHFTD010000067.1 GCA_023269565.1 Opitutaceae bacterium | reverse complement strand
GACCACCGAGACCGCCTATCCGCGCGCCGCCGGCGCAACGCCCGCTGCGAACCTTGATGTGCTCCGCAATTCCAACAACGACTACTGGAACGGCAGCATCGTCGCCGGCTTTGTAGTCGATAAGAACACCGACGCCCAGCTGGTGTATACCGTCTATCGCGCCGACAACTATAATCCGGCCCTGGCCGTCTCCACGCTGCCTTACGGGGCCGGAGTGAAGGAATACACCATGACTCTCGCCCTGAAACACAAGTTTACCGCCCGCCTCATCGGGTCGCTCAAGCTCGGCTATTTCGACAGCAAGAACGACACCACCGGCGGCAACACGAACTTCAAGGGCCCGATGGGCTATCTGTCCTTCGAACACGCCCTTTGATCTGCGGTCATAACATCCAACCGTCAAACTCTCCCACCCACCGATGAAAACCACCATCAAACTCGCTCTCGCCGCCTTTGCAGTTTCGCTCGGCACCGGCTTGTCCCTGGCCGCCGCGCCCGCCGCGGAGAACTGGGACAATCACTGCACCAAGTGCCACGGAGCCGACGGCAAGGGCCAGACCAAGGTCGGAAAGAAACTCCAGCTCAAGGACTACACCGACGCCAAGGTGCAGACCGAGATGAAGGACGAGGAGATGCTGAAAGCCATCAACGAAGGCGTCTTCGACAACAAGGGGAAGGAGAAGATGAAGGCGTTCAAGGCCGAGCTCTCGGCCGACGAGATCAAGGACCTGGTCGCCTACATCCGCAAATTCAAGGCGTAATACTGGCGGCGCCGTAATCCTCCGGCGGGGGTGCACCAGCACTTCCGCCGTTTTATTTGCATCCTGCCCCGATCTCCACCATGAACGAGCCCGCACCGATCTCCACGCCTGTGCCCCGCCGCCGCTCTCACTTCAAAAACTGGATCAGCTTTGCCGGCGCGATCCTTGCCATCGGCGCGCTCTTCTCCTTCGCGCTGCTCGTGTGGATGGATTTTACTTCCGGGGACAAAAATCCTTACCTCGGCATCCTTACCTACATCGTCGCCCCGGGATTCCTCCTCGCCGGTTTTGGGATCATCCTCTTTGGCGCCTGGCTGCACCGCCGTCATGCGCGCCGCCATGCCCCCGGGATTTCGCATTTCTGGTCCATTGACCTCGACCGCCCCCGCGATCGCCGCAACCTCGTCATCTTCGGCACCGGCGCCACGGTGTTTTTTCTGATCAGCGCCTTCGGCAGCTATCAGACTTACCATTATTCGGAGTCTACCCAGTTCTGCGGCCAGGTCTGTCATGTCTCGATGGGTCCGGAATTCACCGCCTACCAGCGCATGTCCCACGCCAATGTTGCCTGCACCGAGTGCCATGTCGGCGGTGGCGCCGGCTGGTATGTGAAGGCCAAGATCAACGGCACCCACCAGCTCATCGCCTACCTGACCGATCGCTTCGAGCGCCCAATCAAAGCCCCGGTGAAAAGCATGCGCCCCGCCCGCGATACCTGCATGAAGTGCCACTGGCCCGACAAATTCCAGGGCAACATCGACGTCACCCATCAGCATTTTCTCTCCGACAAGAAAAACACGCCCTACCAGGTGCGCCTCCTCCTTCACGTCGGCGGCGGCAAACCCGCTAACGGCCCCTTTGGTGGCATCCACTGGCACATGAACCTCGACAACAAGGTCGAATACTACGCGACCGACGGGCAGCGCCAGCAGATCCCCTGGATCCGCGTCACGCACAAGGGTGAGGAACCGCGTGTCTTCCGCACTGCGGACTTCTTAGGCGAGCCGTCCGCCGGTCAGCTCCGCGTCATGGACTGCATGGACTGCCACAACCGTCCCGCGCACGTCTTCCCCACGCCCAACAACCTCGTCGAGCAGGCCATGGCTCTCGGGCACATCAGTCCGCAGCTTCCCAACATCAAGCGCGCCGCCGTCCAGGCGCTGACTCAGGAAGGCATCAGGACCACCGCCGAGGCCCCGGCCCGGATCGCCGGGTTTCTCCGGGCCAGATACAAGGACGCTCCCGGGCTGCCGGCGGCCATCGCAGAGACGCAAAAAATATTCTCCGTTTCCATGTTCCCCGAAATGAAGGCCGACTGGCGCAATTATCCCGTCAACCTCGGCCACAAGGATTATCCCGGCTGCTTCCGCTGCCACGACGACAAGCATGTCACCGCCACCGGGCGCAAGGTGGCCGGCTCCGACTGCCAGACCTGCCACATCATCCTCGGCCAGGGCAAGAGCACCGACCTGAGCACCCTCGACCCCAAGGGCCTCGAGTTCGCGCACCCCGGCGGCGAGCTCGATCCCGAGCTCACCTGCGCCGATTGCCACAACGGCGCCATCCAAGGCAAATAACGTCAACCTGCACCGCACTTCCGACTCAGCCGCAGCCACCACCGCAGTGGACGGACGACATGGCGTCGGGGGGGATGCCGAGCTGGTCGGCCAGTTCGCACAGGGCGTCGTAATATTCGTCGCGCGAAATCCCCAGCGCGGCGGCGCCGAAGGTCTCGGCGTCGTCGGCTGAGGCGAACTCGCCGTAATTCACCGCCGCGAGCTGGTAGAGCACGAGGTAGGGCACCGACTGCAACTGCGTCATGAACAGGGGATGGACGAACATCGTGAAACCGTCCTCGGGCAGTTCGCCCTTCGCGACCGGGTGGGCGAACTCGCCCGCGTGGAGTGGGGAGGCATCGAAGACGATTTCCACCGGATAGCGCACGAAGGTGCGGTCGGTCAGTAGCACCGGGAGCTCCTTCCAGCCAAGGCCCGGGCCGAAGCGCGCGCAGATTTCCCCGCCCTTCGCGGCCACGTGGGCGTTGAGGGAGAGCTTGGCGTCGTCGGCGGTGAGTTGCTTGGCCATGGATCGTGGAGGAGGGAAGGTCAGGTGGTGGCGGGCAGGTCTTCGTTGGCTTTGGAAAGGCGACCCTGCAGGATGGGCACGGCCATGCGGAGGAAAATCGTGTAGAGCAGAAGTCCGAAGGCCCAGATGCCGAGACACACAAGGGTTTCGTTGAGCGAGGGGGTGTATTCCACGATGGCGCCGAGGGGAGTGGGGATGAAGCCGGGGACGACGAGCCCCATGCCCTTCTCGATCCAGATGCCGACGATGCTGAGCACGCAGGTGACGTTGAGCCATTTCAAGCTGCGGCTGACGGGGAGCACCAGCAGCACCATGGCCACGACGTTGAAGACCACCGCGGTCCAGATCCACGGCACGAGGGCATGGTAGCCGTGCAAGCCGAGGAAGAGGTATTTCGAGGAGGCGACATGCTGGTTGCCGGAGTAGAATTCCTTGAACACCTCGTTGAGGAGCAGGAACACATTGATGATCATCGAAACCTGCACGATGCCGCGGAGCGTGAGCAGGGCGCGGTCGGAAATCAGCAGCCGCTCGGTCATCTTGGAGTGGATGAATTCCGCCATCTGGGGATGATTCATGAGTCGGCGGAGTGCATCGGCCGGCAGACGAAGAATGCGCGATGGTTCCTCGGCGTAGGCGGAGGCCGTCCGCGGAGTGCCGGCGAGGGCGGAGATCTCGCCAAAAACCTCACCCGGCCCGAGACTGCGGGTGATGCGGACCCGCCCGCCCTCCTCGCGCTTCACCACCACGTGGCCCTTGACCACAAAAAAGGCATCGGTGTCCCGCGCACCCTGGCGCAGCAGCATGTCACCCGGAGCCACTTCCATGTGCATGGCGCGGGCGAGACAGCGCTGCCGATCGGCGGCGCTCACCAAGGCGAGCTCGGGCAGGTAACGAGCCAGCACCTCCAAGTCCCCGGTGGTGGCCGGCCGGCTCGAACCCATAGCAGGAGGGGTTGATATTCCCTCCCGGTGGCCATGAACAAGGGCGGGCGCGGTTGCCGTGACGCGGCGGACGACCTGCAACGCGAGGATGATGAGCGCCGGACCGGCCGTGAAAGCCGAGGCGAGGAAACGCGGGCCGACGATGGAGGAATTCCAGAACGGCCGGCCGCCCAGGCCAACGTAGAGAAAAGCCGTGACCGTATGGATGGAGATCGCCCAGACAATGGCGATGAAGACGAACGGTATATAGAACCACTTCGCGGGGCTCTTTTTTTGGTAGCGGCTGTAAAGCAGGTAGCCGCAGATGTAGACGTTGAGCAGCAGGTAGCCGTTGAGCACGATCACGTCCCAGCTCAGCATCGAGCGGGGGAAGTTCATCTGGCCGATGCCGGGGATGAGGTGCCAGAAGCGGTCGGGCCGGCCGAGGTCGACCGTCACGAATGCCAGGCACATGATGATGGCGGCGACGGCCAGCAGCTCGCCGAAGATGACCAGGTCGTGCATCTCCTCGTTGCCGTAGACGTAGACTGGGATGACCATCATCACCGCCGCGGCGGCCACGCCGACGAGAAAGGTGAAGTTGGCGATGTAGACGCCCCACGACACCTCGTCGCTCATGCCGGTGACGGCGAGGCCGTGCACGAGCTGCTTGGCGTAGGCGTTGAGTCCGAGCAGCACGATGGCCGACAGCACGCCCATCCAGGCATAGTAGCGCCAGTCGCCGTCGAAGGCGAGGCGCCCGCAGCGACGGAGGAAACGAGTGTAGTCGCGGATGGCCTGGATCATTTGTCGAAGTAGTAGAAGAACCGCGGCGAGGTGCCCATTTCCTCCTTCAGCTGGATGAAGACCCGCTTGGTGCGGAGGATGTAGGAGACCTCGCTGTCGGGATCGAGGATGTTGCCGAACTTGCGTGCGCCGACCGGGCAGACCTCGAGGCAGGCGGGATACTTGCCGGCGCGGGTGCGCTGGAGGCAGAAGTGGCATTTCTCCATCACGCCCTGCTTACGCGGGCGGTTGCCGAGGTAGGACATGTTGGGGTTCAGCCGATCCTTCGGGATCTCGGGCTTGGTGAAATTAAAGCGGCGCGCCCAGTAGGGGCAGGCGGCCTCGCAATACCGGCAGCCGATGCACCAGTCGTAGTCGATGACGGTAATGCCGTCGGACTCCTGCCAGGTGGCGTTGACGGGGCAGACCTTGACGCAGGGCGGGTTCTTGCACTGCTGGCACTGCACCGGCATATAGAAGAAACCCGGCTCCGGCACCTGCTTGGCGTCGTAGTTGTGCTCGGCTTTCTCGATGTCGAGCGAACCGTGCGGGAGCTTGAGGACGCGGATGTATTGGATCTCGGGGTTGCGCGACTGGTTGTTCTCGGCGACGCAAGCGTGCACGCACTTGCGGCAACCGATGCAGCGGGTGAGGTTGAGGCAGTAGACGAACTCGACGCCGTCCATCGGCTTGTAGTCGCGAACGTGCGGGCGGATGCCGTATTGGCGCTGCACCTCGCCCTCAATGCGCTGGAGGACGCGGGCCATCTCGTCCGGCGTCATCTCCTTGTAATATTTCTGCATGAACTGCTCGACGGAAGTGTAGTCGGCGAGTTCGCGCAGCGGAGAGAGGCTGGCGGCGAGCGCGGTCAGGCCGGTAAAGGCCGCCGTCGAGCGCAGGAAGCTGCGGCGCGTCATGCCGTGGTCGCCGTTCGTGGTCGGGAGCTGTTCGGGGAGTGGCATATCAGGGCGTGGTTTCTGATTTGACCTGGTGCGGAGGCGCATCCTCGTGCAACGAATGCGGGCCGGGGGCGGGCTGGCGGGTGGGGATGCGCGGGGAGTGGGGATTATGGCAGTTGGCGCAGCTCAGGCGCACGCTGTCGCCCAGTTGGTGGTTCCAAAAACCGCTGGTGCGGCCGTGCGCACCCGCTTCCCAGTCGCGGTAGGTCGGTCCGTGGCAGCTGCCGCAGAGCGGCGGGATGTTATCGAACTTTACCACGCTGCCGTTACGGATTTGCAGGGTCTCGAGGTTATTCTCGTTATGGCAGTTGAAGCAGAGATTGTTGCGGTCGTGCGAGCCGTGCCCCATCACGATATTGGAATGCTCGGAGGGCACGACAATTCTCTGCTGGTCGTCGAAGCGCAGTGGTGGGGGCTTGTTGCGGTCATGGCAGGCATAGCAGTCGTAGTCGGAAAGGTCCTGCTTGGCCTTCACGAGGTCGGCATAAGTCTGCCGCCACGGGGTGGTCTCGAGGAACACCGGATCCACGGGCGGAATCTGCGGCTTGACCGGCGGTTGTCCCCACAGCCCGTTGTAGAGCGCGGCGGCCAGGAGTAGGAAGAGCACGGTCACGCCCGCGAGGACGTAGGCGCTCTTCGCGCCGTTCTGTTCCGGGAGGAGAGGAGATTTGCCGTTCATTGCAACCAGCGTGGTGGCGCAAGCTGAGGACGGTGTTATTTTTTCAGCGCGCGCACGAACGGCACGAGGGCTTTCATGTCGTCGTCGGTGAGACCCTCGATGGGTTTCATCGTCTGCTTGCCGTTCTTGTCTTTGACGCCCTCCTTCATGGCCTTGAAGGCCCGTTCGTCGGTGAAGCAGGCCTGCACCTTGGCGTCGGTGAAGTCGGAGATGTTGAGCTTTCTGCCCATCTTGGTCTGGCCCTTGCCGTCAGCGCCGTGGCATTTGGCGCAATGCTCCTCCCAGTTGGCGGCGGCATCGGCGGCCGAGGCGGTGAGCGCCGGGCCGAGGAGGAGAAGGGCTGCTATCGCGGTATGGTTTTTCATAGGAGGGGATTGGTTGCGGCGGGTGGATATCCGAAATCGGGACGAGTATCCCCGAAAGCGCGCCGCCCCACTACCGTTGGATTGGCCACAGCTGCGCATATCTTGTCCAGGTCCGCTCGGGGGGAAATGCCGGACCAGATGCGCCGAGGCTCTGTCGGGCCCGTAGGATTCCGTGAAAACCCGGCGCCGTCATTCGGGTCATGGTCACCTATTAAGTGACGATGGATATTCGTCCTCCCTGTGGAAAGCCACGTATTACGTGACTTTCGCCAGCCTCGTCCCGCAGGTCAGGTCGGGCTGAAGGGCGCCGGCTCAGGAGGCGCGGAAGCTGCGCCATTTCTCCGTCGGCACCGCGGTGAGGGCGATGATGACCACTTGGCTGACGACGAAGGCGCTGAGCCAGTAGAACGCCGCATCCATGAAGCCGTAGCTGTGCAGGCCGACGCCGAGCATGTTCACCCCGAACCAGCTCCACGCCGTCACGATGTTGCCGAAGACGGCGAGCGCCATGAGGCCGCGCTGCCTGACCAGGCCGCCCCAGCGGGCGTGAAGGATGATGGCGTTCCAGAGCACGATGATGAGCGCACCGTTTTCCTTGGGATCCCAGCCCCAGAAGCGGCCCCATGACTGGTCGGCCCAGATGCCGCCGAGCACCGTGCCGACGAGGCTGAACAGCGTCGCGAAGCACACGATGCCGTAGACCATGCGCGCAAGCGCGTCGGCGGTCGCCCGGTCGAGCGACTTGGTGAACAGGCCGCGGACGATGTAGATGATGGCGAGGAAACCCGAGAGGAACGTCGCGGCGTAGCCGACCGTGATGACGACAACGTGCGTCGCCAGCCAGAAGTTGGAGTCGAGCACCGCGCGCATCATCTCGAGCGTGTCGCCACCGAGCGAGAGGTGGTGGGCGATGAGCAGCGTGGCGAAGCCGATCAGGCCGCCGGCGACGGAGCCGACGGCGTTACGATAGACTTTCTCCAGCACGAGACAGAGCAGCACGGCGCCCCAGCCGACGAACAGCGCCGAGGAATAAAGATTGGTCACCGGCGGACGGCCCTCCAGCCACATGCGCGTGGCGATGCCGGCGGAGGTGATGACAAACGCCAGCCCGAGCAGGTAATATGCCGCGCGCCCGAGCGCCTCGGGCCACTTGAGCCACGAGAAGATCGCAAGCAGGAACGTCGTGACGTAGATGACCATGCTCGTGTAGAACGGCTCGGCGGAGTTGAAGCGCGACTCGACATCGCTCTTCTGCAGCTGCGGCACGTAGCGCTTGGCGAGTTGCTCGCGGAAAAGAGCGACGATCTGGTTGAATTGAGCTGCGTCCTGCTTGCGCCAGGCGTAGCCGAGCGCGGCGTAGGCGACGGCGTCGGGGTTGACGCCGCCGGTGTCGAACGAATCGAGCAGCGCGGCGCCGACGGTGCGCCAGTGCGTGGGATCGGTGTCGGCCCGGCCGGGCGGAATGACGCGCAGGTAGCCGATCTCGTCCATGAAGCCGAAGCGGTCGCGCATCTCGGCCATGGCCTTGACGGCGTCGTCGCTGGCGGGCTCGCCTTTTTTCTTTGCGGCGAGGGCCTGCAGGCCGGCGGGCAGCGCCTTCTGGAACTGGATCAATTCGCGCAAAAAGTCGGGGCTGTCGGCAACCTGCACGCTGTGCTTGAGCTGCAGGTAGAGCACGGCGCGGTCGCGGACGTGCAGCACCTGCTTCTGGAACGGCGTGCGGAGCTGGTCCTCGGTGGGCTCGGCGAGTTTCGCCTGGCGGTCGAGTTCGGGCAGGCCGGGGCGCATCTGCAGGTAGGAGAAACGCTTCCCGCCGTCGCCGTCCTCGGGCTTGAGGTTGAGGAGGTCGAGCACCTCGTGGTTTTCGATGAGAAAGATGCGGTAGGTGTCGGACTTGGCGGGTTGGAAGAGGACGTCGGCCAGCCACTCGGCGGGGCGAAGGCTGCGCTGGTCGGGCGTCGTGACGCGCTGGCGACCCTGCAGTGTGAGCAGCGAGGTGCGGGCGACGGTGTCGAGGGGCTTGATCCGGCCGTTGACGAGCACGGGCAGCCGGCCGAAACCCTGCACGTCGAGTGCACCGGGATTTTTCGGCGGCACCAGCGTGCCGGCGACGTAGAGGGCGAAGAGCGCGAGCAGGGCGGCGGGAAAATATTTTTTCATGCGGCGGGGGCGGCGGTGCGCTTGCGGATGAAGCCGGCGAGGGTGATGCCGAACTGGATGACGAGGCCGAGGCCCATCATCACGCAGGCGATGTAGGGGATGAGCCAGCCGGGGTTGCGCACGACCTGCAGGATGGTGGTGCGGTCGTTGTTCTCGAAGCCGGCCTGGTAGAACGTCAGTCCGCCGTAGCGCAGCGGGTTGTTCATGTAGATGAGGACCTCACGGTCGTCCTTGCCGCCGTCGCTCTTCACGCGGACGCGGCTGGAGAAGTTGCGGGGGATTTCGGTCCCGGGGTATTTGTCGTGGCTGAACTTGAGCAGCGTGACGGCGAACGGCTTGTAAGTGCGCTGGAAGCGCAGGACGAGTTCCCAAGTGCGGCCGCCGTAGCTCAAGGTCTGCGGTGCGCCGAGCAACGGCGAGACGAGCCAGGTGCCGAGCGTGCCCTCGGTGCCGGCGATCTCAACGTAGGCGGCGGGCATGTTGCGCTCGTCCTGCTTGTAGGTGATCGGGAGCGGGATGAGGGCGAGACGCGGGCCGATGCCGGCGGTGGCGGGCGAGATGGCCGAGGTGCCGGAAGGGTTGCGCATCTGCAGCATCGCGTTCGGGTAATATTCCTTGATGTGCACCTGGAACGGCAGCTTCGGATGCTGGATCGCACCCTTCTCGGCGACGAGATCCTCGGGGATGGCCACGACCTCATCGAGCTTCGGATCGGTGGTGTCGAGGATGGCGAGTTCGTTGTGGCGGAAGCTTTCGGAGTAGGACTTGGTCTCACCCTGGTCGAGGCGCATGTGATTGTCGCGCTGCAGCAGACCCGTGAGCAGTTCGCCGATGAGCAGCAGGATCAGGCCGGAGTGCGCGAGCTGGATGCCGGTCTTGCGCCAGGCGAGTTGAAAACGATAGATATGTGCACCCAGCAGGTTGATCAGCAGGAACCCGCCGATCAGGTAACCGCCGGGAAACACCGGCAGCGGAATGCCCGGGCCGGGCAGCCGCCACATGACGAAGAAACTGCGGAAATATTTTTCCTGCACAGCCCAGATACCGAGATTCACCTGGTCGAGCGTGGCGACAAACACCAGCACGAGCGACAGGATGAGCAGCGCCACGGTGAGCTGCAGCGAGACGAAGAAGTCACGGAAGGCGCGGAGGAGATCTTTCACGGCGGTTCAGCGGGGTTTGATGGTATGCAGGAACTCGCGGAAGACCGACGGCTCGCGCGCGACCAGCGGCTCAGGTCCCATCAGCTTGAAGAACCAAGTCTGGCCGTTGAAGGGCACGATCGCGCCGAGGAGTCCGGTGGCGTTCGTGCCAACACCGGTCAAACGGACCAGCTCGATCTTGAGGCCGTTGATTTCCAAGTGCTCGGTGGCTGCACCGAGCTGAGCCTCCTCGATGGGCGGCAGTCCGACCTGCCCGCGCCAGCGGTTGATGTTGGCGAAGAGCCCGCCGGTGTCGCCGGGAAACGCGGTGATGGCGAGGTCGGCGGCGAGGCCGGCATCGCCCGTGATCGCGTAACTGCCCTTGCGCATGGAGCCGGGAGCCTTGGGCTGCCAGTGCACGGGCGCTGTCCAGACGAGGCCGCCACTGGGCGCGACAGGAGGAGCGCCGCCGTCCGGCATCTGTCCCATTGGAGTGGGATTGTCGGCGGCGGAGCCGATGGGCGGATGGCCCTTGGGCAGGTCGTTGGTGTTGGCCATGCCCGTGGGTGCCGGCATCACGGGCGTGGGATCTTTCGGCGCGCGGTAGGCGGAAATCTCCCGGTCCTTGCAGCCGGCGGACAGCAGCAGCACAACCAGCGTCAGCGCGGAAAAACGGTGGAGCGACATTGCCCCGTTTGAACCCCAACCGTCCCAAAGCGCAACTCCAACCGCTGGGTTTTCTAATAAGGGCGCAGCAATTGCCAAGAAATGCGCAAAACGGATTATTGCTGCCAAACCGCGCCGGTTGCCTACTGCTGGGCCATGCAGATTACGCCGCTAGGCGATACCGCGCTGATAGTTGCGGTGGGCGGGGCGATTGACGAGCCCACGCACCAGCGCGTCCAAGCGGCGCTGCGCGCACTCGAGGCGCCGCCGCTCTCCGGCGTAGTGGAACTGGTGCCGGCCTACACGACGGTCACGCTTTTCTACGATCCGCTCCGCGTGCTCGCCGCGGGAGCGCCGGCAGAGGACATCGCCGGCTGGCTGGCCGCGCAGGTGCGGCAACGACTCGAAAATCCGCCCCAACTGGAGGAAACGCCGGCGCGCACGATCGAAGTCCCGGTGTGCTACGGTGGCGATTTCGGTTCCGACCTCGCGGCGGTCGAAGCGCACACGAAGCTCCCCGCGGAGGAAATCGTCGAGTTGCACCAAGACCCCGAATACCTCGTCTACCTGATCGGGTTTTCGCCGGGGTTTCCCTATATGGGCGGTTTGCCGGCCAGACTGAGCATGCCGCGACGTGCATCGCCACGGACGGCTGTGCCACCTGGGTCGGTCGGCATTGTCAACGACCAGACCTGCATCTATCCGCTGGCGACGCCGGGCGGCTGGAACCTCATCGGCCGGACGCCTCTGCGGCTGTTCCGTCCGCTGGAAGATCCGCCGGTATTGCTGCGCGCGGGCGACCGCGTAAAATTCCGCGCGATTACCCGCGAGGAGTTCGCGCGATTGGAGGCGTTGGCATGAGTATCTCTGTGCTCAAGCCCGGCCTGCTGACCACGGTGCAGGACCTTGGTCGTCCCGGCTACCAGCGCTACGGCGTGGTGGTCGGCGGAGCGGTCGATGCCTTCGCCGCGCGCGTGGCCAATCTGCTCGCCGGCAACGGCGATAACGCCGCGCTGCTCGAAATCGCGTTGCAGGGGCCGGCGCTGCGCTTCAAGGCCGACACACTCGTGGCGTGGAGCGGCGGAGACTTTGACGCAAAGCTGGGCACCGAACCGCTGCCGAAGGACCGGCCGGTGCGCGTGCCCGCGGGCGCGGTGGTTTCATTCGGGCTGGCACCGCACGGCGCCCGCGCGTGGCTGGCCGTCGCCGGTGGTATCGACGTGCCTCTAGTGCTCGGCAGCCGGAGCACCTACCGGCGGGCAGGTTTTGGCGGGCATCAAGGCCGGCCGCTGCGGGCCGGCGATGTGCTGACGCTCGGTGCGGGCGGTGACTGGGCGAATACAATTCTCGCCTCGCTGCTGGCAGCTGGCCGCGCCGCCACGACTTGGAGCGTGCGCCCCCCTACGCTCGGCGCTCAACCGAAGGAAGGTTTCGTGCGCGCCATGCGCGGTCCCGAGTGGGAACTGTTCACGCCAGAGGCGCAGCGGCGGTTTTTCGCGGAGGAATTCCGCGTGACCAAGGACGCCGACCGGATGGGCGTGCGACTCGAGGGTCCAGCGCTCGCACTGACCGCGCCGCGCGAGCTCATCTCGTCGGCGGTCAACGCCGGCGTCGTGCAGGTGCCGCCTGGCGGCGCGCCCATCGTGCTGCTCTGCAGCCGCCAGACGGTCGGCGGTTACCCGCGCCTTGCGGCCGTGGCGGCGGTGGACTTCGGCCGGCTGGCGCAGCTCCGGCCCGGCGACCGCGTGCGGTTCGAGGAGATTTCGCTGGCCGGCGCGCATGAGCTTTACATCGCGCGCGAGCGCAACCTGAATCGCGTCCGCACCGGCCTCACGCGGCTGGTGGGCTGACACCCCGCATGCCCCGCATCGACCTGAACTGCGACCTCGGCGAAGGCGCCGGCCACGACGCCGAGCTGATGCCGCTCATCACCTCCGCCAACATCGCGTGCGGGGCGCACGCCGGCGACGTGGCCACGATGCGAACGACTATCGCCCTGGCCCAAAAACACGGCGTCGCCATCGGCGCGCACCCGGGTTTCGCCGACCGGGAGCATTTCGGGCGCCGGGAGCTCGCGGTCATGCCCGAGGAAGTCTACGAACTCGTGCTCGCGCAGACGCGCGTGCTGCAGCTGTTCGCCCGGGATGCGGGTCTGCGTCTCGCGCACGTGAAGCCCCACGGCGCCCTCTACAACATGGCGGCGCGCAACACGCGGCTCGCTGCCGCCGTGGCCCACGCGGTCTATGATTGCGACCCGCGGTTGGTGCTCTTCGGTCTGGCCGGCAGCCACGCCTTGACTGCGGGAAACGCCGGCGGGCTGACGGTGGCGAGCGAGGCGTTCGCCGACCGCACCTACCAACCCGATGGCTCGCTCACTCACCGCTCCCAGCCCGGTGCTTTGCTCACCGATGAGGCTGTGGCGGTCGCACAGGCCGTGCGGCTCGTGCGCGAGGGCCGCGTGCGCGTGACCGGCGGGACGGACGT
Organism: Opitutaceae bacterium; assembly: GCA_023269565.1. GTDB lineage: Bacteria > Verrucomicrobiota > Verrucomicrobiia > Opitutales > Opitutaceae > JAHFTD01. The sequence continues at coordinate 350 of JAHFTD010000067.1, read as the reverse complement.
CGCGTTGCACGCCGACACGATCTGCCTCCACGGCGACGGCGCGCACCCGGTGGAGTTCGCCCAAAAGTTGCGGGCGGCGCTGGCGGAGGCAGGAGTCGAGGTGAGGGCTTTCGCCGCATGATCAAGCTCATCGGCATCCTCGTTGTCGCCGCAGGCTTCGCGTTCCGTTTCAACACGCTGCTGGTCGTGATGGCCGCGGGCATCGCCACGGGCCTCGTCGCCGGGATGCCGTTCAACGAGATCATGGCGCAGTTCGGGCAATTCTTCGTCGACAATCGCTACATGACGCTGCCGGTCGTCCTCATCGTGCCGGTGGTCGGTTTGCTCGAGCGCTACGGTCTGCAGGAGCG
>JAHFTD010000066.1 GCA_023269565.1 Opitutaceae bacterium | reverse complement strand
CATGGCTCGTGCCTTTGGTTACGGATCGTTGGGACTCGATCGACGAAGCTCAGGCTGAGGCGGGAAGGCCTCAGGCCAAAGCATGCATGGCCCACCGTCGCCAAAACGAACTTCACGAATTCAGCTGGCACGGAGGCCGATTCCCAACGGAGGCCAAGCCGGGGGATGAGCTGTTCCAAATCTTGCGGGATGGCCGCAGCCATTGGGTGTATCGCAAGGCCGTAGTCGTCGCGCGGAAGCTCTATGTGAAGCGCAAGCGCACTCACGCCATTTTCTATATCGAGATTGCCCCAAATAGGCAGCGCATCCGCCTGGCCGTCGTCCGGGCCGTCGGCCGACGGCTGGCCAAGCGGTTGCGCAAGGCCGCAAGCGCCACCCGAGCCAGTCGAGCCATTGAAAGGGTGCTGGCCCGGTTCTGGCCGGAGTGACGAAACATCCTCCTTGCCATTCTGGCTAGTCTAGCCAGAAATAAGGCATGGCGAAAAACTGGCAACTTCAGGAAGCAAAAAACTCCTTCAGCGCCGTTGTCGATAAGGCGCTGACGGACGGCTACCAAGTCGTCACCCGCCATGGCGAACCGGCAGTCGTCATCATGTCGATGGTGGATTTCAGAAAACTCAAGCCACAGGCGAAATCCCTCGTCGACTTTCTCGCCTCCTCCCCACTGCGCCAGCTGCAAGCGCCGCCGGCCCGGGCCAAGGACCGGTCTCGCCGCGTCCGCTTATGAGCTGGCTCCTCGACACCTGCGTCATCTGCGAACCCACGCGCCCTCGTCCCTCCCCGCACGTGCTCGCCTGGCTCGCCGGGCAGCCGGAAGAATCCCTTCATCTCAGCGTTCTCACGCTCGGCGAGATTCGCAAAGGCGCCGCGCTGCTTCCCGCCGGCCCGAAACGCAAGGCGCTGGAGCACTGGCTCGAGCACGACCTGCGCGACCGCTTTGCCGGGAGGATCATCGACGTCGACTCCGACGTCGCCGACCTGTGGGGTCGGATGATCGCGAGCAACGAAGCGAAAGGCCGCCCGCTCCCCACGCTCGACTCGCAAATCGCCGCCACCGCGCTGAGCCGCGGCCTCGTGCTCGTCACGCGCAACACCCCCGACTTCGCCGCCACCGGCGCCGAAATGCATGATCCATGGACCTGACTCCTGCTTCCTCTCCAACCCCGCGGAGTCTCTGGAAAATCATCGGGGCCGCTTCGGCGGGCACGCTCATCGAGTGGTATGATTTCTACGTCTTCGGGTCGCTGGCGACGATCCTCTCCGGGCATTTCTTCCCGCCGGGTAATCCGACCGCCGCGTTCCTGAACACCCTCGCGGTGTTCGCCACGGGTTTCATCGCGCGGCCGTTCGGCGCGCTCGTCTTTGGCCGGCTCGGCGACCTCGTCGGCCGCAAATATACCTTCATGGTCACGCTGCTGTTGATGGGCGGCTCGACGTTCGCGCTCGGCCTGCTGCCGACCTACAAGCAGGTGGGGATGTTCGCGCCGGTGCTGCTCGTGCTGCTGCGGCTCGTGCAGGGTCTGTCGGTCGGCGGCGAATACGGCGGCGCGGCCACCTACGTCGCCGAGCACACGCCCGACCACCGGCGCGGCTTCTACACGGGATTTCTCCAGACTACGGCCACCTTCGGGCTCATCGCCTCGCTGCTCGTCATCCTCGGCCTGCGCTCCCTGCTGGGCAAAGCCGCCTTCGAGGCGTGGGGCTGGCGCCTGCCGTTCCTCGTCTCGATCCTGCTCGTCATGCTTTCCTACTACATCCGGCGGCGGATGGCAGAATCGCCGCTCTTCGCGCAGGCGAAGGCCGCCGGAAAGTTGTCCGCCAATCCGCTGCGGGAAAGCTTCGCCGACCCGAAGAACCTGAAGCTGGTGCTGCTCGCGCTGTTCGGTTTCGTGGCGGGTCACGCGGTGGTCTGGTATACGGGGCATTTCTACGCGCTGTTCTTCCTCCAGCGCATCGCGCAGGTGGATTTCGTCGCCGCCAACACGCTCGTGATGTGGGCGCTCGTCGCCACGACGCCGCTCTACGTTTTCTTCGGCTGGCTGTCCGACCGCATCGGCCGCAAGCCCGTCGTGCTCACCGGCTGTTTCCTCGGTGCGACTTGCCTCTATCCGATTTACCTCGGGCTGATGCACTACGCGGCGCCGCTGAACCGCCCCGCGCTCTTCGGGCTCGTGCTGCTGCAGATGAGCTTCGGCACGATGACCTACGGGCCGATGGCCGCGTGGCTCGTCGAGCTGTTCCCGACGCGCATCCGCTACACCGCGCTGTCGCTGCCGTATCACCTCGGCATCGGCGTGCTCGGCGGCCTGACGCCGCTCATCGCCTCGTCGCTCGTGGCGCAGACGGGCAACAACTTCGCCGGGCTCGCCTACCCCATCGCGATCGCCGCGGCGAGTTTTCTCACCGGCCTGTTCCTGCTGCCCGAGCCCCGCGGTGCGCGGCTCGACGCCTGAGTTTTTTGGGCAACTGCGACATTGCCCGCCGGCTTCGCGCGCCCCAAGCTCCGCGCGCTTTCTTATGTCCACCCACGCAGCTCACGCGCCCCCTCACGCCCCGAGGGGCATCTGGAAAGTCATTGGCGCCGCCTCCGCCGGCACACTCATCGAGTGGTATGACTTCTATATCTTCGGCAGCCTCGCCACGGTCATCGCGGTTCATTTTTTTCCGAAAGATCATCCGACTGCCGCGTTCCTGAGCACGCTGGCGGTGTTCGCCACGGGATTTGTCGTGCGGCCGTTCGGCGCGATCGTGTTCGGCCGGCTCGGCGACCTCGTCGGGCGCAAATACACCTTCCTCGTCACGCTGGTGCTGATGGGCGGCTCGACGTTCCTCATCGGCCTGCTGCCAGGCTACGACGTCATCGGGGTCCTCGCCCCGGTGCTGCTCGTCGCGTTGCGGCTCATCCAGGGCCTGGCGCTCGGTGGCGAATACGGCGGCGCCGCCACCTACGTGGCCGAGCACTCGCCGGATGCGCGTCGCGGCTTCTACACGAGTTTCATCCAGACCACGGCCACGCTCGGGCTGTTCGTCTCACTCGGCATCATCCTGCTCTGCCGGCAGCAGATGGGGAAGGAAGTGTTCGAGGACTGGGGCTGGCGGATTCCGTTCCTGCTCTCGATTTTCCTCGTGCTCATCTCCTACTATATCCGCGTGCGCATGGAGGAGTCGCCGCTCTTCGCCCAAGCGAAGTCCGCCGGCAAACTCTCCAAGAATCCGCTCAAGGAGAGCTTCCTGAAGAAAGCGAACCTGAAGCTCGTGCTGCTCGCGCTCTTCGGCGCCACGGCCGGCCAGGGCGTCGTGTGGTATACAGGGCAGTTCTACGCGCTGTTCTTCCTGCAGCGCGTGGCAAAGGTCGAGTTCGTGACCGCCAGCCTCATCGTCGCGGCGGCACTCGTGCTCGGCACGCCGTTCTTCGTCTTCTTTGGCAGTCTGTCCGACCGGATCGGCCGCAAGCCCATCATCCTGGCCGGCTGCCTGCTCGCCGCCGTGTTCTACGTGCCGATCTACCAGGGCATGGTGCACTTCGCCGCCCCGCTCAACGCCACGATGCTCGTCGCGCTCGTGCTGCTGCAGGTGCTGTTCGTCACGATGGTCTACGGGCCGATCGCGGCCTTCCTCGTCGAGCTGTTCCCGACCCGCATCCGCTACACCTCGATGTCGCTGCCCTACCACATCGGCAACGGCGTGTTCGGCGGCCTCACGCCCTTCATCGCCACCTCGCTCGTCGAGAAAACCGGCAACAACTACGCCGGGCTCGCCTATCCCATCAGCATCGCCGCGCTCACGTTCCTCGTCGGCGCGTTCCTGGTGAAGGAGCGCCGGCAGGTCCGGCTGGGCGACGATTGATGGGGCAACCGCCGCCCGCGAGCGGTCGCCCGGTCAGCCGCCCATGCGGCAGATGAGCAGTTCACGCTCGAAGATCATCTCCTTGGGCAGGTGGGCATGGAGGTCGAGGAACAGCTCCTCGTGGCCGAGGACCTCCTGGCGCCAGGCCGCCTTGTCGAACGACTGCAGTTCCTCGAACTTCTCCGCGGGAAAATTGAGGCCTTCCCATTCGATGTCCTGGTAGCGCGGCATCCAGCCGATGGGCGTCTCCTTCGCGCGCCCGCCGGCGCGCACGCGGTCGACGACCCACTTGAGGACGCGCATGTTCTCCGAAAAACCGGGCCACATGAACTTCCCGTCCTTGTCCTTACGGAACCAGTTTACGTGAAAAATGCGCGGCGTCTCGCTGAGACCCTTCTGCATGTTGATCCAATGGCGGAAGTAGTCGCCCATGTGGTAGCCACAGAACGGCAGCATGGCCATCGGGTCGCGGCGGACCTTGCCGATCGTGCCGGCGGCGGCGGCGGTCATCTCGGAGCCCATCGTCGCGCCGGTGTAGACGCCGCTCGACCAGTTGAAGGCCTGGTAGACCAGCGGCATCGTCGTCGCGCGGCGGCCGCCGAAGATGAACGCGCTGATCGGCACGCCCCCGGGGCTCTCCCAATCGGGATCCATGGTGGGGCACTGTTTCGCCGGCGCGGTGAAGCGGGCGTTGGGGTGCGCGGCCTTCACGCCCTTCTCCTTGGCGAGGACGGGCGTCCATGGGTTGCCCTGCCAGTCGATGGCCTCGACGGGCGAAGCCTCCGTCATGCCCTCCCACCAGACCCCGCCGTCGGGCGTGAGCGCGACGTTGGTGAAGATGGAATTCTTCGCGAGGGACTTCATCGCATTCGGATTCGTGTGGTTGCCCGTGCCGGGTGCGACGCCGAAGAAGCCGGCCTCGGGGTTGATGGCGTGCAGGCGGCCGTGGGCGTCGGGCTTGATCCACGCGATGTCGTCGCCGACGGTCCACACCTTCCAGCCCTGCTTCTGGAAATGCGGGGGTGGGATGAGCATGGCAAAGTTGGTCTTGCCGCACGCGCTGGGGAACGCGGCGGCGACGTAGGTCTTCTTGCCCTCGGGATTCTCGACCCCGAGGATGAGCATGTGTTCGGCCATCCAGCCCTCGTCGCGCGCCATGGCGGAGGCAATGCGGAGCGCGAAACACTTCTTGCCGAGCAGCGCATTGCCGCCGTAACCGGAACCGTAACTCCAGATTTCACGGGTCTCGGGGAAATGGACGATGTATTTCTCCTTGTTGCACGGCCACGACACGTCCGGCTGGCCCTTCTTGAGCGGGGCGCCGACGGAATGGACGCAGGGCACGACACGCTTGAAGTTCCTGTCGATCAGCTCGAACACCGGCCGGCCGATGCGCGCCATGATGCGCATGTTGACGACGACGTAGGGCGAGTCGGTGAGCTGCACGCCGATCTGCGACATGGGCGAGCCGAGCGGGCCCATGCTGAACGGCAGCACGAACATCGTGCGGCCCCGCATGCAGCCGGTGAACAGGCCGCGCAGGGTCTTCTTCATCTCGTGCGGGTTCACCCAGTTGTTGGTCGGGCCGGCGGCCTCCTTCGAGAGCGAGCAGATGAAAGTGCGGTCCTCGACCCGGGCGACATCGCTCGGGTCCGAGCGGGCGAGGTAGCAGCCGGGCCACTTCTTCTGGTTCAGCTTGATGAACGTGCCGCCGGTAACCATCTGCTCGCACAGCGCGTCGTATTCCGCCTGCGAACCATCCACCCAGTGGATGGCCTCGGGCTGGCAGAGCGCGGCCATCTTGCGGACCCATTCGATGAGGTGCGGATTTGAGCTCAGGGGTTTCGCGGGCTTTTTCATGTTGGGCCAAGATAGCAGCCGGGCCCGGCGAGTAAACGGGAAAGGCTCCCTGGCATAAGCCCAGTAGCTTTTCGCGGATCTGCGTATAAGTTGCGGCTTGCCTGCAAAAAGTCCGGCGCAGCAGACTACGCCCATGAAGCTCCGCCCCGCCATGCTGTTTTTCGCCCTCGGCCTGACGCTCACCCTGATCCGCGCCGCTGAGAGCAAACCCACGACCGGTTCCGATCCGATGGCGCAGATGACGACGTATTATTTTGCGCTCATCACCAAGGGCCCGAACGCCGGCACGGGAACGCCGGAGGAACGAGAGAAATTCCAGGCCGCGCACCTGGCCAACATCGCGCGCCTCCACACCGCGGGCAAACTGCTCATCGCCGGCCCATTCCTGGACGACGGCGACTTTCGCGGCATTTTCATCTACAAATGCGCCACCATCGAGGAAGCCCGTGAACTCGCCGCGACCGATCCTTCGGTCAAGGCCGGCCGGCTCATCGTGGAAATCCATCCTTGGCTCACGATGAAGGGCAACATCCGCGACCCCGAATTCCCGGCACCGTCCAACAAAATCACGCCATGACAAAGCTCTGCATCTTCGTCGGCACGACACTCGGTGGCATCGGCGGCAGCCTGCTCGCCGGCGCTTTCGACATGGACACGTTTTCACTCGGCTCGTTCTTCCTCAGCGGCGTCGGCAGCATCGTCGGTGTCTACGCTGGCTGGAAAGTCGCCCAGCACTTCAAATAACACCGAAAGATTCTCAGTAGCCGACGGCGGCGTTCGTCCGGCGTGGATCAGCGTAACCGATGTAGCCCCCGGCCGGGTTGAGCTCAATCGCGTTGATGCCACCGAAATGCCGACCCGTGCCGGCCACCTCGGGGAGTTTGACCTTCCAGCCGAGCCGACGCAGCGCCGCGAGTTCGTCCGCCGGGAATGACTGTTCCGCCTCGAGCGTCTCTTCGCCATCTTGCCGCCAGTCGCTATCCCAATGGATGCGCGTGTCGCCAATGGCGTCCGCCAGCGGCCTGTCGAGTGCTAGGCGGTCGAGCAGCACCTGCAGCAAGGTTGTCGGAATGCGCGCCGCCCCGGGGATGCCGACGGCGAAAACCGGCCGGCCGGCGCGAAATACGATCACCGGCGCGATGGTGCTGCGCGGGCGTTTCCCGGACGCGACGTAATTGATGCTGCTCGGATCGGTGTAGGCAAAATTGCTCATCGAATTGTTGAGCACGACGCCAGTGCCCGGCGGAACTACGTCGACGCCATTGAGCGCCACGATCCCGAAGCCGCGCGGATGGCGATGGCCAAGCACATCCTCGGCGGCGGCGAGCGCATCCTCACGGCGCTCAAGGCCGCCAACTTTCCCGAGCTCACGCATTCGCACTAACCGGGCCGGAGTGACCGTGCCTGCCGGCGCTCACTTCATCGGCTCGATGTGCACCGCCACATCGGTGATGCGGTGCGGGGCCGAAGCCAGCAGCGCGTCCTTCACCGCATGCGCGATGGCGTGCCCTGCCCGCACGCTGAGTTCGCCGTCCACCCGCACCTGGATGTCCACCAGGTGACTGAGGCCGCTCTTGCGCACCCGCACCTTGTCGAGCGCCCGCACTCCGGGGACCGCCAGGGCGATGCCGCGGATTTCACCCTCGATTTTAATTGGCGCAGCCGTGTCCATCACGTCACCGAGCGCCTTGGTGAACATGCCAAAGCCATTGAAGGCGATAACGACACAGGCAAACAACGCCGCCCAGTCATCGGCGGTTTCCCAACCCTTGCCGCCCCACAGCGCGATGCTGATGCCGACAAACGCCGCGGCGGAGGTCAGCGCATCCGACCAATGGTGCATCGCCTCGATGCCGAGCGCGGTGCTGCCCGCCTCCTCGCCGGCCATCCCCATCCGGCGCGAGAACCAGACTTTGGAAACGATCACGCCGGCGAGCACGAGGAGCGTCCACCAGGCCGGCCCCTGGTGCGGGGTGATGATCTCGCGCACGGCCTGCGATGCGACCCAGCCGGCCATCAGAAAAATGAACAGCGACACGGCGAGCCCGGCGAGTGGCTCGGCCTTGCCATGGCCGTAGGGATGGTTGGCGTCCGGCGGCTGCGCCGCCACGCGAAAGCCCGCCCACACCAAGGTTGATGAGAGGATGTCGAGCATTGACTCCGCCGCATCGGCGATGAGCGCATAGGTGTGCCCGAAGACGCCGCCGGCGAGCTTCACGGCGGCCAGCACGGCGTTCAGCGCGATGCCGCGCAGCACCAGCCTCGCACTGCGGTGGGCGCGCTGGGCGGCGGCAAGATGGGCGGTGGCGGCATCCATCCGGCCACTCTACGTCTGGGCGCGGCCGGCACAAGCCCGCTCGCAGCCCGGCATTGACCCGCCGCCCCGCCCCAGTTAGAGATGGCAAGCACCATCCCGCCGATGTCCGACACCGCCACTCCCGTCGCCACCGATCCCGTCCGGCAGTTCTCCGTCTTCATTGAGAATCGCGTCGGCCGCCTCTTCGACCTCGTGGCCCTGCTCACGGCGCACAACGTCCATATCATGGCGATGACGACCATCGACACCACCGACAGCGCCGTCGACCGGATGATCGTGGACGATCCCGACCGCGCCCGCGAGCTGCTGGCCGCGAATAATTTCGCCTGCACCGAGTGCGACGTGCTCGCGGTCGAGTTTGCCGACGAGTCGCAGCTCAAGCACATCCTCGGCGCGCTGCTCGCCGTCGAGGTGAACATCCATTACACTTACCCGTTCATCATGCGCCCCGAGGGCAAGTCGGCCCTCGTCCTCAGCCTGGAGGACATGGACCTCGCCGCGCAGTCGCTCAACAGCCGCGGCTTCAAGACCCTCACCCAGCGCGACATTTCGCGGTAGGCGCACCGGCGCTCACCCCTTCGCGTCGCCCATCTTCTCGCCTTCGAGCAGATAAATGCCCGTGAGATAGCCGTTCTCATACATCTCGCCAACCTTCAGCTTGCCCTCGAAGGTGATGGGCACGTCCATCAGCGGCTTCACCCCGGCGCCGGTCATGCGGACCACGATCCACTCGTTGATCCGCGGCATCACGCCGTAGCAGCACATCATCGGGTCCTTCACCAGGAGAAATTCCTTCACCAGTCCGCCGTCCATTTTCACCGGCAGCATGAAGCCCGTCACGGCGACCTTCTGGTCGTTGAGCGCCTTGACCTTCTCTGGAATCTGGTCGGGCATTTGGGCCGTTTGTGCCGACGGCCCGGCCTCCTGCTCCGGCGGCGTGAAGGTGAACGCCGCCAGTCGGTCGAAGCCGACCTTCTCGTAGCCGTTGCCCGCCGCGACGGGCGAAGCCGCGAGATCGGCGGCGCGCGCCAGCCCCGCACCGGTGAGGGCGCAGAGAGAGATCAGCAGGAATCGGCAGGTGCTCATCGGAGCGTTAGACGCCGGGCAACGTAGCCGGGTTGCCGCACGCGTCAAAGTTTAATCCCGCCCCGCGGAACATGACACTTAATAGGTGTCATTACGTCGGCCCGGCTCACGACACCGGGGCGAGAGTTTCGGCCACGGGCACGCGGTAGGCCTTGAACGCCGGCACGAGCCCCCCGAGCACGCACAACCCGACGAACACCGCCGGGCCCCACCCGAAAACCGGATTCCATTGCAACGGCTCGAGCACCACGCCGGTCTGCGCCTGGATGATTGACGCCACGCCCGCGGCCAGTCCCGCGAACACCGCGAAGCCCGCTGCCGCGCCGAGCACGCCGATGGCCGCCGCCTCGCCCACCACCGCGCCAAATACCGTGCGCCGCCGCGCCCCGAGCGCGCGCAGGATGGCGATGTCGCGCGCCCGCGCGCTCATCGAGTTGTAGATGCTCACCAGCACCGAGCCCGACGCCACGGCGGCCACGAGCCACGCGAGCAGCGTGAGCACCTTGTCGATCCAGCTGATCTTGTTGAACAGCTCGGCCACGATGGTGCCGATCGGATACGCGAAGGTGAGTTTGCCGCCCGATTGGTTGATAAGGTTGCTCGCCATCAATCCGGCCGTCGGCGCGCGCAACTGGATGAGCACCGCACTGATGTCGGTTTTTGCAAACGGATTGTGCCCGCTCATGGTCTGAATGCCCTCGAGCGGAATCCAGATCACGCGGTCGACGGGCGTGCTCGTCGGCTCGAGGATGCCGACGACGGTGTAGAGTTCGTCGTGGTCGCGCTCGGCTTTTTCGCTGACTCCATGCTGCGGATGAAATGTCGCTCCGAGCTTCCAGCCGAGCCGTTTCGCCGCAAAGTTGCCGACCACGGCCTCGTGTGCCCCGAGCTGAAAATTCCGACCGCCGCGCGCGATGGCGTAGCGTTTGCCCGGTGCGTATTCAATCTCTGCGAACAACTGCTCGACGGTGCCAACGACGCGCCAACCTTGGAAACTGTCGCCGACCGCGATGGGAATCGCGGTCCTGATGGCGCCGCCGATCATCGGATTGCGGCGCAGCGCCTCGAAGTCGGCCGCGGCGATGTTGCCGGGCGACGCCTCGAGGTGGAAGATGGCGTTGAGCACGAGCTGGAGCTTCGAACCGCGCGCGCCGAGCACGGCGTCGAAGCCGGAATTGGTCGCGGCGAACACGGCCTGCGACTGCGTCTTCACCACCCATACGGTCAGCAGCAGACCGGCAGCGAGTGCGATGCTGCCGGCGGTCACCAGCGTCGAGAGCGCGTGCTGGCGGAGCGAGCGGTAGATGAGGTTCCAGAGCATCATGGCGCAGCCTCCGCCGTCAGCGCGCGGTTGAGCGCCGCGAAGTCCCGCACGTCCCCGAAGCCGGCGAGCACCTGCTCGTCGTGGCTCACGAGTAGCAGCGCGGCGCCGCACTCGCGGCAAACCTCGCGGATGAGCGCGAGCGCCTCGCGGGCGTGGCGCCGGTCGAGGTTGCCCGTCGGCTCGTCGGCGAGGACGAGCTTGGGGTGGTTGGCCAGCGCGCGCGCCACGGCCACACGCTGCTGCTGGCCGGTGGAGAGTTGCCGCGGGAAATGCCCGAGCTTGTCGCTCAGCCCGACGCGCCGCAGCAGCGACTCCGCGTAGGCGCGGTCGACGCCGCGACCGAACGCCATGCCGAACTCGACGTTTTCGAGCACGGTGTGTCCTTGGAGCAGGTTGAAGGTCTGGAAAATGTAGCCGATAGTTTCGGCGCGCAGCCGGTCGCGCGCGGCCTCACCGAGCGCGGCGACGTCGCGGCCGGCGAGCGCGATGCGGCCGGAGTCGGGCGCGAGGATGCCGGCGATGAGGTGGAGGAAGGTCGTCTTGCCCGACCCGCTCTCGCCGCGCAGGGCGAGCTGCTCCGCCGCCTCGAGCGAAAATTCCACCACCTCCACCACTCGGTGCGCGCCACCGCCGGGAAGGGGGTAGGTCTTGGCCAAATCCTTGATGGAGAGCAGGGGCATTAGCGCGAAGATAAGACAACGGGCAGGGAAGATTAACCTCCCTTACAGGTCAACGGTTCCCCCGCAAATTCTGGAGATTTAACTGGCCTCGCTTCGGGGCGTTTGCCAAGTTCGCCGCTCTTTCAAACCCCCTCCGTTCGCCATGTTGAAAACACACCCTTGGAAACACGCCGCCGGGCTGCTCGCTCTCGGTTCGCTCGCCACGCCCGCCCTTGCCAGCGAGGCCGACATCAGGATCCCCGACCTCACGCACGTGCGCTTCGACGGCCTCGGCGGCGTCAGCGGCCTGACGCTGATGTATCTCGGCATCCTGCTCTGCGCCATCGGTGCGGTCTTCGGCCTCGTCCAATACACGCAGACCAAGGCCCTGCAGGTGCATAAATCCATGGCCGACGTTTCCCACATGATCTGGGAAACCTGCAAGACCTACCTGTTCACCCAGGGCAAGTTCCTCGCCATCCTCTGGGTGCTCATCGGCGCCTGCATGGTTTATTACTTCGGCGTGCTCTCGCACAACTCCGCCGCCAATGTCGTCGTCATCCTCCTCGCCTCCGTCCTCGGCATCCTCGGCTCCTACGGCGTGGCGTGGTTCGGCATCCGCATCAACACCGTCGCCAACTCCCGCACGGCCTTCTCCGCCCTCAAAGGCAATGCGCTCAACACGCTCTTCATCCCCCTCCGCTCCGGCATGAGCGTCGGCTTGCTGTTGGTCTGCGTCGAGCTGTTCTTCATGATCTGCATCCTCGTGTTCCTTCCGCGGGAACTCGTCGGCCCCTGCTTCATCGGCTTCGCCATCGGCGAGTCCCTCGGCGCCTCCGTCCTCCGCATCTGCGGCGGCATCTTCACCAAGATCGCTGACATCGGCTCCGACCTCATGAAGATCGTCTTCAAGCTCCCCGAGGACGACCCCAAGAACCCGGGCGTCATCGCCGACTGCACCGGCGACAACGCCGGCGACTCCGTCGGGCCGACCGCCGACGGCTTCGAGACCTACGGCGTCACCGGCGTCGCGCTCATCGCGTTCCTCGCCCTCGCCCTGACTGACAGCCAGGAGCTCTGTGCGATGCTCATCATCTGGCTCTTCACGATGCGCGCGCTGATGATTGTCACCTCGCTCGTCTCCTACTTCCTCAACCAGGCCGTTTCCCGGGCCAAATACGGCAGTCTGAAGGATTTTGATTTCGAGGCCCCGCTCACCCACCTCGTGTGGATCACCTCCGCGGTGTCCATCGGCATCACCTTCGTCGCCTCCTGGTTCCTGCTCGCGCACCAGCCCGGCGTGGACCCGGCGCTGTGGTGGGTGCTCTCCGTCATCATCAGCTGCGGCACGGTCGCTGGCGCGCTCATCCCGGAGTTCACGAAAATCTTCGTCAGCACCAACTCCAGCCACGTGAAGGAAGTCACCAACTGCTCCCGGCACGGCGGCGCCTCGCTCAACATCCTCTCGGGCCTCGTGGCCGGCAACTTCTCCGCGTTCTGGATGGGCCTCATCATCATGCTCCTGATGGCCGCGTCCTATTACTTCTCCCAGAATCCCGCCCTGCTCGCCCTCATGCCGGCGAAGTTCGTGTTCGCCGCGCCCATCTTCGCCTTCGGCCTCGTCGCCTTCGGCTTCCTCGGCATGGGCCCCGTCACCATCGCGGTCGACAGCTACGGCCCCGTGACCGACAACGCCCAGTCCGTCTACGAGCTCTCCCAAATCGAGGCCCAGCCCGGCATCGCCGCCGAGATCGAGCGCGACTTCGGCTTCAAGCCCGACTTCCATAACGCCAAATACCAGCTCGAGAAGGGCGACGGCGCCGGCAACACCTTCAAGGCCACCGCCAAGCCCGTGCTCATCGGCACCGCCGTCGTCGGCGCCACCACCATGGTGTTCGGCATCATCATGCTCCTGCAGAAAATGTATGAGAACCAGGTCAGGGACGGCATCGTCAACGGCCAGTTCAAGCCCGTCATCGACGCGCTCTCCATCGTGCAGCCCGAGATCATCCTCGGCCTCATCATGGGCGGCTCCGTCATCTATTGGTTCACCGGCGCCTCGATGCAGGCCGTCGTCACCGGCGCCTACAGCGCCGTCGTCTACATCAAGGAGCACATGAAGCTCGACGCCACCACCGCCTCCGAGAAGGACTCGAAGGAAGTCGTGCGCATCTGCACCGTCTACGCGCAGAAGGGCATGTGGAACATCTTCATCGTCGTGTTCTGCTTCGCCCTCGCCCTGCCCTTCTTCAACGCCTACTTCTTCATCGGCTACCTCATCGGCATCGCCTTCTTCGGCCTCTTCCAGGCCATCTTCATGGCCAACGCCGGCGGCGCTTGGGACAACGCCAAGAAGATCGTCGAGGTCGAGCTCCGCCAGAAGGGCACCGACCTCCACGCCGCCA
>JAHFTD010000065.1:1530-13846 GCA_023269565.1 Opitutaceae bacterium | reverse complement strand
CAGCTCGGCCCTGGCCAGGGCGAATTCGTAAAGTGCCCCCCGGCCGGTCGCCACGCATTTTTCCAGCAGCTTCCGGGCGGCCGGCAAATCGTTCCCGAACAGATGAACCATGCCGGTGTAATAGTAGGCGGCGCATTCATGCTCGCTGGCGTTGACGGCGCCGCCCGGGCCGGCCTTGGCCAGGAAATCCTTTTCCGCCAATGCGCCGGTCAGGTAGAGAGCCACGGTCTTGGGCCAGCTCTCCGGCCAAGCCACCAGTTTGGTGGCGAGTGTCCCGGGCCCGCGACCGAGACGCCGGAGGAGAAGGTGCTGCTGCACCTGCACGTATTCCGTCCCGCCGGCCTGCAGCTCGATACAGTGGGAGTAATCCTCCAGCGCCCAGGTAAAATCCCCTTGGAGGTTCTTGAGGAAACCGCGGTTGAAATACGCCGGGATGAACCGGGGCACGAGGGCGATGGTGCGGGAATAATCGGCGATCGCCCCGTCGAGATCCTTCTTTTCGTATTTCACCAGGCCGCGGGTGAAAAGGGCGTCGGTATGATCCGGCTGCAGTGCGAGCGTCGCATCGAAATCGGCCAGCGCCCCGTCCAGATCGCCCCGGATGCGCTTGGAGCTGCCGCGGCTGAAATAGGCGTCGGCGTATTTGGGATTGAGCTCGAGGGTGCGGGTAAAGTCGGCGACGGCCCCCTCGTGGTCGCCGGTGGCGCGCCGGGCATTCCCCCGGTTGAAGTAGGCCAATGGAAACTTGGGGGAGAGCGTGATCGTGCGGGAATAATCGGCGATGGCTCCTTCGTAGTCTTTCTTGGCCTGCCGGGCGGAGCCCCGGTTGAAGTAGGACTCGGAATCCTGAAAGTTAATCTCGATCGCCCGCGTATAATCCGCAATGGCCCCGTCGCGATCTCCCTTGGCGTCCCGGGCGTTGCCCCGGTTGGTGTAGGCATCGGAATAATCCGGCTTGATGGCGATGACGCGGGTATAGTCCGCGATGGCCTCATCCAGCTTGCCTTTGGCCCCCTTGGCCATCCCGCGGTTGAACAAGGCGTCGGGGTAGTCCGGCTTGAACCCGATCGCCCGGTCGTAGTCTGCGATGGCGCCCGCAAAATCCTGCTTGGAATATTTCGCCACCCCGCGGTTGAAATAACTCTCGGCTGAGTCGGGTTTGAGCGCAATCGCCTTGGAGAAATCCTCGATGGTGAGATCCCACAGGCCCTTGTTCAGGCGCGTTACGGCGCGGTAGAAATACGCCTCGTAGTAGTCGGGCTTGAAGCCGATGGCCTTGTCGTAATCGGCCATGGCGGCATCCGCCGCGCCTTTGTAGAGATTCGCCAGCCCCCGGAGAAAATAGGCCTCGGCGAAGCTGGGGCGGAGTTGGACGGCTCTGGTTAGGTCGGCAATCGCCCCGTCGTATTCCTTCCGGCTGATCTTGTCTCCGGCGACGTTGTAGTATTCGTCCTCCAGCTTGGCCATGAGCGTGCCGCAAAACAACACCGCCAAGATCAGACAGCCGGCCCACCGGCGGCTGACCGCGGGAGGCTGGGGGCAGTGCGGTGCACGGAATGTCAGTGGCGGCATGGCGAGTTTAATATCCGGGCAGAAATTTGCCGCGAATCTGCGGTCTGGCGAGCTTATAGGCTGATTCTGACACGGGAGTGAATGGCCGCAACCTCAGGCAGCGGCCGGCGGCGTTTGTTTCATGGATTGACGGCCGGAGGTGAGTATTCCGGTCATCAGCCGGTGCGCCAATTTTCAGCTTCCGTTTTCCGAGGTGGGGCCTACCTTCCGGCTCCTTGTCACGGAGAGGTGGCAGAGTGGTCGATCGCGCCTGACTCGAAATCAGGTGGGCCCGTGAGGGTCCCGGGGGTTCGAATCCCTCCCTCTCCGCCATGCGCAGCATGGCGCCTCGCAAAAGAAGGTGCGCGCAGCGAACGGAGGAGGGATATGGGCAGACCGAAGTCCGCGCCGGCCTGGGGCGCAGCCCCGAACGAAGTGAGTCAATCCCTCCCTCTCCGCCAGGGGATAAATTCGCCGTTTCGGTTGGCGAGCCTCGATCGCCCGGCTCAATGGATAACCGTCGGTTGGCTCCGGCTCTGCCGCACCTCCGCGGCGGCGAGATGGGGAGAGGGGCGGGCGGGGGAATTTTAGCTTCGCTTCTCCGGGAATTTTGCATTCGAGATGGAGCACTTCATGAAGGTCACTGCTCTCGCCCTTGTGCCGCCCCCTGCGGCCGCCGCCCTGCCCAAGGTCACGCCCGAGTTGCTCGCCTCCGTGCTGGCGCGCTACTCGCGCAGCAACGAGGGCCTCGCGAAAATCCTTGAGAAGGTCGACCTCGCCCACCCCGACGAGTCCATCGACCGCATCCTGAAGTTTGTCGACTACGGCCATGCTTCCATCGGCGGCCTGACCGGCGGTCTCGCCCTCGCGCTCGACGGCGTCTCGATGTGGCTCGCCTACAAAATTTTTGAAATCGCCCAGATGGCCGACGGCCAGGAGTCGAGCACGCGCTATATCACGATGGACGCGGCCAATCTGCCCGCGCCGGAGGAACTCGGCCTCCCCGCCGCTCTCGTCCCGCGCTGGGCGGAGATGATGGCGCACGCTTTCGCCGCCTACCACGCCGAGTATGCCCGGCTCGACGAGCTCGGCCGGGCCGAGCCGGGGCGCGTGCGCCTCCCCGCGGATGCCAAGCCCGCGGTCATCGCGCGCATCCGCAAAAACTTCGCCCTCGACCGCGCCCGCTACTTCATCCCGCTCGCCACGCGCACCAACCTCGGCCTCGTCCAGAGCTCGCGCATGTGGGCGGCGACGGTCAAACACCTCGACTCGCTGCCCATGCCCGAGGCCCGGGCCGCGGCGCGGCTCATCCGCGACGAGCTGCTCAAGCTCTCCCCGCGGCTCATGCGGCACAGCTCCGCCGAGAAATCCTACGAAGAGCAGGCGCGGCAGGAGCTCGGCACGAGTTGCCAACTTGGTCTCGCCCGGCTGTCCACTGCGCCGCTCGCTGACGAGGTGTGGGTGCGGGTCGACCGCACCGCGCCACCGTGGCTGACTGAGGAACAACCCGTGGGCGAGGCGTTGCGCCATCGCGCCAACCGCTATGGTTATCAGGGCACGGCGACACGCCGCATGCGCGTGACCTTTGCCTGGAACAACATGGCGCTGGCCGAGCTGCGCGACCTCAACCGCCACCGCACCGGCCACCGCTGCACCCCGCTGATCCAAGCCGGCTTCTACCTGCCACCGGAGGTCCCGCCGGCGCCGCACCAGCCGCTCCTCGCCGCGCAGGCCGCACTGACCCGCGAACTCCTGCAGCGCGGCTCGCCCGCCTACGTCTACTCGCTGCTCCTCGGCGCGCAGACCCCTTTCGAGCACAGCACGCACGCTGACAAGTTTATCTACGAGGCCGAGCTCCGCACCGGCATGGGGGCGCACTTCCGCTACGCCGAGCACCTGAGCGCCGCTCTGCGCGAGTTCCTCCGGCAGGTGCCGGAGGCCCGCGACTGGGTCGTGGAGGGCATGGCGGAGCCAGAATAAACTTGCTGATAAAACACGCGGCACAAACATGCCAGTGGTTTGCTTTTGAGTCTGCTTCCACGCATGGCACGCCGATATTTTATTCTCCGATCGCCCGGCCCAATTCTGCCAGAAAGGGAGGAATGCTGACATGAGCGGACGTTTCAAGGTCATGCAGCTCAATATGCAGTTCGGGCAGATCTGGGACGAACGCGACCCCGACCATGCCCCCGTCCGGATCGAGTCGGTGATCGAGGAGATCCGCACGCAGGATGCCGATGTTGTGATGCTCCAGGAGGTCGAGCACGCCCAGCCGGGCGGCACGCAGCCGCCCATGCCGCCGAACTATCTCGCGCTGAAGCATGCCCTGCCGGGCTACGAGAGCTTCTTCGCCTATCCCAAGGAGGATCCGCGCGAACTGCCCTTTGGCATCGGACTCGCCATTTTCTCCAAGGCCCCGCTGCGCGACACCGTGCGCTACGATCTGCCTTCACCGCCCGTGGAGTTCGATTTCTACGGCGAAAAAAAGACCCCGACCGACCGGCTGCTCATCGGCGCCACCGCCAGTATTGGCGGCCGCAGTGTGCGGCTGTTCAACACACATCTGCTGGCGTTCTTCATGCTCAATTCCAGCAGCGAGCAGCACATCGAGCAGCGCCGGCTCGTCGTCGAGCAGCTCAAGCAATCGCCCGGCCCGACCCTGCTCGCTGGCGACTTCAACGTCAGCAAGCACGACTCGCTCATCCGGCAGTTCCACGAAGCCGGCTACGAAACCGTGCAGTCAACCGAGGTTACCTGGCGGCGCCGGCCCTTGGTGCTCGATCACATCTTCCATAACCAGCAGCTCCGCCCGCAACGCTACTGGGTCAGGCCCACGCCGGCCTCCGACCACCACGTGCTGCTGGCCGAGTTCGGCTTCGCCGTCTGAGCGCGCTCAGCTCCGGCGCACGCGCTCCTTTTCCTCCTCGCGCTCCTCCTCGAGCCGGGCCTTCTCGTTGCTGATCTGCTTCCGGATCTTGTCCGCGTCGTCGAATTTCTCCGCGCCCAGCGCGCCGTCGAGCTGCTGTTTCAGGAAAATCTCCCGCTCGGCAATTTTCCCCTGATAAAGGCGGTCGATCTCCGCCAGCCGGGATTTCTGCGCGGCAGTCAGCGGCCGGTTCGCGCCCGGATCGGACTTGGCGAGCCGTTCCATGGCGAGTTCATAGGAGCTTTTCATCCCGGAAGTGTCGCGCGGTTCAGCCGAATTTCACGCCCAAAATCACCACCAGCGCCACCAGCGCGACCGGCGGCCAGAACCCGCCCCGGTGCGCGGCCCAGCGGAAATGCGCCCCGGCCAGCATCGCCGCCACCACCGCCGCGAGCGCCGCCGGCGCCATCCATTCCGCCCGGAACCGCGCCGGGAAATACATGCCCGGCAGCGTGCCGCCCGCGCGCACCAGCCAGTCCATGGCGATGATCAACACGGCCGCCGCCCGGTTGAACAGCCCGCTGGCCGCCAGCCATCCCGGCAGGCCTGCCAGCAGCGATACGAACCCCGCCACGATCGCCAGCGACGACAGCGGGATGACGATGAGGTTGGCCACTAGCGAGCCGGTCGACAACACGCGGAAATAACCGATGCCCGACGGCGTGCTGGCAAGGAATGCCACCGTCGAGCCCGCCAGCGCACCCAGCAGCCCGCGGCCGCCGGTGCGCACCGCGTGGTGCCACCATCGCCAGTCCGGCGCCGGCCGGTCGGCGAACGGCTGCCACGCCGCCTGCCAGCGCTCCGCCAGCGGCACGCCCATCACCACCAGCGCCGTCACCACCGCATAGGACATCTGGAAACCCGTGCTGAAAAGCTGCCGCGGGTCGAGCAGCAGCGTGAGCAGCGCCGCCGCCGTCAGTGCGGCCAGGGCATTGCCCGGCAGCCGGAAACAGCGCGTGCCCGCCAGGAACGCGATCAGCAGGAACGCCCGCACCGACGGCGACCCCGCGCCCGTCACGCCGACATAGAGCCACAGCACCGCCAGCCCCGGCACCATCGCCCAGCGGCGCGGCACCCGCAGGAGCGTCAGCACGCTGAGCAGCGCCGCCGCGATGGCCGCGACGTGCAGGCCGCTGACCGAGAAAATATGGAACGTGCCGCTGCGCATGAACGCCGTCTGTTCCTCCGCCGACAGCATCGTCTTTTCCCCGAGCAGCATCGCGAGATAGAGCGACGCGGTTTCCGGATGCCGCTCCAGGCCCCGGCGCAGGATTTTTTCAAACCGATCCCCCGTCCGGGCCAGAAACCGCGGCCACCAGCCCGGCGCGCGCTCCTCGCGGAGGATCTGCGCACGCGTCAGCCGCAGCCGGACGCCGAGGTTTTCCAGATAGTCGTCGAAACCCGGGCCCGCCGGCCCCGGCGGCGGCGCCTGCACCACGCCGCGCACGAGGTAGCGCCCGGAGCGCAGCGGCGGCACGCTGACCTTGCGGATGGCCGAGAAATACACGCGCTGCCCGCGCAGCTCGGCGACCAGTTCGTCGGTCGCGGTGATGCGGCCGAGCCCGCTCGCGTATTTCGCGCTCGTCGCGACGGGAAACACCTGCGTCACCTCGAGGGTGACGGTCACCTCGCGCGGCGTTTCCTCCCAGCCGGCGAGCGGCGGGGTCTGTGCCACGAGGTAGACGTAACCCGCCAGTCCCACCCCGCCGGTGAGCAATGCCGGCCACAGCCGGCGCGCTGCTGCCGTCGGCCGCCGGGCGAGCACCGCGGCGGCGCCGCACGCCGCCACCGCCCACCCCGCAATAATCGGTAGTGGAAAGATCGGCGCCGGCCAGAGTTTGCCCGCCGTGAGGCCCGCCATGAACGGCACCAGCAGCCAGAGCAGCGGGGCGCGCAGGTTGGATCCGGGCGGGAGCATGGGGTGGAAGCGCTTCCCGGCCCGGGAGGAGTGCGTGCCGGGAATGAAACAGCCCGGCCCGCCGCCTTCAAACTTGTTTCTGCGCCCGCGCCGAACACTGTTTCACTCATGGCCCGCGCCGCCGACGACCAAACCTCCCTCTTCGGGGATGAACCGGGGCACCTCCCTTCCGGTGCACCGTCCGCGCACCAGCCGCTGGCGGCCCGGATGCGGCCGCAGCGGCTCACCGAAATCGTGGGTCAGGAGCACATCCTCCAGCCCGGCAGCCTCCTCCCGCGGCTTATCGCGAGCAACCGCTTCGGTTCGCTGCTCTTCTACGGCCCGCCGGGCACTGGCAAGACCAGCCTCGCCGAGGTCATCGCGCGCGAGACAAAGAGCCGCTTCGTGCGCGTCAACGCCGTCATGTCCAACGTCGCCGAGCTGCGGGAAATCCTCGCCGCGGCGCGCCGCCGGCCCGGCTCGGGCACCATCCTCTTCATCGACGAGCTGCACCGCTTCAACAAGTCGCAGCAGGACCTCCTCCTGCCCGATGTTGAGGAAGGCACCGTGCGGCTCATCGGCGCGACGACCCATAATCCCGGTTTCTACGTCAACCCGCCGCTGCTCAGCCGCAGCCATCTCTTCCGGCTCGAGCCGCTCACCACCGCGCAGGTCGCCGCCGTGCTCCGCCGGGCACTCAGCGATCCCGGGCGCGGCCTCGGCGCGCGCGGCCATGCGGCGGATGACCGGCTGCTCACCGCCCTGGCCGTGCTCTGCGACGGCGATCTCCGCCGCGCGCTGAACGCGCTCGAGGTCATCGCGCTCAGCCTGCCCGAAAAGGCTCCGTTCACGGAGCAGGAGCTGGAAATCTTCGCGCGCGAGCGCCGCATCCGCTACGATGCCGACGAGGACGAGCATTACGACACCATCTCGGCCTTCATCAAAAGCTGCCGCGGCGGCGATCCCGACGCCGCGATGTATTGGCTGGCCAAGATGCTCGCCGGGGGCGAGGACCCGCGCTTCATTGCGCGGCGGCTGGTCATCCTCGCCAGCGAGGATGTCGGCCTGGCCGACCCGCAGGCGCTGCCGCTCGCCGTGGCCGCGCACCACGCGTGCGACTTCATCGGGCTGCCCGAGGCGGAGCTCACGCTGGCGCACGCCACGCTCTACATCGCCACGGCGCCGAAGAGCAACTCCGCCACTCTGGCCCTCGGCGCGGCGCACCGCACGCTGGCACAGCAGCCGGTCCAGGCCGTCCCGCGGGCGTTGCGCGACAAGGGCGGGCAGGCCAGCAAGCGTGCGGGCCACGGCGAAGGTTACCTCTATGCCCATGATTTTCCCGAGGCCATTTCCGGGCAGGCCTATCTCGAAAAACCCCTCCACCTCTACACCCCGCAGACGGCGGGCGCCGAGCAGGCCATTGCCGCGCGGCTGGCGCGCTGGCGTGAAATCCGCCGAAAGATGACCCCGCCGCCGCCGCACCCCTAGCGGGGGCTTGCGCCTGCGCCGCACCCGTGTAGATTGACCGGCATGAAATCCATCGTCCTGCTGGTCTGCCTGACCTTTGCCGCCACCCTGCTGTCCGCCCAAAGCCAGCCAGCCAAGGCTGCGCCGGCCAAGTCGGCCAAGCAGGACGACAAGACCACCGAGGAACCGAAGATTCCCGGCACGGTCATCCCGCGCGCCAAGGGCGGCTACCTCGGCCTGACCATCGAGGAGGGCACATTCCGCCTCGCCTTTTACGGCAAGGACAAAAAGCCGGCGAACGCCGATGCCGACCAGGCCGTCATGCGCTGGCTGGTCAAATACCAGAAGAGCGACGAGCGCACGTCGCTCACCCGCACCGGCGACGGCAAGGCCCTCGGCGGCGGCAAGGTCGTCCGCCCGCCCTATGCCTTCAAGCTCTTCCTCACCCTCTTCACGGGCGAGGGTGAATACCTGCAGACGGACGAGAATTACGTCATCGATTTCCAGGGCTGACGCCTCGGGCCGGCCACGCTGGTTGGCGCGGTCGCGGGCCTCGCTTGCACCGAAGGCACCCCCGCGGGCAATCCGTTCCGCCGGGCGGTGCACCGGGATTTGACACCCGCCGCCGCAGGCCAATGCTGGAGTCCTTTCGCCATGTCCGTTCACCCGCCCTTTGACTCCATCGAGACCGCGCTGCAGGCCATCGCGGCTGGCCGGCCCGTCATCGTCACCGACGACGAGGGCCGGGAAAATGAGGGCGACCTCGTCATGGCCGCCGAGAAGGCCACCCCCGAGCTCGTCAACCACATGATCAGGCACGCGCGCGGGCTCATTTGCGCGCCGATGACCGCGCCGCAACTGCGGCACCTCGGCATCAACCCCATGGTGCAGCAGAACCGCGAGGCGATGCGCACGGCCTTCACCGTGTCGGTCGACGCCGCCGAGGGCATCACCACCGGCATCAGCGCCTTCGACCGCGCCCGCACCGTCCGGCTGCTGGCCGATCCTGGCACGCGGCCCGACGAACTGGTGCAGCCCGGCCACGTCTTTCCGCTCTGCGCCCGGCCCGGCGGCGTGCTGGAGCGCGCCGGCCACACCGAGGCCGCGGTCGACCTGGCCGCGCTCGCCGGCCTCCGGCCCGCCGGCCTCATCTGCGAGATCCTCGCCGAGGACGGCACCATGGCGCGGCTGCCCGGGCTGCTGGAGTTCAAGCAGCGCTTCGGCTACCCGCTCGTCTCCATCGCCGCGCTGATCGAATACCGCCACCAGCGCGAGCAGCTCGTCGAGCAGGTGGCCGAGCGGCCCTTCGCCTCGGAATACGGCGATTTCACTCTCCACATCTTCCGCAGCAAGGTCGATGGGCGGCACCATCTCGCGTTCACCATGGGCCGGCTCGACGGCGCGCCCACGCTCGTGCGCGTGCACACCGAGAATTTGCTCAGCGACGTCTTTCACTCCAAGGACCTCGACAGCCACCACTCGCTCCTCGCCTCGCTGGCGCAGGTCGCCGCCGCCGGCCACGGTGCCATCGTCTACATGGAGCAGACCGGCCGCATGCAGGATGCACTGCTCAATCCCGGCCATATCGCCGGCCGCCGCGCCAGCCTGCGCGACTATGGCACCGGTGCGCAGATCCTCACCGCCCTCGGCCTGCGCAAAATCCGCCTGCTCACGCACGCGCCGCGCCGCGTCGTCGGCCTCGACGGCTACGGCCTCGAGATCGTCGAACAGATCCCCGTCTGAGCCGCGCCGCATAATTGAGTTGAAGGCCGCCGGCTTCTGCCTTGCCCTGAACCTTCCATGAGTTCCGCCGCCCCTGCCGTCCCCGCCATCAACGGTGCCGCGTTCACCGTCGGCCTCGTGGCCGCGCGCTACAATCCCGCGCTGACCGACGCCCTGCTGGACACCGTGCGCGGGCAGCTTCTCGATGCGGGCGTCAAGCCGGGGCGCCTTGAGGTCATCCGCGTGCCGGGCTCGGCCGAGCTGCCGGTGGCCGCGCTCTGGCTGGCGGAGAGCGGCCGGTGCGATTGCGTTGTCGCGCTCGGCGTCCTCGTCAAGGGCGACACCGCGCACCACCGCATTGTCGGCCAGGCGGCCACCGATGCGCTCCAGCGCGTCGCCCTCGCCACGCGCATCCCCGTCATCAACGGCGTCCTTGTCGTGGAAAACGCGCGGCAGGCGGTGGCGCGCTGCCACCCGCGGACCGGCCGGGGGCCGGAATTTGCCTGCGCCGCGCTCGCCATGGCGGCGCTCAAGCGCGCGCAGGGGGGCCGGGCATGAGCGGCCACTTTGCCCAGCGCCGGGAGAGCCGCGTCGCCGCGCTGCAATACCTCTACGCCTGGAGCATCAACCAGCCCGGCGACCTCACCGGCGACCTGACGCTGTTTTTCGAGCACTTGGAAAAACCGCGCGACTACTACGCCTTTGCCGAGGAGCTGATTCATGGCGTCCTCGCGCATGCCGCCGAGATCGACGGACACATCCGCTCCCTCGCGCAGAACTGGGAGTTCGAGCGCATCGCCAAGATCGACCTCGCCATCCTCCGCCTCGCCATCTTCGAGATCCTTCACCGCAAGGACATCCCGCCCGTCGTCTCCATCAACGAGGCCATCGACCTGAGCAAGCAGTATTCGACCGCCGACTCCAAGCGGTTCATCAACGGCATCCTCGACCGGGTGAAGGACAAGGCCGGCCGCGACGCGCGCAAGGCGGACCCGGAATAAATCTGGAACTCAGGGAATCCTCCCCCTGATTTCCTGAGTTCCAGATTATTCACTTATCCCGACCTCCTTATCCTTGCGCTCGCTCTTCAAAAAATTCCGGGACGGGCTGACCAAGACAGCGCGCTCGCTCGCGGAGAAGACCGCCGGACTCTTCGGCGCGCAGCGGATCGACGCCGCCACCCTCGCCGGCCTCGAGGAGGCGCTCTATGCTGCGGATTTTGGCGGCGAGACCACCTCTGAGATTCTCGAAGAGATCAAAGCTGCGCATAAAAGGGATCCCGCGCTGCGCGGTGCGCAGGCGGCAGTCATCGGTGCGGCGGTGCTGGAGCGCGCGCTGGCCGGCGCCGAGGGCGTGCTGCCGCCGGCCGCGGCGAAGCCGACGGTCATCTGCCTCATCGGCATCAACGGCTCGGGCAAGACCACCACCACCGCCAAGCTCGCGCACCGGCTCAAGGCCGACGGCCAGACCGTGCTGGTGGCGGCGTGCGACACCTTCCGCGCCGCCGCCATCGAGCAACTGCAGAGCTGGGCCCGGCGGCTCGACCTTGAGGTTGTCGCCAGCCACACCGGCGCCGATGCCGCCGCGCTCGCCTTCGACGCCTGGCAGGCCGCCAGGGCGCGCGGCAAGGACTGGCTGCTCGTCGACACGGCCGGCCGGCTGCATACCAAGGGCAACCTCATGGAGGAGCTGGCCAAGATCCGCCGCGTGCTGCAGAAGCACGATCCGGCCGCGCCGCAGCACCGCTGGCTGGTGGTCGACGGCTCGCTCGGCGCCAACTCGGTCGAGCAGGCGAAGGCGTTCCACGCCGGCTTCGGGCTCACCGGCCTCATCGTCACCAAGCTCGACGGCACGAGCCGCGGCGGCGCGCTCGTGGCGATCTACCGGCAATTGAAAATCCCCGTCTATTTCCTCGGCCTCGGCGAACAACCCGACGACCTCCAGCCATTTTCCGCCGCCAACTACGCCCGTGCCATCTTCGGCCTCGACGCTGGCTGACGCCCGCAGTTCCGCGCGATCCCCGCTCCCTTTCGCTCCCCGGTCCGACGCACTCTGCGAAAACCGCCACCCGGCCATTGTCACTTAATAGGTGACAATGGCTTTTCTCCGAGGGAGCAATGTCACCTATTAAGTGACAATCGTTCCGGCCGTCCGGTTGCGCGCAACCCCGGGCTGGCCTCCGCGGGCCAAATCGCTTAATGGGTAGGCATGTTACATCCGATCCCCAAACCCCTCCAATTGCCGTCCGAACTGGGACTGGCGATTCTCACCGCCGCCGCCGCCATGGCGAAGCATTCATCCCGGGCCTTCCGGATCCAGCGCCGCACCCGGGCCCCGGGTGGCCGGACCCTCCGTCCCGGCGGCGAGACTCCGCTCTGGAACACCCTGCGCGTGCTGGTCCGCCCGCACCTGCTCAAGCACGGCAACCAGGCCAACCTGGCACGCCTGCTCGGTCTGCCGCGCCAGCGCGTTCACGCTTTCATGACAGGTGGCAGCCAGATGCCCGACGCCGAGCGCACGCTTCAGTTGCTCGCTTGGCTCGTGGCCGCACGGCAGGGCCGGCCGCCGTCCTGAGCACCGCGGCCAGGCGAGGCCGCCGCACCGGTGACTGCGCGATCGGAAGAGACGGCCCTTGTTCCATAAAGCCGGGGAAAAGACCTGCCCCGGCCATTGTCACTTAATAGGTGACAATGGCTTTTCTCCGAGGGGGCAATGTCACCTATTAAGTGACAATGATATTACGGGTGCTGGCG
>JAHFTD010000065.1:0-1430 GCA_023269565.1 Opitutaceae bacterium | reverse complement strand
GCACGAGCTCCGCGGTCAGTTTTCCGGCAGGGGATTGCTGGTGAGGCCGCGGAGGGTCGCGTTGGTGCGGCGACGGAGCTCGGTGCGGGCCGGGGTGGAGTCGTCGAGTTTCAGGTAGGATTCAAGCAGGACGGTGCGGGAGGGTTTGCGCATCACGAGCAGCCGGGGGAGATAGGTCTGGATGCCCTCCAGGTTTCCGGATTCGGTGTCGAATTTGATCAGGGCGGTAAGGGCGTGCTGGTTGCGGGGGTCGTAGCGCACGGCGGTCTCGAGGATCTGCCGGGCCTGGCGCGGGGCGCTGATCTCCTCGAACCGGTGGGCGAGGATCATGGCGTCGTTGGCGCGCAGATAGTTTTTGGCCAGGAAGGCCTTGAGGTAGAGGTCGCCGTCGTTGGGATTGCCGGCGCCGTAGGAGGCGAGGGCGCGCAGTCCGGAGAGCTGGGCGGAGAAGAGCTCGTTGTTGGCGGTGCTGGCGGCCTTGGTGGCCTCGCAGAGCGCAAAGGCCTCCTGGAAGCGGCCATTGGCCGCCTGCACCTGGATCAGGACGAGGGCGAAAGAGTTGAGGGGTATTTTCTCGCGGACGGCGATGGCGTAGAGCCGCTGGGCCAGGGGCAGGTTGGCCGTGTCGTTGGCGAAGTAGCCGAGCTGCAGCAGGGCGCGCGGGTCGCGGGGGAAATCGGCCAGATAGGACTCCAGTTCGCGGTTCAGCCGGGCGTGGTCGGCCTTGTAATGCCGGGCGTAGAGCAGGTCGATGCGCGGACCGGGGCTGGCCGGATCAACGAGGTAGCGCAACACGGCCTCGTTGAGCAGGGAATCGTAATCGTTGAGGGAGCGGTAGAGCTTGATCAGTTCGAGAGGGATGACGTCCTTGTCGGGGAAGCGGTCGCGGGCGCTGCGCAGGCGGACGAGCGCGAGCTCGGGATAGCCGCGCTCCCAGTCGCAGCGGGCGATGAGCACCTGGCCCTCGGCACTGCGCTCGAGGGTCCACGCGGCGAGCATCTGCTCGGCAGCGTCGTAATGGCCGCGGTTGAAGAGGGCGGTGGCCGCCTGCAGGGCGAGATACTGGTGCGTGCGCACCTCGTCGCGGGTCTTGGGCAGGTATTTCACCGCCTGTTCGAGCGCGCGCCGGTCGTCCTGGAACTCGAAGAGCAGATTGAAGGTGAACTTAAGGTAGTCGAGGTTGTCGCGGGAGTATTCGAGGCCGTCGACCATCATGTTGACGGCGATGTGCGGGAGGCCGATGACGTAGTTGAGGGTGGCCAGCTCGCGGCGGGCGGCCATGTCGCCGGGCACGCGGGCGAGGCCGGCGGCGAAGTAGTAATAGGCTTCGTTGAACTCGCGGTTCTGCACCATCACGGAGGCCTGCTTGATGTAGTGCCGGCCGAGCGCCTGCCGGTGCAGCGGCCAGCGGGTGGGCAGGACGAGGTTGA
>JAHFTD010000064.1 GCA_023269565.1 Opitutaceae bacterium | reverse complement strand
TTCAGCGCGGAGAACGCCCAGGTGCCCACGCCGATGGCAAGGGAAAAACCGGTGAAGACTACCGAGGTGCCCATGGTGGCGAATGATTCGCAGAGCGCATCCTCGAGAATCAGGCCTTTGCGGATTTTTTCGAGCAAAGCGGAGCAAAGGTAAATGCCGTAGTCCACGCCGATGCCCACGCCAAGTGCGACGACCGGCAGCGTGGAGGTCTTCAGGCCGATCTGCAGGTAGACCATCAGCGCCTCGGCCAGCTCGGAGACGATCACCAGCGGCAGGACCACGCAGACCGTGGCGCGCCAGGAGCGGAAGGAAATCAGGCAGAGCACGATGATGGCCGCATACAGCCACTCCAACATGGGGATCCGCGCCGATTCGACGACCTCGTTGGTGGCAGCCATCACGCCGACATTGCCGGTCGCGAGTTGGAACTTCACCTTGCCAGTGTTGTGGGCGGCACGAAATTCCTTCACGGCGGCGATCACGCGCTTGATAGTCTCCGCGCGGTGATCCTTCAGGTATATCATGATGGGGATGACACTGCCGTCGTTGTTGAGCAGGCCCGTGGAGGTCTCGACGGGGGAGACGGACTGGGCGAGCATCTGCTGGTTGCGGGGAATGATGCGCCACTTGAGGCTGCCTTCGTTCCAGCCGGAGTTGATGGTCTTGGCCAAATTGGTGAGGGCGAGGGTGGATTGCACTCCTTCGACGTTGCGCATGTGCCAGCTGAAACGGTCGACCAGCTCCATCACGTCGTAGTCGATGACTCCGTTGGGAATGCTCTCCACCAGCGCGGTGATGACATCGACGCCGATGCTGAATTTCCCCGTGATGGCCGCAGTATCGAGGTTGTAGCGCGAATTTTGGCGCAACTCGGGCACGCCGGCGTGCATGTCTCCGATCCTGATCTGCCGGGCGGTGATGACGCCAAAGAGGCCCAGCCCGAGGGCGAGGGCGATGATGGCCACCGAGGTGCGGCCGGTGGTGAAGTTCACCAGACGGCGCCAGATGGGTTGGAGGGCGAAACGCCGGAAATTGACGCGTTTGCGAAAGTCCGGCGCCATGGTGGTGTAGGACATGAGCACCGGAAGCAGGAAGCGGTCGGTCAGGATGATCAGCGTGACGCCGAGGCTGGCGGTAAGGGCGAGCTCCTGGATGATCGGCACCTTGACAAGGTAAATGGTAAGGAAACCAACTGTGTCCGTGAGGATGGCCACCGTGCCCGGAATGAAGAGATTGCTGAAGGAGGCGCGGGCGGCCACCAGCTCGTTGTTGCCGATGTTGAATTCGTAGCGGAAGGAGCGGAGCATCTGGGTGGCGTGGCTGAGCGCGATGGCAAAGACGAGGAACGGCACCAGGATGGACAAAGGATCTATACCGAGGCCGAGAAGACGAAGCAGCCCCAATTGCCACACCACAGCGCAGAAGGAGGTCACCAAGGGCAGCACCGTCAGGATGAACGACTGGGAGAAATAATACATCAGGAACGCCGAGATGACGATGGCGACGCCGAAGAAAAGGAGCACGCCGCGGGCCCCATCGGTGATGTCACCGATGACTTTGGCGAAACCGATGATGTGGACCCCCACGCGTTCGCTCTCGTATTTTCGTCGAATCTTCTCCTCCAGTGCATCGGCGACCTGCGCATAGATCAGGCGCTTGCCGGTCTGTGGGTCGATCTCCAGGAGCTGCGCGACGATGATAGCCCCAGTGAAATCGTTGGCGACCAACTGGCCGACCCGGCCGGACTTGATGATGTTCTGGCGCACGCGCTCCAAGCCCTCCGGAGTCGGCACGAAATCGGCGGGGATAACGTTGCCGCCTTGCAGGCCGTCCTCGACCACCTCCAGATAGCGGACGTTGGGCGTGAAGATGGAGGTGACCTGAGAGCGATCAACGCCGGGCAGGTAAAAAGTCTCGTCCGTGACGGTCTTCAACGTCTTGAAAAACTCCGGAGTGAAAATGTCGCCCTGTTTCGCCACCAAGGCGATGACCACGCGGTTGGCGCCGCCGAACTGCTCCTGGTATTTCTTGAAATTGCTGATGTATTCGTGGTCGCTCGGCAGTTGCTTGTTGAAGCTGGCATCGACGTGGGTCTGCGCCGCGTAATAGCCCAGCACCACGGTTGCCAGGGCGTAGAGCACCACCACCCAGTTGCGGCGCCGGAAAACCAGTTCTTCAATGCGCGTGAGCATGGCTCAGGGGAGTTTCAGGCGGACCGCGCCGGCTTCGCCGACAGTGAGGATCTCGTCGGGACCGATGGCGATCAAGTCGGCGACGCTCGTGCCGAAGCCGGCGGGCTTCCAGTGGAAGAAACTGTGTCCACCATCGTGACTGAGGAAAAAATTCCCCCCTTGTCCCCCGAGGACCAGAGTGCCGTCCGGCAGCCGAGTGCCGCCCATGATGAGAACCTTGGTCTCGCTGTCGCGCGGCTGCCAGCTGGCGCCGCGGTCGTGGGATTGCAGGATGTGTCCGCGCAATCCGTAGGCCACCAGGTCGCCGTCAGGGAAAGGCAGCACCCCGTAGAAAGAGCCCTCGTATGGAATATCCAGCCGGGACCAAGTCGCGCCTTGGTCATCGGACCGGAGCACGGTGCCGCTTTCACCCGCGATATAGAGCGAACCGTCCGTTGCGGCGGTGATGCGGTTGTAATGCACCTCGCCGTCGGCCGGCTGCGCGGTTGTCCAGGTTTTCCCGCCATCGCCGGTGATCAGAAACCTGCCATAGGCCCCCACGATGAACCCATGCGCGGCATCCAGGAAGAGCACATCGAGATAGACCGAGTCGACCTCCTTGCCGTTATCCTGCCGGTGCCAGCTTTGCCCGCCGTTGTCGGTCGCGAGGATTACACCGCCATGGCCAACCGCCCAGCCATGTTGGGCGTCAGGAAAGCTCACGCCGGTCAGGGTGGCGCGCGTCGGCACGAGGACCTGCTGCCAGCTGGCGCCCTGGGTCGTGGAAATGACGATGATGCCCTGATCACCCACGGCGACGAATTTCTCGCCGGTGCGGGCAACATCCAACAGCAACGCCCGGGCGGCGAGCGGCGCCAGTTCCGATGATTCGCCAGCCTGCAGCGGCAGGACGGGAAACAGCGCCAAGCCAAGCAGCCCGTGTATGTAAAAACGGCGGGCACTAAAGCCCGCCGTCGTAATAATTGATGGGAGCATACGCTAGCTCAACGAACACCCTCCTGGCGGAGTGTGGCGGGCGTATAGTCGGCCGGCGTGCGGGTCAGTCCGAATTTATATATCGGTTTTTCGTTATCGAGGCCAATGGCCAGGTAGCGGCCGGCGTTGAGGTCGGTGTGCACCTCGAGTGTGCTCCAGAAGATGAGGGCCTCGTAGTAATTGATGCAATGGGCCTCGGAGACGCGCCAGAGCTGGCCGCGTCCATCATATTGGTCGACGGCAAGAATCTGCCAGCTGTCCTCGTCGAGGTAGAAGGTGCGGCGGGAATACACATGGCTGGTGCCGGGCTTGAGCGTGGCATCGACCACCCAGACGCGGTGCAGTTCGTAGCGGGTGAGGTCCTGGTTGATATGGAGGGGCTTCAGGATGTCGCTGTTCTTTACCGAGTCGCTGTGGAGCTTGTAGGAATTGTAGGGCATATACATTTCCTTTTTGCCAACGAGCTTCCAATCGTAGCGGTCGGGTGCGCCGTTGAACATGTCGAACTGATCGGAAGTTCGCATGCCGTCGGCCGCGGTGCCGGGGTTGTCGTAGGCGACATTGGGAGCGCGGCGGACGCGCCGTTGCCCCACGTTGTATATCCAAGCGCGGCGGGGTTCCTTCACCTGGTCCATGGTCTCGTGGACGACCAGGATCGAGCCGGCGAGACGGGCGGGGGCCACCACGGCCTGCTTGAAATAGAGCAGGACATTATCCAGATCTTTCTCCTGAATGCCGTCGCGCGCGTAGTTGAAGAGGAATTCGTCCTCGAAGTCGACGAGGGTGTAGCTGCCGTTGCGCTGGGGAGCCGCCTGGCTGATGCTGCGGCTGGCCGCCACGCCGCGGTAGCGGGTGAGATGATTCCAGATCGCCTCGAGGCCGCTCTGCGGGATGGGAAACGGAATGCCAATGACACTGCCGGTGACACCGTTGCCTCCGACAGCCAATTGGGCGGTAGTGGCGTTCGTTTTCGTGGCATCGTAAACGCGCTGCGGGTTCGAGGCGGTGCGGTGGCTCGAATAGACGGGCATCGAATAATCCCCGTAGGCCTTCAGCATCGCCATCTGACCGGGAGTAAGCTTCTCAGCGTATTTGTCGGCATTGGAGCCGCTGATGGTGAAGAGCGGCTGCTCACCGGCGAAGGGATCGGGGTGATGCATGCCGACTTGGTAGCCGGCGGGCGGAGTCGTGATGCCGCCATCCCAGGCTGGGATGGAGCCATCGGCGTTGCCGGACTTTTCCCCGCCGAGCGGAGTCAGGGTGGCGCCGAGACGATCGGCCTCGGCCTGGGTGATCCCGGCGTGTGCGCCGAGTGCAAGCGCACAGAGGACTGTGCCGGTCAGGAGATGACGAATGCCTGATTTCATGGGATAAAAGGGGTAGGGGTTAGAATGAATACTTCACGTTGAAGGAAAGATAATCGCGGTCGCCAAGGAGATTAAACCGCCCGGCGCCCAAGAAATTCACATAGCGAATGTCAACCGCCCAGGCATTCTGGAAGGTGAACTCACTCCCGACGGTCAGGCTCTTGCGTCCGTGGAGAAAGTTACCGAGTGGCAGCGGAGTGTTGCCGCTGACATCATGGGTAAAAACGATCAGCGGGGACATGTTCACGCCCTTGAAGGCGTTGGTGTAGTCGAGGCGGGCGAGAACCTGATAGCCCCACGAAAATTTGTCGGCAAACGCGGAGGCGGGATCGGAGCCGGAAGCGCCGTTGCCGGTCAGAGTCATGGCGGTGAGATCGCCGCCTACAAAAGTCCCGGGTCCATCGTAGCGTAGAGTGCTTTTCGCGGGGAGATCGGTGACGTTAACAAAGCCGGCCTCGGCCAACAGGGTGGTCTGCGCCGCGCCGAAGAATCCGCGCGTGACCTTGGTGGCGGTCATCTGGCCGGTCCAGACCGTGTGCCGGTGATAGCCAGGAACATAAGTGTTTAGCTGGTTGAGAAAGTTGCCGATTTGGTTGTTCGGGCCGAAGGCGGGATTGAGCGAGGATAGCGCGGCAAACAGCAGTTCCACGTCATCAATCTGCAGTGGTTGGTTATCTCGATAGCTTACTTCTCCCTGCAACGCGATCCCGTGGATACTGGTATTGAAGCTGGCGCCAAAGAGATGGAGATTCTCCGGGAATTCAATCAGGTAGCGACCGGTGCCCGCGGCGGTTAGAAATCCGATGGTGCGGGCGCCTGAGGCGACACTCTGGGCTGCGGGATAGAACGCAGCGTAGGGCGCAAGGGATGGCGCGAGCGACCCTACCGGCACACCGCCTAAGGCCGACTGGACAAGACCGGGCAACACCACCGCGACAGTGCCTGCAGGTATGCCGGCTCCGATCATGGCCGGCGCGATATTCGCATTGGCCAGGGCTGAGGCGGTATTCACTACCAAGGTGACGCTGACAGGGTCGGTGGGGGTCTGAGCCGAAATCACCGGCAGGCGGCTGTGGTAATTCATGTAGTAGAGTCCGAATTCCGTGTCATTGAGACCGTGAGCCAGCCATTTGAAGTTGATGCCCCATTGTCCGCTATTACCGGGTTCGCGGTCGGTGCCGCGCGTAATCGCTCCCAGCGCCGAGCTGTCGGCGATGGCACCGAAACCCAGATAAACTTTCTTGCCGCCCTTGGCGACAAAGTCGTTGCCGCTGAAATAAGTGCCGGGGGGGTCGACGCGAGTCCGGTCCCAGTCCAGGAGGTAAAAGGCCTCCAAGGTCAGTTCCTGCGTCAGATTCAGGGAAGCGGCGACCATGTTAAGAGGACGCAGCGCTTCCTTGATTTCAGAACCCGGGGTGCGCAGCTTACCGACGTCAATCGGGTTGATGGAGTTGATGCCGTTCGGGATAAAAGTGCTTTCCCCCCAGCTCAGGACCTGCCGGCCGATGCGAATGCTGGCGGGCATGTCGCCAAGCGAGGGCTTAAAATAGACATAGGCATCGAGCAATTCGCCGTTCTGGGCGACGATTTTTTCGGCTTCCGGGCTGAGTGGGGTGCGGGCGCGGGTGCCATTGCTGTTGATGAAATCGTTGAAGTAGAAGCCGCGGACAAACGCCCCCATCTTCTTGCCGTAGTCGAGCTGGAGGTCGTGGCTGGCCTTCACGAGGAACGAGGCCAGCACCCCTCCCTTATAATTGAGGTTGCCGTCATCGGCGTTCGACGAGCGCTGCTTGCCAGCCACGCCCTCGACTGAGCTGGTGATGCTATAGTAGGCCGCATCGGGGTTGTTGATGCGGTAGAGACCACCCACGGAGATCGTGGTGTCGAAACTGCCCTTGACGTCGCCCCATTGGAAGACGACGGCCTGCAGGGCCGGCGCCAGCGCCAAGGCGAGAGCGAGAATGGCAGGAATATGCCGACGGGTTGACTTAACGGTTTTGATGCTTGGGTTCATAGCTGAGATATACGCTTGCAGCCTCAAACGGAGGCCATGGGGATGAGGGGAAGGGAAAACAAGCCAGCGGCTTGGTGCATGCACCGGGAATCAAGCTTTTTTTCACCGACAAGTTCAAGTCTTATTCCGCCGCGGCGTTTGCGCTTATTTTTCGCTATTAGCGTTTTGACGCCGTCGCCAAAACCGCAACCTTGGCGGCATGGACGCAGCGACGCACATCCACCTCAAGGGCGCGCGCGAGCACAACCTTAAGAATCTCGAGCTGAAGATTCCCCGCAACCGGTTCGTGGTGCTGACCGGACCCAGCGGCTCCGGCAAATCCTCGCTGGCCTTCGACACCATCTACGCCGAGGGCTACCGCCAATACATGGAGAGTCTATCCGCGCAGGCGCGACAGGTGCTCGCGCAGTTGCAGCGGCCCGACGTGGACTTTATCCACGGCCTTTCGCCCGTCCTCGCCATCGAGCAACGCACGGGTGGCGATTCACCGCGCAGCACTGTGGCCACCGCCACGGAGGTCGCGGATTACACCCGCCTCCTTTGGGCGCTTTGCGGCGAGCAGCACTGCCCCCGGGACGGCGGCCGTGTGCGCCAGCGTTCGCTCGACGACTGCATCACGCAACTTTACCGCGAGGCACCCAGTGAACGCGCGGTGCTGCTGGCGCCTTTCATGTGCGCCAAGCCTGCCGTCCTGCGCGACGAACTGCCCCGGCTCCACCAACGGGGCTTCCAACGCGTGCGTCTCGCGGGTGAGATCAAGCAGCTCGATGATCCCAAGCTGATCCCCGGCGGCGCGGCTGAGGTGGCCGTCGAGATCGTTGTTGACCGCATCGTGCTCAAGACGGAGCAACGCAGCCGGCTCGCCGATTCCCTCGAACTCGCTTTTCGCGAGGGGCAAAATCGTGCCGTCGTCCTCGTGCAAAAGACCGCAGACGGCCCGTGGCGCGAGGTGTCCCTGAGCCAAAACCTGAGCTGCGAGGTGTGCGGAGACACTTTCGAGCCACTCACGTCTCGGCATTTTTCGTTCAACCACAAGGAAGGAGCCTGCCCAGATTGCGGCGGACTCGGGCGGCAGAGGTCGTTTAACGAGGATCTGATTGTGCCCGACCCGGCCAAGTCCGTGCGCGAAGGGGCGATCAAGCCGTGGCGGATCGGCGGGAAGAGTCTCATCATCCGCCACAATGCCCTCCTCAAGCAGCTCGCTGCCCAGCTGCCTTACGAGCCGGAAACTCCTTGGTGCGATCTGCCCGCCACCGTCCGGCACATGCTGCTGCATGGTGCCGGGGAGCGACTGTTCAGCTTCAAGCTCCGCCGCATGCGGACGCCGAAGGCCATGCCGTTCACGGGCGTCCTTGCCGATCTGATGGAAAGCTACCGGCACACGGAGAGCGACGGCTTCCGGGCGCGGCTCAGCACCTATATGATCAGCGGGGAATGCCCCGGTTGCCACGGTGGCCGGCTCAACCCCCGCAGCGCAGCCGTGCGGCTGGGTGGCTTGGGAATCACGGAGTTTACCGCACAGGATGTGGGTGTGGCATTGGCCGCGGTCCGCCGGTTGCGCGCCGAACTAATGGGGCACGCGGCGGCGGGGGAGGTGCTGGACGGGATTGAGCAACGGCTCCATTTCCTCAATGAAACCGGACTCGGCTACCTGACGCTCGGCCGCGAATACGCCACCCTCAGCGGCGGCGAGGCGCAACGGGTCCGTCTCGCCACCCAACTCGGCTTGGGCTTGATCGGCGTCATCTACGTGCTGGACGAGCCGAGCGTCGGACTGCACCCGCACGACAACCAGCGGTTGATCGCCACGCTTCGGGAACTGCGCGATCGCGGCAACACCGTGCTGGTGGTCGAGCACGACGAGGAAACGCTGCGCAGCGCGGACGAGCTGATCGAGCTAGGCCCGGGCGCGGGCACCGAGGGCGGTCAGATATTGTTCCAAGGTTCGCCCGCCGACTGTGCGCGTCTGCCACCGGGCGCCTCGCGCACCGGCGCCTACCTGGCGGGCAAGGCGGGTGTGGAGCGCGAGGTGTCGGTGCGCCGGCCTGACGACCGCTGGCTGACCGTGCAGGGGGCGAGCGAGCACAACCTCAAAGCCATCGAGGCCCGCTTTCCCGTCGGCCTGCTGACGTGCGTTACCGGCGTCTCCGGCTCGGGCAAGAGCTCGCTGGTCAACGATGTCCTTGCCACTGCTGCCGCCCGCCGGCTCAACGGCGCCAAGCTGCTGCCCGGCCGGCACCGTGGCATCACGGGATTTGAACACTTTGAAAAATCCGTGCGGGTCGACCAGGAGCCCATCGGCCGCAGCCCGCGCTCCAATCCCGCGAGTTTTGTCGGCCTGCTCGACCTGCTCCGCGGCCTCTTCGCCAAGGTGCCGCTGGCCCGCGTCCGCGGCTACAAGGCCAGCCGTTTCAGCTTCAATGTCCGCGGCGGCCGCTGCGAGCGCTGCCAGGGCGACGGCCAGATCAAGCTCGACATGCAATTCCTCGCCGACGCCTACGCGCCCTGTCCCAGCTGCGGCGGCCGGCGCTTCAACCGCGAGACGCTGGAGGTGCGCTTCCATGGCCGCAGCATCGCCGACGTGCTCGGGTTGACCGTGCGTGAGGCGATGGAGTTGTTCCGCCACGTGCCGCGGGTGATGGAGAAACTGGCGACCCTCGAGGCGGTCGGCCTCGGCTACCTGCAGTTGGGCCAGTCGGCCACCACGCTCTCAGGCGGTGAGGCGCAGCGTCTCAAGCTCTCGCTCGAACTGAGCAAACGCGAGCAGGGACGCACCCTCTACATCCTCGACGAGCCGACCACGGGGCTGCACTGGACCGACATCCAGCGGCTGATGGATCTGCTCTTCAAGCTGCGCGACGCCGGGAACACGGTCATCGTCATCGAGCACAACCTCGACGTGCTCCACCTGGCCGACTGGATCATAGATCTCGGGCCCGGCGGCGGGCCGGCGGGGGGCGAGATTGTCTATGCGGGGGAGCGGGTTGGCATCGAGCGTGCCGTCCACTCATTAACCGGACAGGCTTTGGCAAACTGGCAGCGATCCCGGCGAGCGGAGGCGGTTCGCAGCTAGATCAGTGCAACTTTCGCCACGGAGGAGGGGTATTGGAGGTAGCTTCAACCCAAACCAACATGAACCGTATCCTCCGTTCCACCATCGCCGCCGCGACCATCGTCGCCGCGTTTTCCCTTCCTTCCCTGCGTGCCGCTGACACCGAGGCGGGTTTCGTTGATGTCGCTGCCTTTATCCCGTCCGCCAAGGGCGAGTATGTGGAGGTCAACCTCACCCCGGGCCTGCTCAAATTTGTCGCCAAGCTCGCCTCCCGGGAGGATCCCGAGGCCGCCGAGCTCATCGGCAGCCTCAAGCGCGTCCGCGTGAACGTCGTGAAAATGGACGACGCCAACCGCGCCGATACCATCGCCAAAATCGAATCCATCCGCCGCAAACTCGAGGGCACAGGCTGGATTCAGGTTGTTACGGTCCGTGAGCACAACGACGGCGACAATGTCGACGTTCATGTCCGGCAGACTGCGGACGACGTGATCGAAGGCCTGGTCGTCACCGTCATCGACCACAAGGGTGAGGCCGTTTTCGTCAACATCGTGGGCAGTATCCGGGCCGAGCAGCTCACCAAGATTGCTGACAAACTTGACATCCCCTCGCTCAGGAAGGTGCACGTCAAGATCTCCAAGACCAGTTAACTGTTAACCGAAGCCGAGCGCCATGAATCCCGTCCCTGCCGCCGCTCCCAAGCGCCGCCTCTGGCCCTGGATTGTGGCGATCCTGCTCTCCCCGTTCGTCGTCATCGGTTTCGCCGCCTACAGCTTCCTCACGCTGCACAGTGAAGCCGCCACACTCCGCCGGCACGTCATGGCTGCGACACACACGGATTGGAACACCCGCATCCAGTTCAGTGTCGGCCGGCTCAGTTTTTCCGCGCTGCGCGCAGGCCTTTCTTTTATTCCCGATCTGGACTATGATGCGCGCCTCGCCCTCGGCGCGGTGCGCCATGCCAGCGTTGGAATCTATGAACGAGGGTATCGGTTCGCTGATGTCTCGCGCGAACAACTCTTCGTGGAAACCGACAAGGCCATGCAGCGCCGCGGCTGGACTCGGTTGGTCGGCGCCATCAATCATAAGGAGAGTGTGCTGGTCTATGTTCCCACCGACGCTAATCTGGAAGGAACCTTGGATGTCTGTCTGGCCGTGCTTGGCGACCGCGAAATGGTTGTGGCCTCGGCCAGTCTCGACGGCGACACGCTGATGAAACTCGTCCACACTCACGTGGGCGGCGAGTTGCGAGACAAGCTCCGGCATATCCGACTCTAACTAGCGGCACTTGGGTTGCCCGGGCAACGCCGGGCTCGCGTCCCGCTCGGTCGGCAAGCAGGGTAGGGGCGATGTCCCGCCTCCTGTCCACCATCGTCCATCTCGATGCCGACGCCTTCTTCGTCTCGTGCGAGCTGGCCTTGAAACCGGACCTGCGCGGCGCCAAATGCGCGGTCGGTGGCCGCGAGCGCGGCATCATCTCCTCCGCCAGCTACGAGGCGCGCGCCTGCGGCGTCTACACCCCGATGCCGACGGCCCGCGCGTTGAAGGTCTGTCCCGATCTCATTCTGCTGCCGCACACCTCCGGACTCTACGGCAAAGTCTCGCGGCGGATGTTCGAACTCTGCGAAACGCTCACACCCGTTGTCCAGCGCAACTCGATCGACGAGGGTTACCTCGATCTGTCGCCGTGCGGCTTCAAGTCGGCGACGGAAATTGAGCGGCGCGTGCGCGCCGTGCAGCAGCGCCTCTGGGATGAGCTGCAGATCCCGGTGTCGTTCGGCATCGCCGCGAACAAGCTGGTCGCCGCCATCGCCAGCAAGGCGCGGAAGCCCCGCGGCTTCACCGTCGTCCTGCCGGGCGCCGAGGCCTCCTTCCTCGCACTATTGCCCGTGACCGTGCTGCCCGGCATTGGCAAAAAGAGCGAGGTGCGGCTGGCGGAGCGCGGCATCCGGCTGGTGCGCGACCTGTTCAATCGTCCGGAGGCCGAGCTGGAAGCGCTCTTCGGCCGCGGCTGGCTCGAGGTGCTGGCCATGGCGCGCGGCCAGGACGACCGGCCGGTCGAGACCGAGCGCGACGACGCCAAGTCCTATTCGACACAGGAAACCTTTCCGCGCGACATCGGCGACTTCGCCGAGATCGAGCGCGTTGCCAAGCGGATGATCGACGAGCTGCTGCCGGCCATCCGCGCCGACGGCAAGCGCGTCCGCACCATGACTATGAAAGTGCGCTACCCCGGCATGGAGGACAGTTCCTGCGGACGCAGCCTCGCCGAGGCCACCGATCTTGAAGCGCCGTTCTATCCGCTGGTCGCACCGTTGTTGAAAGCCGCGTGGACGAAGCGGCAGCCGCTACGACTGGTGTGCGTGCGCTTTTCCAACGTTAAGGAGAAACCCGCCCAGCTGGAAATCTTCGCGCCCGGCGACGAAAAAAAGCGCCGACTCGCTTCCGTGCTGGACCGCTTGAACCAGCGCGGAAAGAAGAACCTCGTCCGCCACGGCCACCAACTGGGTGGAAAAGAGACTTGAGGCGTGCTAGCGTGCGCCGTTTAAGCATCCGCGCCATGCCCATCTACGAGTATTATTCTCCGGACACGAACCGGATCTACTCTTTCTACGCGAAGACCCTCGCGCAGGGGCGGCAGATTCCTGTTTGTCCGGACAACCCCAAGGCACGCATGCGCAAGATTGTCTCGAGCTTCGCCGTGACGGGCCGGCGACAGAAATCTCCAGCCGCACCCGCCGAATTCACGGCGGAATCGTCCGGCGGCGTCGATGATGCCCGCATGGGGGCGGCGATGTCCGCCATGGAGCGCGAATTCTCCCACGCCGACGAGAACGACCCCCGCGCCATGGCCCGCATGATGCGCCGGATGGCCGAACTAAGCGGGGAGAAGCTGGACGAGCCGATGGAGGAAGCGGTGCGCAAACTGGAGGAGGGCGCCGATCCCGACTCGCTCGAGGAGGAATTGGGCGGGCAGTTCGGCGACGAAACCGGCGCTGGGGATGTTCCGGTCACTCCGGACCAAGAGGCCAAGGCGCCGGAGGCGAAGACGCGCTTCAAAGTCTGCCGCCCGCCACCGGTGCGCGACCCCAAGCTATACGACTACGAATGAGCGCGGAAATCACCACCCGGATCGCCGCCGCCAAGCAGGCGGTCATGGCCGAGACCGCGCTGCTGCTGCGCGAGTTCGGCCGCGCCGAAAGCAAACTCAAGTCCGACGGCACGCGCGTGACCGCTGTCGACATCGCCATCTCGCAGAATATCCAGCGCTCCCTACATGCGCAGTTTCCCGGCGACCAGTTTTTCAGCGAGGAATTGACCGAGAGTCCGGCGCCGATCCCGGTGACTTCGCGGTTCTGCTGGATGCTCGACCCGGTCGACGGCACCAACAACTACACCAACGGCATCCCCTACGTTGCCATCTCGCTCGCCTTGCTGGAGCAGGGCACGCCGGTCTACGGCGTCATCTACGACCTCGCGCGCCGGGTGCTGATCCACGGCGGCCCCGGCCGCGGAGTATGGGACGGCGACCATGCGGCGCACGCCCGTCGCGAACCGCCGCACGGCAACACTTTGATCGGCTTTCACAGTCCGGTGGAGAAAAGCCATGTTGAGCAGGGCCGGCGGCTCATCGCGCGTTTCAAGATCCGCGGGCTCGGCAGCAGTGCGCTGCACCTGGCCTACACCGCGATTGGATTGCTCGACGGCGTGGTGGAGCACAACAACAAGGTGTGGGACATCGCCGCGGCCGTCGCGTTGCTACCGGAGTCCGGTGCCGAAATCCACTACATGAACCAGTCACCGTTTCCGCTCCGCGAGTTTACTGTCAGCGCACCCCGGATCGAATACATTGCCGGGAACACCGCGGTCTGCCACGCCTTGCTGAAAACGCTGGCGACGGGCTAGACTTGATAGGTTTTAAGCGGAACGGGATCGAGAATCTTGGCTTGGGGCAACTGGATGGCGAGTTGCTCGGCAAACCACGCTCGGGCCAGTGGCTCGCCGTGCGCGAGGACAATCGAGCGCGGGTTGCACTGGACGGCATAGTCGAGCAGCTCCTCGCGATCGGCGTGGCCGGAGAGCTCGAACCGCTCGATGGCGCAGCGGAGCTTCACCTTTACGTTGACGGCGTCGAAGAGGAACTGCGTGCCGTGGCTGGCGGCCTGGAGCTTGCCGCCGGGGGTTTCCGGGTCGCAGTAACCGACGAAGCAGATGCTGTTCTTCGGGCTGCCGGCCAGCGCGGAGGCGAGGAGATAGGAGGGGGTGTTGGCGACGAGCATGCCGGCGCTGACGACGTAG
>JAHFTD010000063.1 GCA_023269565.1 Opitutaceae bacterium | reverse complement strand
CTCGGTGCGCACCGGGATGACGTAGACGACGGTCTTTTTTCCGGGCACTCCCGCCGCCAGCGCCGGCGGGTCACCCGCCGCACGGAGCGGAGTGAGGCCGGCCAGCAGGAGAAGCAAAGTGCCGGTAAAAATTTTCATGGGACGCCGATAACATACAGAGGCGCCCGGCCGGTGCAAGCGCCGCCAGCTTATAATGCCGCCGGCTGTTTCAAGCCCGGCCGCGAGTTTGGCTTGGTCTGCGGGGATATTTTGCTTACCAGACTGGGCATATGGAACGCATTCCGTATCTCGGGCACACGATCCTCAAGTGGCAGGTGGGAGCCTCGACCTTCCTCGCCCTGCCGGAGAAGGGCGCGCGCCTGCTCAACTGGCACGTCGTGCATGGCGACGGCACCGTGCGCGACATCCTCTACTGGCCGGAGGCCGCCAGTCTGGACAACATTGCCAAGCTCCGTGGCGGCAACCCGATCCTGTTCCCCTTCTGCGGCCGCACCTTCGACCGCGGCGTGCTCTTCCACTGGTGCGGCGAGGATAGCACGCGCCGCCCCATGCCGATGCACGGCCTCGCGCGGCAGGGCGAATTCCGCCTCGCGCGTCTTGACGAACGCGGCTTCTCGGCGCAATTCGTGCCCGGCGACGAGGCGAAGGCCGCCTATCCTTTCGATTACGACTTCATCGTCAGCTACCGCTTCGAGGCCGCGGGCCTCTACGTCGAACTGCAGCTGACCAACCACGGATCGATTTCAATTCCGTGGTCGGCCGGGCATCATTTCTATTTCACCCTGCCCTGGACCGGCGGGCTCGCCCGGAGCGATTATCTGTTCGAAATCCCCGCCACGAAAACTCTCCGCCATAATCCCAGCGGCCGGCTGACCGACGGCCCGCGGCTGGCGCTCCGGGAGCCCCTCGACAATCCGGAGCTGGTCGACACGATCCACACCGGCCTGCGCGGCCATACTTTTTCGTTGATAGAGCGTCCCAGCGGTCAGCGACTGAGCTTCGATACCGCCTTTACCAATACAGCGGCGCGCGACGCCGCCGTCGTCACCTGGACCGAGACCCCGCATTCACCGTTCTACTGCATCGAGCCATGGATGGGGCCGCCCAACAGCCCCGAGAACAAGACCGGCCTGCATCTGGTCGGCGCGGGCCAGACGCAGAAATTCTGCGTTGAGATCACGCTGGAATGACACCGTCCAGCACCGCACGCTGTCCCTCCGCGACGCCGCATTTCTCCGTAAAATTGAAAACATCACCTGTCTAATCCGATCATGATTTACCCGGCTGGATTTATCGAAGGCATCGGCGGTCCCGAGTTGCTGCTGATCATGTTCATCGTGCTTCTGCTCTTCGGCGGGCAAAAACTGCCGGAGCTGGCGCGCGGCCTGGGCAAATCGATCCGGGAATTCAAAAAGGCCGCCAGCGGCGTCGAGGAGGAAATCCGGCAGGCCATGGAAGAGGAGCCTCCGGCCAAGAAATTTCCGCCCCATCCGCCGGTAACGGCCGCCGACAAACCCGCCGGGACCATCGAACAGGCAACGCCTGGCCCGCCCCCGCCGGCGCCATAACCGAGCGGCGGATTTCCTCAGGATTTTCCCATCTGCGGGAATGGACGATACCGTTCGCGCGACCATAAGCTCTTGGCCGCGGAAGCGGAAATCATGTAGAAAAATTCTTTTGCCTCGGAGAGGGGCACTTACGCGAACCGCTGCAACTTGGCACGTTGCTTGCGTGTTAAGACAGGTAACAACGAACCAATCATGAAAATGAATTCCCGTCTCCTCTCTCTCA
Organism: Opitutaceae bacterium; assembly: GCA_023269565.1. Lineage (GTDB taxonomy): Bacteria > Verrucomicrobiota > Verrucomicrobiia > Opitutales > Opitutaceae > JAHFTD01. The sequence goes on along the minus strand of JAHFTD010000063.1, from coordinate 12,156 downwards.
CCAGCATCGCACTCTTCGCCTCCGCCCGCGGCCTCGCCCAGACCGACGAATCCGATGCGGTGCAACTACCGGCCTTCACCGTCGAAGCTCCCCGCCAGCTTCCGGCGGAAAAAAGCATCGAGTCCAACCTCCGCCAGCTACGCGCTGAAGCCCGCCCGCCTCTCTTTATCTTCGCGGAGTTGCCGTCGCTGCACTCCAGCAACCTGCCGGCTCTGGCTGCACAGGAACAGCATGCCTCCGTGCAAGGGGCACCGGCGCGTGGCGCCGCCAAGTCCTGATCTTTCCCGTTCATTGTGTTTGTGTGTGTGTGTGCAAAAACCCGCCTCCGTGTGAGGCGGGTTTTTTGTCGCCTCGCCCCGGAACCGGATAAGGCTCCCGGGCATGGGCGTGCCCGATGATTCACCTCCAATCCGCCTTCCCATCACCGGTGAACTGGATTTGCACACCTTCCGGCCGGCGGAGGCGGCTGCTCTGCTGGAGGATTATTTCACCGAGTGTCGCCGGCTCGGACTCAGTCGCGTGCGCGTCATTCACGGCAAGGGCACGGGCACGTTGCGGGCGACCGTCCACCATTGCCTGCGGTGCTCGCCGCAAGTGGCGGACTTCGCCTCCGGCAATGAGACCACGGGCGGCTGGGGCGCGACTGTGGTTACACTCAAGCCCCTTGATTCCAGCTGAGCGGCTGCGACTTTTCTGCGATACTCCGGGTCCTACCTCCTAAATCCACCCCGCCGATGAATCCCATGCACATAATTGACTATCGCATCCACGGCGACGACATGCAGTTCGTCGAAATCGAACTCGACCCCAACGAGGGGGTGCTGGCCGAAGCCGGCGCCCTGATGTTCATGGACGACGGCATTGCGATGGAGACTATCTTTGGCGACGGCTCCGCGCAGAATCGCGGCCTGCTCGGCACCCTGCTGGGGGCCGGCTCGCGGCTGCTCGTGGGCGAGTCGCTGTTCATGACGGTTTACCTGAATCAGTCGGCCACAAAACGCCGCATCGCCTTCGCTGCGCCCTATCCCGGCAAGATCATGCCGGTCAACCTGCGCGAAATGGGCGGCGAACTCATCGCGCAGAAAGATGCTTTCCTCTGCGCCGCGAAGGGCGTGAGCATCGGCATCGCTTTTCAGAAGCGACTCGGCGCAGGTTTGTTTGGCGGCGAAGGCTTTATCATGGAGCGACTGCAGGGCGACGGCCTCGCTTTCCTGCACGCCTGCGGCGCTCTCTACGAGCGCGAGTTGTCCCCGGGCGAGACGCTGCGCGTCGACACCGGCTGTCTGGTCGCGTTGCAGCCCGCGGTCGACTACGACATCGAGTTTGTCGGTGGCATCAAGACGGCGCTGTTCGGCGGCGAGGGCCTGTTCTTCGCCCGGCTGCGCGGCCCGGGCAAGGTGTGGTTGCAATCGCTGCCGTTCACCCGCCTGGCCCGCCGCGTCGTGGCGGCGGCGCCGCAGACTGGCCGGGCCGGGCGGGAGGAAGGCTCGGTGCTCGGCGGCCTGGGACGCCTGATCGACGGCGACAATCGCTGAAGCCGTCCATCCGCACGAGCAACCGTCCGTCCTCCCAGTCTTGCCCTGGTCGCCAGCGTGTGCGTGGATGCCGGCATGAGCACAAAATTCACCTACGCGCTGATCCTGACCGTCGTCCAGGCAATCTTCAATCTGTTGATGTATTTCGCCGGCTTCCAGACCGAACGGATCGCCACCGGCCAGTATTTCCAGTGGCTCGGGTTTGTCTTCATCGCCGTCGTCCTTTGGCTGGGCATCCGCGCCCTGCGCGAGGAGGCGCCCGGCCAGCATCTCAGCTACGGGCAGGGCGTCGGCGGCGGGGTGCTGATCTCACTCTACACTGGTCTGATGGCGGCGGTCTACAACTTCATCCATTTCAAATTCATCAATCCCAACTTTGCCGACTACGTCGTCGACCTCAACCATGAGAAATGGGCGGCGCGCGGGATGAGCGACGCCCAGATGGAGGCGGCCGAGTCGATGACCCGGAAAATGATGAGCCCGGCCGTGCAGCTGTTCACCACGCCGGTGTTCATGGTGCTCGTTGGCCTGATATTCTCGCTCATCATCGCCGCGATCCTGAAGCGCAACCCGCCGGAAGAGGCCGTCAGAAATTAGGCGGGACCGCTCATACCGAGCGGCCCCGCGCTGCTGGCACACACCAAGGATCGGCCGCAATCGGCGCAATAAAGGGATTAGAAAGAGCGCAGACTGCGCAACGCCCTCAGGGAACGGAACGAGCGCCCCAGCTTCTCACTAATCTTCTGCTTGGCCGGATCGCCCACCGCCGCGCCTTCCTGTTTGAAGTCTTCCCCCAGTTCGAAACTAAGGTCGATTTTTTCGAGGCGCGTCAGCACCTCTGCGGGGATTTTCCTCCGCTCTTCCTCCGTCACAACCGGACCGTCGAAGGTCACATTGCCCTTCGCATCCTTGACCATCAGCTGGCGCTTGTCGCTCTCGCCCTTGAATTCCACCGTGCCGGCGTCATCGGAGTAGACGAAGTTACCCTTGGGCAGGTCGAGGATGGTGGCACCGCTGCCGCCGCGACGGATGACGTGCATGCGGGGCCCGGAGAACAGGGCGCCACGCTGGTGCTCGAGCATGCGCATGACGTTGTTGAGGTCTTCGCGTTCCAGCCCGGGCAATTCGCGCAGGTGCGCCAGTCCGTCGAGGCCGGGCGTGATCTCCTTGTTGAAGAATTCAAAACTGTTCCCCGGTCCGCCGGGAATTAAGCGCAACGTATCGGCCATCCGCGGCACTTCGCGCTTGGCGAGTTTGGCTTTCGCGGTGAGCTCCCTGCCCTCGCGCCGCACCGTGAGGGTGACCTCGTCGCCCTCCTTCCGCGAGCGGATGAGCACGCTCAACTGGCGCGAGTCCACCAAAATCTGGTCGTCGAGCCGGAGGAGAATGTCGTCCTCCTTCAGCACGGCCTCGGCGGGACTGTTCTTTGCAATCCGCACGACGACCAGGCCGACATCGCGGGGAAGACCGAGCTGCCGGCCCAGTGTGCGGCCGACCGGAGCGGTCTCGATGCCGAGATAAGGCACGGTTTCTTTTTCACCCAACGCGTCGTCATTGAGGGTGATGGTCAGCGTGGAGTCGGGTTTGTCACCCTTCTTGATGGTAACGTCCTTGGCCGCCAACGCGGACGAGGTCAGGGTCGCGCCCGCCAGCAGGGCCGGAAGCAGGAATTTGAATCGAGGGAGGGAGTTCATGATAATTTTCTATGGTTGATGGTGGCGGGCCGGGCTTTGCAAACCGGTCTGTCCGGCCCGCCACCAGGTTTGGTCTGCAAATTTAGTTGAGGTTGACGGGCACGACGCGGACTTCGTCGCGCGGGATGCTCCATTTCAGGGAGGAGTTGGTTTTCGGGTTTTTCCAGGTGTAGGTATCGAGGTAGCGATAACGGAGGCGGCGCGCGGGCGCGTCGTTGGCCGCATACACGACTCCCTCGTCCTTCATGTCATAAAGCACATTGGCTGCGCTGACCGGACGGTAACGTCCCGGGCTGGCGGCCAAGACCGTTGCGCGCTCAGGTGCGGTGCTGGTAACGGGAACATCCTGTTGCGCCAAACTCGGCGGGAGGGACGGCGGCACATCGGGCCGCTGTCCGAGTTTTGTCACTACGAGGGTAGCGGTAACCGCAAGGGAAGCTGCCACGGCGGCGACGCGCCAGCCGATCCATTTCCAGGAAGTCCAGGTGGTGGTCGCAACATAGCGGGTTGGCCGCGCGGCGGGCGCGCTCAACTCGGCTTCGAGGCGCCGCAGCAAACCGGGCGCAACGCGGCGGGGGCGCAGGGCCTGGAGTTCGGCTTCGAATTGGTGGAGTGGGTCATCCATGGTGAAGTGGCGTCAGTTCCTTGCGCAGTGCGGCAAGGGCATAACGGTAGCGCGAAGCCGCGGTATTGGGCGATAGTCCGAGGGTCTCGCCGACTTGCTCGAAGGTGAGTTCGTTCCAGATTTTGAGGGCCAGCACTTCGCGCTGTTCCGGCGGCAGGCGCTCGAGCGCAGCTTCGATTTCCCGGGTCCGCTCGGTTTTCTCCAGCGCGGGAGGATCAAAAATTCCGTCGCGTTCCTCGAGGGCGCCGTCGGATTTCTCCTCGCGCCGCACCCGGCGGGAGTCACGCCGCGCCAGATCCACCGCCGTGCGGCGGATCGAAGTGATAAGCAGGGCCTGCGGATCACCCGGCAACTGGCGCTGGTGGCGCCAGTAGCGCACAAAGGCTTCCTGCACGACATCCTCGGCGTCAGACTGGCAACGGGTCCACAGCCGGGCGCAAAGCAGAAGCTTCGGCCCGTGAGCGGCAAACCATTCCTTCCATGACTGCGGTTCATACGTTTCCTCCATTGATTCCGGTTGATGTCTTTTGTTGAAAAGCGTCACAGGTGGGGGAATTTGTCTGGAGTCCCAGGCGGCAGGGCACGGGATGACTATCGGGAATCCCACCCGGACAAAAGAAAAAGCCGGGTGTTTCCACCCGGCCTAGAGGAAGATGCCGTGCTCGATCAGCGACTGCTGGCGAATCTTTGCGCAACACGGTAGTCTGCAGCCGCCAGGGCCAGCAGGACCGCCACTGCGCCGTAGCTGACCGTCACACTCACCGAGGGTAGATGTCCAGCCGTGCTTTTGGATACGAAGGCCAGAGCAACGAACACACTGCAGGAAATTGCGATCGCCGCGAACTTGAGCAAGATATTGGTTTTCATGATATTTAGCGTGATATAGTTAGGGCGCCATGATGACGCTTGCCGGCAGTATACACTCAGTATTGCAATAGTCTAAATACTTAGATTCTATCGTTACCATAGTTTCTAACTATGGAAATATATCAGCTTCGATACTTTGTCACGGTCGCGGAAACGGGCAACTTCACCAAGGCGGCGGCGCTTTGTTTCGTTTCACAGCCGTCGCTCAGTCAGCAAATCCTGAACCTGGAGGAGGAGTTGGGTCACAAACTCTTCCATCGCCTCGGCCGCCGAACTTCCCTTACCCAAGCCGGGCAGCTCTTGCTCGAGAAATCGCGCCGCATTCTCGTCGAAGTCGACAATACGCTGAAGGAATTGAAGGATGATCCCGGCGCCGCGCACCGTGTCGCGATCGGCTGCATACCCACGCTCGCGCCCTACCTGCTCCCGCGGGTGATCGCCTGCTGCCGGGCGCGCTTTCCGGCTCTTGAAATCACGGCCCACGAGAACTTCTATCCCCGGCTGGTCGAACTGGTCGTCCAGGGCGAAATCGACATCGCCCTCGTCGCCCGTCCCATCAAAGACGCGCGGGTAATTGTCGAGCCGCTTATGCAGGAGCCCCTGCTCCTCGCCCTCGGTCGGCAGCATCCGCTCTTGCAACGAGACAAAATCACCCTGCACGACCTCCGCAACGAAACCTTCATCATGATGGGAGACGCCAGCAGTCTCGCCGCGCAAATCCAACGTTTCTTCGGCGACCATGATTTCGAGCCGCACATCGGATTCCGTTGCGCCCAGGTGGCGACGGTCAAGGCGTTGGTCGCCGAGGGCGTCGGGATCTCGATCCTGCCCGCCGGCACCACCTCGCCCGCCGACGCTCCCACCCTTGCCTACAAGGTCCTCGCGGGCCGGCCGCCGGCGCGCGAGATTGCCTATATCCGCCACCCGCGCCGTTACCAAAGTCGCGGCGTGGCTCAATTCATTTTGGCGTTGAAGGAAAGTCTCGTCCCGCCGACGCCGGTCACGCCGGTCTCCGCCCCGCCCTTCCCGGCTGCGAGCTGAGTTGCAACACACGCCATCCGGTGAATCCTTAGCCGTTTCATGTCCAAACCCGGCCCACTTTCCCCAGCCGCCGAACGCCTGTTGCTGTTCACCCTCGCGGCCGTGCAATTCACGCACGTCATGGATTTCATGATCATGATGCCACTCGGCGCCGGCCTGATGCGCGAATTCACCCTCAGCCCGGAGCAATTCAGCCGGCTCGTGGCCTCTTACGGTCTCGCCGCCGCCCTGACAGGTTTCCTCGGCGGCTTCGTGCTCGATCGCTATGACCGTAAACAGGCCCTGCTCTGGCTCTATGCCGGCTTTGGACTCTCAACCTTCGCGTGCGCCTTGGCACCCACCTACGGATTCCTCCTTGCCGCCCGGCTCTCTGCCGGCGCCTTCGGCGGCGTGGCCGGCTCGGTGGTGACCGCGATGGTCGGTGATGTCGTCCCGCCCGAGCGCCGCGGCCGCGGCATGGCCACGGTCATGTCGGCCTTCCCCCTGGCCTCGGTGCTGGGCGTTCCCACCGGTCTCTGGCTGGCACATCTGTTCAAATGGCACGCGCCCTTCTTCATGCTCGGCGGGCTGAGTGCCGTCATCTTCGTCGTCGCGCTACTGTTCCTGCCGCATGTGGCGAGCCATCGTTCGACTGAACACCCGGTGCGGCAGATGATCGACATGCTGTCCCTGCCTGTCCACCAACGCTGCCTGCTGCTCAGCGCCGCGCTGGTCTTTGCCGGCGGCTCGCTCATTCCGTTCATGGCGCCCTCGATGATCCTCAACGTCGGCCTCACGGAAGCCCAGCTGCCGCTCATCTACCTCTTCGGCGGCGCCTGCACCTTTTTCACCATGCCTTGGATCGGCCGCCTGGCCGACCGCCACGAAAAACTTCCCGTGCTCGGTTGGCTCACGCTTTGTGCAGCGCTCACCGCGCTCGTCCTCACCAATCTCCCTGTCGCACCCGTGCCGCTCGTGCTGATCGTCACCTCCCTGTTCTTTGTCACCATGTCGGGCCGGTTTGCCCCGGCCATGGCCATGATCACCAATGCCGTCGACGCCCGCTACCGCGGCGGGTTCATGAGCGTGAACTCCGCCGTCCAGCAGGCCGCCTCGGGCCTGGCCAACCTCACCTCGGGTCTCCTGATGACCCAGGATGCCGCCGGCCGCTTGACGGGCTATCCGCGAATCGGACTCGTCGCCCTTGCTTTCTTTGTCCTGACCGTGCTGCTGGCCGCGCGACTGCGCAACCTCGCGCCACAATCCTCGCTACCCGGCGGGCGCGCGCTGACCACTCCGCCCATGCCGCTCGATTAACTTGGCGGCGACACCCCCTCCACCGATACTCAACCCCTCCGGATGTCCGTCCCCGCCCCCCAAGCCCCCGCCGCAACTCCCCTCACCGCCTTGGTGCGCCCCGAGCTGCTCGCGCCCGCCGGCGACTGGGAATGCGCCCGCGCCGCCGTCGAGAACGGCGCCGACGCCATCTACTTCGGCCTCGAACGTTTCAACGCCCGGATGCGCGCGAAAAATTTCACGCTCGCCGACCTGCCCAAGCTGATGGAATTCCTCCACCGGCGCGGCGTGCGCGGCTATGTCACGTTCAACACCCTCGTCTTTGCCGACGAACTCGCCGCCGCGCAGGACTACCTCCGCGCCATCATCGCCGCGGGCGCCGACGCCGCCATCGTGCAGGACATCGGCATCTGCCGGCTCATCCGCGCGCTCTCGCCCGATTTCCCCATCCACTGCTCCACGCAGATGACCATCACCAGCGCCGCCGGCGTGGATTTCGCCCGCGAACTCGGCGCGCAGCTGGTCGTCCTCGCCCGCGAGAATTCACTCAAGGAAATCGCCGCCATCCGCGCCACTCAGAAATCCGCCGCGGTCTCCCTGCCCCTCGAAGTCTTCGTCCACGGCGCGCTCTGCGTCGCCTACTCCGGCCAATGCCTCACCAGCGAGTCGCTCGGCGGCCGCTCCGCCAACCGCGGCGAATGCGCCCAGGCCTGCCGCATGCCCTACGAACTCGTCAGCGACGGCCGCACCGTTGACCTCGGCGACCGCCGCTACCTGCTCAGCCCGCAGGACCTCGCCGGCCTCGAGGTTCTGCCCGACCTCGTCCGCGCCGGCGTCGCCTCGCTCAAAATTGAGGGCCGGCTCAAGCGCCCGGAATATGTCGCCAACATCACGCGGGTCTATCGCACGGCATTGGACCGGGTGATGACCGACATCTTCGGCCCGCAGCCGCAGGCCGAGGGCGAGGTGCTTGGCAAACTCAATGATTCCTCGCGCTACGATCTCGAGATGGGCTTCTCCCGCGGGCTCTACCCCGGCTGGTTCCGCGGCATCAACAACCAGGAACTCGCGCACGCGCGGTTCGGCACCAAGCGCGGCGTCTATCTCGGCCGGGTCACGCAGGTCGGCCGCGACTCGGTCGCCCTCAAGCTGGAGGCCCCACTCAAGCCCGGCGATGGTCTCGTGTTCGACGCCGGCCATCCCGACCAGAAGGAGGAAGGCGGGCGCGTCTACCAAGTCGACACCCGTGACGGCGAAACCGTCCTGCGCTTCGGCCACGGCGACATTGATTTTGCCCGCATCCATGCCGGCGACCGGATCTGGAAAACCAACGATCCCGAGCTCGACCGCCGTCTGCGCCAGTCCTTCGAGGGCGACCAGATCCGTTTTCGTCGCGGCATTCAGCTCGAAGTCCACGGCCATGCCGGCGCGCCGCTGACACTCCTCGCCCGCGACGAGCAGGGTCATGCCGCGCAGGCCGATTCCACCTCGCCGCTCGCGCGGGCGGAAAAGCAACCGCTCTCCACCGAGCGCCTGCGCGATCAGCTCGGCCGGCTCGGCGGCACGCCGTTCCAGCTTGGCACGCTGGAGAACCGACTCGAGGGCGACGTCATCCTGCCGGTCAGCGAACTGAACGAGCTGCGCCGCCGCGTCGTCGCCGAACTCGAGGCCCGCCGCGCCGCGCCGAAGCGCTGGACGATGCATGCGGTAGGGGCGGTTGCCCTCAACCACCCTGCACTGCAACCGACTGCCCACGGGCCGTTGAGGGCAACGGCCCCTGCCTCCGACTCCGAGCTCATCGTCGTCATCCGGCACCTGCACCAGCTCGACGCCGCGTGGCAGGCCGGCGCGCGCACGATCTACGCCGAGTTCGAGAACCCGAAGTATTACCGCGACGCCGTCGCGCGCTTCCGCGAGTTGCGCGGTGCCGAGACCTCCGCGACCCTCTGGGTCGCCGCGCCGCGCATCTTCAAGCCCGGCGAGGACTGGATCCTCCGGCAGATGCTCTCCTGCGAGGCCGACGGCTACCTCGTGCGCAATTACGACCATTTGGAGTGGTTCAAGGACCGGCGCCGCCGCGGCGACTTCTCCCTGAACGTCGCCAACGCGTGGACCGCCGACTACTTCATCCGCCGCCACGGGCTGGAGCGCGTCACGGCCTCCTACGACCTCAACGTCGCGCAACTGGAGGGGCTGCTGCGCAGCGCGCCGCCGGCGTGGTTCGACCTCACGCTGCACCAGCACATGCCGATGTTTCACATGGAGCACTGCGTGTTCTGCGCGTTCCTGTCGTCGGGCAAGGATTACCGCGACTGCGGCCGGCCGTGCGACCGCCACGCCGTCAGCCTGCGCGACCGCGTGGGCGCCGAGCATCCCGTGAAGGCCGACGCCGGCTGCCGCAACACCGTCTACAATTCCCGTGCCCAGACGGGCGCCGAGTTTGCGCAGCGGCTCGTGGCCCTCGGCGCGCGGTCGTTCCGCCTCGAGTTCCTCAACGAGGACGCGGCCGAGCTGGGCCGGGTGGTCGGCCGCTACCGGCAGCTGCTGCGCGGCGAGATTTCCGGCGCGGAGCTGTGGCGCGAGTTCAAACTCATCAACCAGCTCGGCGTGACCCGCGGGCAGCTGGAGGCCGCGCCGCGCATTCTCCCGCGCAAGGGGGACGGGAAGATTTCCTGACAATTGCCCAAATTTTATCGCCTCGGGCCGCTCCGCGCCTACGCTCCCGCAGCTTCGGCATGACCCCCACCCCGCCACCGCCCGCCGGCGTAAACCCGCCGCCCCTCCCGCTCCCGCACGACCTGGAGATCAAGGACGCCCAGATAATCTTCGAACCCATCTGGGCCGACCTCGAGGAGAGCCACGGCCGCGACAAGCTGCGCTTCCCGAAGGAAATCATCCTGCTCGGCGGCGCACCCGGCGCCGGCAAGGGCACCAACACGTCCTTCATCTCCGCCGCCCGCGGCCTCACCTGTGCGCCCGTCGTCATGAGCTCGCTGCTCGACACCCCGGAGATGAAGAAAATCAAGGACGCCGGCGCCATGATCGGCGACCGCGAGGTGCTCAGCATCCTCCTCCGCCAGCTGCTCAAGCCCGAATACCGCGACGGCGTCATCCTCGACGGCTTCCCGCGCACGCACGTGCAGGTCGAGTGCCTGAAGATGCTTTACGGAAAAATGATCCAGCTCTGGCGCGAGTTCCACGGCACCTCGCTCGGCATCCATTTCCGCCAGCCCGTCGTCCACATCGTCGTGCTCTTCGTCGACGAGAAGGAGAGCGTGGCCCGCCAGCTCAAGCGCGGCCGCGAGGTCAAGGCCCACAACACCGAGGTGCGCCACAGCGGTCCCGGCCGCCTCTGGGAGGAGCGCGCCACCGACTTCGACGACGCCCTCGCCGCCCGCCGCTACCGCGTGTTCAAGGAGCAGACCTGGGACGCCCTCCTCTCGCTCAAGGACATCTTCCACTACCACCTCATCAACGCCGAGGGCACCATCGCCGAGGTCGAGGCCGACATCGTCAAGGAGTTCGACTACCAGAGCTCGCTCGAGCTCGACCCGCGCACCTACGACCAGTTGCGCACCCTCCCCCTCGCCAGCGAGATCATCGTCCACGCCCGGCAGGAACTGGTGAAGCGGCTCGACGGCTACGCCCTCACCCACCCGAAGATCTTCGGCCGCGTCGTCGCCCTCATTGAAAATAAAATCATGCCCATCGTGCTGCGGCATGCCATCTCGGGCCACTCGCACATCAACAGCGAGGATCCGCTGTTCGACGAGCCGCTCGCGCTGGCCATGCTCATCGACATCTTCTCCGAGCGCGGCTACCACGCGGTGGTGGACATCATGCGCGTGGACGTGCCCGACACCATCGACCTGAAGACCGGCAAGGTCACCTGCCGGCAGAAGAAGGTCTACCGCACGATGGTCCGCTTCCGCGGCTCCGAAATCCGTCGCGGGTGAACGGCCGCCACCGGCCCGCCCGGCTCATCTGCGCCGTTGCCAAATGCAAGCTCCTGTGTTCAACCAATGTCCGCGGGCCACTAATTAAACGCAGTTAAGCTGAATAACACTGTTAGCCGAAGAAATGCCCCGCTCACCCGAAAGAGTCCGCTACGATCTCATCGCCGCTCGCGTCGGTGAGATTCTTCACTGGGATTGGGACCCGATTGGAGTGGCCGGTGTCCCGCAAGCAAGGGACGAGTATGACGGCTATGTGCCGCAAGTCGTGCAGATGCTCATCGAGCGAAAGAAGAAAGAAGAGATAGCGAGGCATCTTCACCGTATCGAAGGCGAGAACATGGGTTTGACTGTAGGTTCGCGTCCCAGCGATCACGTCGAAGAAGTCGCCGAGACTTTGATCGATCATTTTGAGTGGCTCGAAGAAAGGGCTAACCAGGCGCCAGAGCCAACGGCCCCGAGCGGCCGTGGCTCATCTTGAACGTTGGGCAGAGCATGAAACTCGTCGCTGATATCTTCTCGGTGCTTTTCATTGCGCTATTCATTTACGCACTAATCGCGTCACAGCTCCTGCGAAGGGTGATCGATAAGAAGAAGTTCCAGCAGGCCGAATTGAGCTCCTTCCGGGCATGGTCACCTCCGCTGGAAGTGCTGACCCCAGCGGGCGTGAAGATATGGTGGTCGCGGTGGCTCGCACTCGGCTTTAGTTTCCTTTTCCTCGCTGCTCGCATCTATCTCGATAGTCGCTAAGCAAGAGCCCAACCAGCCATCACAGCGCAACGCCCTTGATCTCACGTGAATCGCTGATGATATCTTTGCTCCACATGGCCCAGTTATTCCAAAGAGACGGCGCGCCCGCCCGGCGGGCGTGGCTGATCTGAAACGTTCGGCAAAAAAGAACCATGAACATCCAAGAATTCGTAAAGACCTCACTCGTTCAGGTGATTTCCGGCATTGCAGAGGCTCGCGAAGCTGTCGCACCTAACGGAGCGCTGGTCGGCTCCGACAAAGCTTATGGGTGGACAAAGGACGCAAAGATTATCACCGACGCACACGGAAGAATCATTTCGCAGGTCGAATTCGACATCGCGCTGACCACGGCTGATTCGAAAGATACGAAAGGCGGGATCGGTGTGTTTTTGGGTTCCGTGGGCGTAGGATCCCAA
>JAHFTD010000141.1 GCA_023269565.1 Opitutaceae bacterium | reverse complement strand
CTGCCGCCGCCGGTCCACCAGACCTTCGAGATCAAGGGCTACGTCATCTGCACGTTCGCGCCGCGCTACCTCGACCACCACCCCGAGGCCATCAAGGTTCCCTGGGCGCACGACAACGCCGAGGCCGACGAGGTGCTCTTCTACGTCCGCGGCAACTTCGGCTCGCGCAAGGGCGTCGAGCCCGGCTCGTTCACGTTGCATCCGCAGGGCATCCCGCACGGCCCGCACCCGGGCACAACGCTCAAGAGCTTCGAGCACCAGCGCACCGAGGAACTCGCGGTCATGTTTGACACCCAGTTCCCGCTGGAACTCACCGAGCAGGCGCTCGGCCTGGACGACGCGGACTACCCGCTGAGCTGGCTGGGGTGAGTTCTTGCAGGAGGCCGCGGAGAGAACGGAGATATCCGGACTTTGCTTTTCTCCGTTCCCTCTGTTTCCTCCTGTAAATGCTTTTGGATTTCGAAAAACTCACTCCGCGCGACGCCTACGCCTGGATGGTCTCCGCCATCACGCCCCGGCCCATCGCCTGGGTCTCGACCATCTCGGCTGGCGGCCGCACCAACCTCGCGCCGTTCTCCTTTTTCCAAGGCGTGTGCGCCGCGCCGCCGACGCTCCTCTTTACCGGCGCCAACGACCGCCACGGCAAAAAGAAGGACACCATCCTCAACATCGAGGCCGTGCCGGAGTTTGTCGTCAACCTCGTGCCCTACGCGCAGGCGGAGCCGATGAACGCCACCTCCGCGCCGCTGCCGCACGGCGAGAGCGAGTTCGAGAAATTCAACATTGCCACCGCGCCCTCCCTGAAGGTCCGCCCGCCGCGCGTCGCCGCCACCCCCGTGACCTTCGAGTGCGTGCTCGACCGCATCGTCCGCGTGGGCGACGGCCCGCTCGGCGCCAACGTCGTCTTCGGCCGCATCGTCTGCGCGCACATCGCCGAGTCCGTCCTTGGCGACGATGGCCAGATCGACCCCGCCAAGCTCGATCTCATCGGCCGCATGGGCGGCGATTTCTACACGCGCACCGGCGGCTTCTTTACGCTCCACCGTCCGACCGGCGGCGCGGCGCTTCGCTCCGTTTGACACTGCTCTTTTCCCTCATCACTTTCACTCACAATTCCCTCATGAAAGACATCGTCATCCTTTCTGCCACGCGCACGCCCATCGGCGCCTTCCAGGGCGCGTTTGCCAGCATTCCCGCCGCCAAGCTCGGTGCCGCCGCCATTCGCGGCGCGGTCGCGCAGGCCGGCCTCGCGCCCGCCGACGTGACCGACTGCCTCATGGGCAACGTCCTTCAGGCCGGCCAGGGCCAGGCGCCCGCCCGCCAGGCTGCGCTCGGCGCCGGCCTCCCGCCGTCCGTGCGCTGCACCACCGTCCACAAGGTCTGCGGCTCCGGCATGCAGACCGTCATGGGCGCCGCGCATTTCCTCGCGGGCGGCATGGGCGAGTTCATCGTTGCCGGCGGCATGGAGAACATGACGCTCGCGCCCTATCTCCTGCCGAAGGCCCGCGAAGGTTTCCGCATCGGCAACCAGCAGGTCATCGACTCGATGGTGCACGACGGCCTCTGGGATCCGTATAACAACATCCACATGGGCAACTGCGCCGAGAAATGCGCCGCCAAATACACCTTCACCCGCGAGCAGCAGGACGCCTACGCCATCGCGAGTTTCCAGCGCGCCAACGCCGCGCAGAAGGACGGCCGCTTCGCGCAGGAAATCACGCCCGTCGAGATCACCGACGCCAAGGGCAACGTCACCAAGGTCGAGCTTGATGAGGGTCCGGCCAAGGTCCGCTACGAAAAAATTCCGACACTCAAGCCCTCGTTCCAGAAGGACGGCACCATCACGCCCGCCAACGCCTCTTCGATCAACGACGGCGCCGCCGCGCTCGTGCTCGCCACCGCCGAGACCGCCGCCGCGAAAGGACTCAAGCCCCTCGCGCGCCTCGTCGGCTTCGGCGGCCACGCGCAGGACCCGGTGTGGTTCACCACCGCGCCCGTCCCGGCCACGCAGCGGGCGCTCAAGCAGACCGGCTGGTCCGTCGCCGACGTCGACCTCTGGGAAGTCAACGAGGCGTTCGCTGTCGTGCCGATGGCCTACATGCAGGAACTCGGCGTGCCGCACGAGAGGCTCAACGTCCGCGGCGGCGCGATCTCGCTCGGCCATCCCATCGGCTGCTCCGGCGCGCGCATCCTCGTGACGCTGATCGCTGCGCTGAAAGAACGCGGCCTCAAGCGCGGCGTCGCCGCCATCTGCATCGGCGGCGGCGAAGGTTTGGCGGCGTGCGTGGAACTGGTGTGAAATGGAATTCGATCAGAAAGTTCAATCCAGATGGATCGTAGCAATCGTATGTGGCCTTATTTCGATTGGGCTGATGTTCCTTACGCCTTGGCTAATCTATATGCCCGTGCATTTGCCTTTATCGATTTTTGCGTCCGTTCTCTCGATCATCTTTGCGACATTTTCACAGCTCGCTCGTGAGAAACGTAGACGACTGGGTTGGATCGGTGCGATCCTCGGCATGGTGGTGCCATTTTATTTCAGTTTCGCTTTATTGCCCACAGACTAAATTACCCCTTGAGAAATGTATTCCCAGATATCAAGGCGGCTCTCGCCGGGTGTTTCAGAACAGTGGTGTGACAAAATCTAATGAACATTGAAGTCACTCCGTTGCGTCGGCGTGCAGACCGCGTATGGGCGGCGGAGGTCATGGCAGCCTCCGAGCCGTGGCTCACGCTTGGGCGCGGTTACGACGAGGGGATGCACTTGCTGCGGAATCCGGCGAAGGAGTGTTTCGTTATTCAGGCGGCCGGTGAGCGCGCTGGTTTCCTCATCCTCGATCTCAACGGCCCGCTCGGCGGCTACATCCAGACCATCGGCGTTGCGCCGGAGATGCGCGGACGCGGCATCGGCACGGCGGCGCTGCGTTGGGCGGAGGCGCGCATCTTTGCGTCGCAGCGCAACGTCTTCATGTGCGTTTCGTCTTTCAACCGCCGCGCGCAGCAGCTCTACAAAAAACTCGGCTACGAAAAGGTCGGTCGCCTGAGGGATTATGTTGTCGCCGGGCACGACGAGATTTTGCTGCGCAAGACGCTCGGGCCGCTGGCCCGGAAGAAAACCAAGCAACCACGGATTTCACGGATCACACGGATAAATTCTGCCGTGCCATCCGTGAAATCCGTGGTCAAAAAACAGTTCTCCCCATGAGTAAAGTTTACCCCAACGCGAAGGCCGCCCTCGATGGGTTGCTGCACGACAACATGACCATCGCTGCGGGCGGGTTCGGGCTCTGCGGCATTCCGGAGAATCTCATCGTCGCGTTGCGCGACAGTGGCGCGAAGGGGCTGACCATCGTCGGCAACAACGCCGGCGTCGACGGCTTCGGCATGGGCATTTTGCTCACGACACGGCAGGTGAAAAAAGTCATGGCGTCCTACGTCGGCGAGAACAAGGAGTTCGAGCGCCAGGTGCTCGCGGGGGAACTCGAACTCGAGCTCATTCCGCAAGGCACGCTCGCGGAGCGGCTGCGCGCGGGCGGAGCGGGCATCCCGGGCTTCTACACGCGCACGGCCGCCGGCACCAAGCTGGCCGAGGGCAAG
>JAHFTD010000062.1 GCA_023269565.1 Opitutaceae bacterium | reverse complement strand
GGGGTCGAGCACCGAGATCATCGGCATGCCGGCGGCGGCGTAGTCCTGCCGGTAGGTCCACGCCAGCGCGAAGAAGTGCGGCATCTGCCACGCGTAGAGGATGGCGAACAGCGTCCAGCCGAGCGGGGCGTTGGTGCGGCCGGCGGCGGCCCAGCCGATGAGCGGCGGCAGGGCGCCGCTGATGGCGCCGATTTCCGTCGACCAGCGCGACCAGCGCTTGGCCGGGGTGTAGATGGCGAGGTAGGCGACGATGGTGGCGAGGGCGAGGAACGCCGACAGGCCGTTGACGAGCTTGAAGAGCACGATCAGGCCCGCGATGTTCAGCGCCCAGCCGAGCACAAATGCCGAGCCGGGCGCCACCGCACCGGTCGGAATCGGGCGGTCCGCGGTGCGTTTCATGAGCGCATCCGTGTCGCTCTCCATCCACTGGTTGAGCGCCGCCACACCGCCCGCGCAGAGGGCCGTGCCGAGCACGACCCAGGCCGTCCGCCCCGCATCCCAATACGGCAGCGCGATCAGATAGCCGACGAGCGAGGTGACGACCGACAGCAGGCTCAGCCGCGGCTTGGTCAGCTCCAGGTAATGCCGCCAGCTTGTGCCGACTCTGGGCAGGGTGCTGGCCTCGGCGGGCGGAGTGTCGCTCATGGCGGTCATGCGGCCGGCTGGGCCGCGCCAAACCAATCACGGTGCGTCAGCATGACGAGCACGAAAGTCGCCGCCAGGGTCAGCGCCCCCATAACCACGTGGCCGGAGGTCATGTAAACGCTGCGCGCGGTCCAGATGATTTTCGCGCCAAGAAAAATCTGCAGCGCCAGCAGGCCGGCGACCCCCAGCCACAGTCCGCGCATGGCGCGCGACACCGCCGGATCGCGCCAAAGCACGTGCCCGTAGGCCGCGAGGGCGGCAGTGATGACAGCGGCGAGCAGCCGGTGCGCGAAGTGGATGGCCACGCGGAAATCCCAGTGCGCCGGCACGAGCCCACCCTCGGGGGTCAGCGGAAAAGTCGGGATGGCAAGGCCGGCGAAGCTGTGGCGCATGATCGCGGCGACGGCCAGTTGCAGGAACAACAGCCCGACGCACCACCGTCCGAGTGCGAGGGTGCGTGCGCCCACGGTGCCCTTGAGCCCGGCGTGTTGCTCCATCCACAGGCGTGAGCAGGCGAGGGCGACGGCGAAGAGCGTGCACACAAACGCCTGTGCGAGGCAGGCGTGCAGCATGGCGAAGAGCCGGCCGACGCTGGTCTCGAGCGACTCGACTGGCAGATGGTCGAAGAGCACGCGCAATCCGCCGACCACCGCCTGCGCCAGCACGAGGAGGGCGGCGAACAGCGCCAGCCGGCGCAGCCACGCGCGCTCCTCCGTCCGCCAGATCCAGACGCCGATGATGTAGGTGATGGTGCTCATCACGGCGGCCGACAGCCGGTGCGAGTGCTCGGCGAACATCGCCAGGTCGGTCAGCCAGCCCGTCGGGTTGAGCGAGCCGTTCGAGAGCGGCCAGTCGGGGAAAACCATGCCGGCGCCGATGCTGGTCGTGAATGCGCCGAGCATCACGAGCACGAAAACCCACAGGCTGCCGAGCGCGGCGGACCAGGCGAGGGCGGGTTTGTAGAGCGGCGTGCGGTTCATCAAGCGGGGCGGTGGCGGGGGAAACGGGAAGTGATACTTCGGGCCGCGGGAGCGCAAACCTTTTGACAATTTCCGCCGTTGGCAAATGGGTGTCGGGCATGAAGCGCATCTATTCACGCGCCGGGCAAGCGGTTCTGCTCGGACTTATAGGCACGGCCCTGGGCTGGAGCCCCGGTTGCGGACGACAGAGCGCTTCTGCTGCGTCCACCCAGATTGCTGCACCGGTGAAACTCGCCGAGCCTCGGCATCCGCTCACCGGGGAAGTCGTGAAGATCGACCCTGCGCGCCGAACGCTCCTGGTGGCGCACGACAAGATCGAGGGCTTCATGCCGGCGATGACGATGGAATTCACGGTCCCGAAGGCCGACCTCGCGATTCTCCAGCCCGGCCAGCGGATCCGCGCCGAGCTGGTCGAGGGCAAGGGCGGCGAATGGCGGCTCGAAAAAATCTGGCCCGACGACCGGCAGACCAACCAGCTGATCGACGCCGCCACGAAGGCGCTCGCGCAGGACACCGCCATGCGCGGCCGCGAGGTCTATCGCGAAATCGGTGAGACCGCGCCCGACTTCACGCTGCTCGACCAGGAGGGCCGCACGGTCGCGCTGAGCCGCTTCCGCGGCAAGCAGGTGGTGCTCAATTTCATCTTCACCCGTTGTCCCATTGCCACGATGTGCCCGGCTGCCACCGAACGCATGATCGCACTGCAGAAGGCGGCGCGCGAGGCCGGCCTCGCCGGCCTCGAATTGGTTTCCATCTCGCTCGATCCCGAATACGACACGCCGGGCGTGCTCAAGGACTACGCCGGGGTTCGCGGCATCGACACGGCCAACTTCACCTTCCTGACCGGCCCCGACGCCGCCGTGCGTCAGCTGCTCGCACAGCTGGGCGTCATCCGCGAATTCGAGGGTGGCACCATCAAGCACTCGCTCGCCACGCTGCTGATCGACGCCCAAGGCAAAATCATCCACCGCGAGGACGGCAGTGTGTGGAAGCCGGAGGAATTCATCCGCCGGATGAAAAAGATCTGACGTGGACCACGCTCCGGCCAGTCTCTCGCATTCGCAGCGCCGCTCAATCGGCATCATCACCGGTGCGGCGCTGGCGCTCTATGTCGTCGTGCGTCTCCTGCCGACGGGCACCAACCTGAGCCACATGGATTTTCGCGTTGTGGGGAAGGGCGCCATCGAGTTCTGCGATCCGGCCAATCCGCAGTTCATTCCCGTCGTGGCGGCGCGCTCGCCGGTGTCGCTTGCGCTGCAAAGCGACGCGCCGCCGGCGCAGTTCAAGCCGGTGCGCTTCACCCTCACGATGCGCACGGCCAGTGGCAAGCCGATCGCGCCCGAGGATTTGCTCGTCGCTCACACGCGGAAGCTCCACCTGCTCATCGTCGATCCGACGCTGCTCGACTACCAGCACATCCATCCCGAGCCCGGCCGGCGTGCGGGCGAGTGGGTGTTCACGCTGACACCCGAGCGAGTGGGCACCTACCGCGTGTTCGCGGATTTCACGCCTGCCGCCACGGTGCGCGGACTCTACGCGGCAGCCGATTTCAACGTGCCCGGCCTCGTGCCGCGGGTGGCGCGCGAGACGAACCAGACGTATGAGGCCGGCGGATATATTTTCACTTTGGAGACGCCTTCGCTGTTTCAGGTCCGGAAGCCGGCCGACCTGCGTTTCCGCATGGAGCGCAAAGAAGGTGGCGGACCAGTTGAACTCCGGCCGGTGATGGGTGCCTTCGCGCACCTCGTGGCCTTCGATGAGGAGCGCAGCGGCTTTGCGCACCTGCATCCCAACGAGACCGACTTGAACCGCCCGCCCGCGGCGGCGCGCCCGGAGCTGACCTTCAAGATTACGATCCCGCAATCGGGCCGCTACGTCATCTGGGCGCAGGTGAACCTCGCCGGCACCGTGACCTTCGTGCCCTTCTGGATCGACGTGCTGCCCTAGGCGGGTTCGCCGGAGAATTCGAGGACCTCGCCCGAGACGGTCGTCAGGTAGCGGCCGAGTTCCGAGCCGGGAAAGCTGCCGAGGACGCCGGGATGGCAGCGGATCGGAGCCTCACGGGCCAGCCGCACGATACTGCGGGCGTTCACCTCGGGGTCGTTGCAAAAAAAATGCGGGGCGGCGCGGTTGGGCCAGACCAGACTGCCGCGGAGCACGTCGCCGATGAGGGCCTCGCCGTTGGCGAGGAGCACGGAAGCCGAGCCGGCGGTGTGTCCCGGGGTGGCGAGCACGCGGCCCTTAACCCCGTAGGGCTCGAGCGCAAAGCCGTCGCGGAAGAGAATGTCGGGTTCAAAGCCCTCGAAGGGCTGGTCAACGAAGGGACGCACAATGCGGCCGAGCTGCGAGGTGGGGGCGAGGACGCCGTTTTCGCCCGCGCGGGCGAGCGGGGCGTCGGCGGCGTGCAGGGCGACCCGGGCGCCGGTGCGGCGGCGCAGTTCGGCGGCGCAGCCCGCGTGATCACTGTGAGCGTGGGTAAGCACGATAAGCGCCAGCCGGCCCGGCTCGATGCCATGGGTTTTCAGGGCGGCCAGAATGCGGGGCAGATCGCCGGGTGCGCCGGTGTCGACCAGCACCGGTTGCTCGCCAAGGAGCAGGTAGCTGTTCGAGATCGCGCAGCGGATCCGGACAAACATGGCGGGGATTTCAGAACTTCAGGTGCTTGACCGTGAGTCCCTTGTTAATGAGCTGCTTCAGGGAATTGATGCCGATGCGGAGGTGGGTCTCGACGTATTGGGCGTCGATTTTCAGGTCGCTCTCGCTGGTTTTCACGCCCTCGGGGGTCATCGGCTGGTCGGAGACGAGCAGCAGGACGCCGGCGACGGTGCCGTTGGCGAAGGCCGTGATGAAAATAGTGGCGGTCTCCATGTCGATGCCGATGACGCGGATTTTCTTCAGGTATTTCTTGAAGTCGGTGTCGTGCTCCCAGACACGGCGGTTAGTGGTGTAGACGGTGCCGGTCCAGTAGTCCAAGTGGTGGTCGCGGATGGTAGTGGAGATAGCCTTCTGAAGGGCGAAGGCGGGCAGGGCGGGCACCTCGGGCGGGAAGTAGTCGTTGCTCGTGCCCTCGCCGCGGATGGCGGCGATGGGGAGGATGAGGCTGCCGATCTTGGCGCGGTGCTTGAGGCCGCCGCACTTGCCGAGGAAGAGCACGGCCTTGGGATGGACGGCGGTGAGTAGGTCCATGACGGTGGCGGCGGTGGCGCTGCCCATGCCGAAATTGATGATGGTGATGCCGCCGGCGGTGGCGCTGGGCATGGGCTTGTCGCGGCCAACGACGGGCACGCGGTGCCATTGCGCGAAGAGGTCGACGTAGCGCTGAAAGTTGGTGAGCAGGATGTAGCGGCCGAAATCCTTGAGGGGGACGCCGGTGTAGCGCGGCAGCCAGTTGTGGACGATTTGTTGCTTGGTCTCCATATCAGGGTGTTTTGCCCGCAAAAAATTAACCCCGCAGCGGAACGAGGCGAGGTTATTTCACCGGCAGACCCCGATATCAGGCCGGCCACTCACTTCAATTCGGCGGCCTTGATGGTCTGCTCCCAGCGTTTCACTCCCTGCTTGTCGATGCAGGTGATGGTGATTTCCCGGTCATTCTTCGGACCATGGATGGAGAGGAGGGAGAAATTCTGGTCGTCGACGGCGGTGCCTTCGACGCGGTGGGGATCCCGCGCGCGCTCGCCTTGGCCGAATTTGGTTTCGCCGGCGGAAAGCGGCGAGGAGGTGAGCTCGTAGACCCATTGAGTGTCGGTCAGCTTCTCTCGCGCCAGTTCTGTGAAATGCACGTCGCCACTCAGGAAGATGACGCCGGTGATGTGGTGTTCCTTGATGAATTTGAGCAGTTCTTCCCTCTCTGCCTGAAAATAGGCAAAGGTCTCGGTGCGTCCGCCGAAATCGGTGATGACCTGCCCGCCGGTCACAATGAATTTGAAGGTGAAATGCCCCAGGCGCTGCACCGCGAGCAACGATTGCTTCAGCCAGTCGCGCTGGCGCGCACCGTATTGGGTCTTCATCTCCCGGGTGTCGGTGGATCCGAGGTAGTCGTCGTCGCGGTAGGAGCGATTGTCCATGACGAAGAACGCGGCATCGCCCCAGAAGAATTTATGGTAGACGCCGGGGTTGTCGGCCTCGCCGTAGCCAGGGTTACCCCAGTAGGCCTTGAAGATGCGCAGGGTCTCGTCCTTGAATTCGAAACCCTTGTTCGAGTCGTCCGAACCGTAGTCGTGGTCGTCCCAGGTGGCATAGTGGTTCATGACGGCGAACAATTTCTGGTAGGCGGGCTGGGCGCGGTCGTGTTGCGCGCGATGCCAGAGGCCACTGATGGAATCGAAGTCCGCCTCGCGATAATACCAGTTGTCACCGCCCCAGAGCATGAAGTCCGCCCCGCTGTCAGCCATGTGCCGGAAGGTTTCCAAGGTGCGACCATAGGGCTGGCCGGGCCGGTCGTAGGCTGGCTCGTTGAGGTAGGCGCAGGTGCCAAAGATGAACCTGAAATCGGGGGGCGAGGTGCGCCATTCCCAGAGCGGTAGCGTCTGAAACGTGAGTGGGTAGGGAAACGTCTGCTTCACCCCGTCGACGCTCAGGCTGTATTCGTAGTGCGCGCCCGGCTCGAGCAGGCCGGGGCGAAAATGACTGATTTGCCCACCGACGATCGTCTCGCGCAGACGGTCCTTTTCGATCGTTTGCTTGGTTTCCGGCTTGCCGGCCAGCCAGTAGTCGAGCGCGACGCGCCGGGCGTCCCGCGTCTCGACCCAGATGAACGTTTCGCGGTGGGCCGCGTAGCCGAGCATCGGCCCAGCGACGAGCTTGCCCGCGGCGTGGGCGGTGGCAGCCAAGACGCTCGCACTGGCCACAAGGAAGAGAAGGCGGGACTTCATGCGAACAATCAAACAGTTCGGCCGCGGAACGCAATCCACCGCAGATCGTTTAATGCCGCTCCAAGTCGTGGCCGATGACCGCTTCACCAGTGTATCCACCGCGGCGCACGCCGGCCAGCACTTCCTCGTCGGTCCCGCCCATGCGCACGATGTGGTGCAGGATCAGTTTCTTCGGGCGGATCTTGTCGGCGATGGCGCCGAGCTCCTCGTCCGAGGTGTGGAAGCTCCGCATATAGGCGACCCAAAATTCGCCACCGGGCCGCTTCTCGGGTTTGAGTCGGACCGCGGGGTAAACCTCATGCACCAGCACGTCGCAACCCGCGGCGATGCGGACCAGCTCGTCGCTGGGAGCGGTGTCGCCCGAAATGACAATCGAGCGGTCGGGCGTGTCGATGCGGTAGCCATAGGCGCGTTTCCAGCTGCCATGGCGCACGGCGAACGCCGTCACGCGCACACCACCCTGATCGTAGACCACGCCGGGCTCGATTTCGTGTGCATCCACGCTATAGCCGCTGCGGGGGTTGCGCTCAAAACCAGTCACGCGCACCTCGATGTCCTCCGCCCATGCCGCGAGCAGGTGATCGGTCATGATTTTCAACCCGGGCGGCCCGTAAACCGACAGCGGCGTGATTCGACCCATGACCCAAGTCGTGAAAATCAGATCGGGGTAACCAAGGGTGTGGTCACTGTGCAGGTGGGTGATGAATGCCGCCGTGACGCCATTGATCGGCAGGCCCGCCGCAGCCAGCTGCCTGACCACGCCCGGCCCGGCGTCGAAAAGAAACACGCGATCGCGCACGACGACCGCCGTGGCCGGGCCGGAAGTGCGCGGATTGGCCACCGGCATGCCGGTGCCGAGCAGCACAACGACCGTGCCCTCGGGCCTCAGCGCCTTTTCGGGTTCGAAATACCGTGGCGGTGCTGGCTCCTGCGCTTGCAGGCAGGATGCGAACATGGCCACAATCAGGAAAATCCTCATTGCGCGAGCCAACTCATGGCCCGTGTGGTTGGCAAGACCCGCAACGTGTTCCCTCCATCGATAAATAAGCACCAAGCACCGGTATCCCCGGGCGGGACCGGCGAGCTCGTCTCTCACCCCGCACTGGCGAACGCGTTAGCGGTATTGAGGTGATCGGGGCCGGTGTATTTCTGTGACTGCTCGTCGGCGTGGTAACTGGAGCGCACGAGAGGACCGCTCTCGATGACACCGATGCCGATTTCGAGACCGAATTTTTTCCAGTGGGCGAACTCCTCCGGCGGCACCCAGCGGTCGATTTTCCAGTGCTGCGGCGTGGGTTGGAGGTATTGGCCGATGGTCAGGATGTCGGTCTGGTCGCTGGCGATGTCGCGCAGGCATTGCTCGACCTCGGGCTGCGTCTCGCCAAGACCGAGCATGAGGCCGGTCTTGGTCGTGAACCCGCGGCTCTTGGCGTGGCGGAGCACGCTCCGGCTGCGGTCGTAGCGGGCCTGCACGCGCACGGGCCGCTGCAGCCGCTCGACGGTCTCGACGTTGTGGTTGAAAATGTCGGGCTGGGCGTCGAGCACGATGTCCACTTGGTCGAGGTGTCCCTTGAAGTCCGGCACGAGCACCTCAATAGCGCACTGCGGGTTCCTGTATTTCGTGGCGCGGATGGTCGCGGCCCACACGCCGGCGCCGCCGTCCTTCAGGTCGTCGCGGGCGACGGAGGTGATGACGCAGTGGCGCAAACCCATCTTACGCACAGCATCGGCTACGCGCGCGGGTTCGCCGAGGTCGAACTCCGTCGGGCGGCCGGTCTGGATCGCGCAGAAATTGCAGGAGCGCGTGCAGATGTTGCCGAGGATCATGACCGTGGCGGTGCCGCGCGACCAGCACTCGCCGATGTTCGGGCACTGTGCGCTCTGGCAGACGGTGTGGAGCCTGCTGTCCTCGACGAGGCGGCGGGTCGCCTGGTAGCCGGGACCGGAGGGCAGCTTGGCGCGGAGCCAGTCGGGTTTGCGGAGGGTGGTCATGAGGCGGAAACCACGGATGGCACGGATTTCCGCGGATTATTCAAGGCTGGGATTTTTCCGCCGCCAATATCCGTGTTCATCAGTGCAATCCGTGGTTAAAAAATTCCGGCAACATCCGCCAGAATTCCGCCGCCAACACGCGGCGCACCTCGGCGGGGTCGGGCGCGCGGCCGAGCTCCAGCGCCATGGAGGTCACAGTGCCGTCGGTGATGCCGCAGGGCACGATGCCGGCGAACGGCGCAAGGTCGGTGGCCACGTTGAGCGCGAAGCCGTGGAAGGTCGTCCATTTCTTTACCGCGACGCCGATGGCCGCGATCTTGCGCGGGCCGAGCCAGATGCCGGTCTTGCCCTCGCGGCGAGCGGCGGCGAGGCCGAACATGCCGACAGAATTGATCAACACTTGCTCGAGAAAACGCAGGTAGGCGTGCAGGTCCTTGCGCGCGGCCAGGTTCACAATGGGATACCCGACGATCTGCCCCGGGCCGTGGTAAGTGATGTCGCCGCCGCGGTTGGTCTGGAAAACCTCGAGGTCGCGGCGCCGCAGCTCGGCTTCGACCCACAGCATGTTTTGCTCGGCGCCGCGCCGCACGCCCATCGTGTAGACGGGGTTGTGTTCGGTGAAGACCAGCGTGTCGCCGGTTTCGCCGGTGTTGCGGCGAGCGACCAGTTCCTCCTGCCGTTTCCAGGCCTCCGCATACGCCGTGCGACCCCAGTCGAGGGTCGCGGGCGAAACCTTTACGGACACGGGTGCGGTGGAAGACATGAAACAACCTAGGGAATCCGCATCCACGGGGCCAGTCAAGCGGAGCGCACCGCCGCGGTGATCGCGGCGAGCCCGGCGGCGAGGTCCGCCTTCTTCGGCCAGCCGTAGCCGATACGGAAGAACCGCCGGTCCATCTCGAACCAGTGCCCCGGTCCGACATAGGTGCCGTGCTGCTCGTTCAGGATTTGGTAGAAACGTTCAACGTCGACGCTGCGCGCGGGCTTGATGCGCGGGAACGCTACCACGCCGCCGCGCGGCTCCACCCACTCGACGTCGTCCTGCCCGGCATACCAGTTGCGGACGACGGCAAATTTCTCCGCGATGTCGCACTGGATACGCGGCAGCCAGTCGGCCTTGCAGCACAGGAACTGCCACGCGATTTCCTCGTCGACGACCGAGTTGCAGATGACAATCTGCTCCTTCGCGGCGAGAAATGTTTCCATCAGCGCGGTGTCCTGCGTGGCGAGCCAGCCCATCCGGATGCCGGGCAGGCCGTAGCTCTTCGAGAGCGACGACACGCTGATGGCCGCGGGCGAGAGCGACGCGGCGACGGGCAGCGGTCCGCCGTAGGTCATCTCGCGGTAGGTCTCGTCCACGAGCAATTTTATACCGCGCCTCTCGGCCAGCGCGACAAGCGCGCGCAGCCGCGCCTCGCTAAGGACGACACCGGTGGGGTTGTGCGGCACGGTGATGCTGATGTATTTCGTCCGCGGGTGCAGCATCCGGGCGAGCTGGTCCACGTCGATGTCGAAGCCCTCCTCGAATTTCAAATCGTAGAGGTCGAGGTGGCAGCCGATGGCACGGGGCGTCTCGAGGTTGGTGGCGTAGTTGGGCCGGACGACGAGCAGATGGTCGTCGGGCGAGAGCAGGGTGGTGGCGATGATGAAGAGCGCGCCGGCCGCACCGGGCGTCAGCAGCACGGCGTCGGGCGAGGCCAGGCCGCTCTCGCGGGCGATGAGCTGGCGCAGCTCGGGCTTGCCGCGGTGGTCGCAGTAAGCGACGAGCAGGTCCTTCAAATCGAGCCCGAGATCGCCGAACGCCATGTCGGCATACGAGCTCTCGGTCAGGTTGTATTTGATTTTGTCGTAACCCAGCTGCTCGGGCGACTCGACCTCGATGGGCATCCGGCGGTAGCGCATGGGCGCACTATGGCGGCGGCGGTGCGGCCGGGAAGCACTTTCCATTTGCCCCGTGCGGGCGGCGGCCCCTAGCTAGGCGCCGTTCCATGAGCGACAATCCCCCGGACATCTCCCACGACCAGTATGCCGTGCGGCTGCAGAAATTGCAGGAACTGCGCGCGGCCGGCCGCGACCCGTTCCGCGCCAGCTGCGGCCAGACGCACTTCTCGGCTGAGGCCGTGCGCGCCTACGTGGAGGGGCAGGATAACACCGTGCGCGTGCAGGTGGCCGGCCGGCTCGTGGTCTTCCGCGACATGGGCAAGAGCCAGTTCGTGAAGATTCTCGACCAGCAGGGCCAGCTCCAGCTCTACGTGAAGAAAGACCTGTTGGGCGACGCCACCTACGCGGCGTTCAAGAAGCTCGACCTTGGCGACTTTATCGGCGTGGAAGGCGCGCTCTTCAAGACCAAGACCGGTGAGATCACCGTCCGCGTCGAAAAATACACCCTCGTGGCCAAGGCCCTGCGCCCGCTGCCAGAAAAATGGCACGGGCTCACAGATTCCGAGCAGGTCTACCGCCAGCGCTACCTCGACCTCATCGTCAATCCCGAGTCGCGCGACCGCCTGCTCAAGCGCAGCCGCATCGTCGCCAGCCTCCGGCGCACGCTCGCCGGGCGCAAATTCATCGAGGTGGAGACGCCCGTGCTTGAAAACGTGGCCGGCGGCGCCGCCGCGCGGCCGTTCGTCACGCACCACAACGCCCTCGGCGTGGATTTCTTCCTACGCATCGCGCTCGAGCTGCGCCTCAAGCGCCTGCTCGTCGGCGGCATCGACCGCGTGTGCGAGATCGGCCGCATCTTCCGCAACGAGGGCATCTCCCGGAAGCATAACCCCGAGTTCACCATGCTCGAGGTCTACCAGGCCTACTCCGATTTCCGCGGCATGATGGACCTCATCCAGGCGCTGGTGAAAAACGCTGCGCAGGAGGTCAACGGCTCGCTCGAGCTGAAGCACGCCGCCAGTGGGCAGGTCATCGATCTCGGCGCCCCGTGGCGTGAGACGCGGTATTTCGATCTGATCGACGGGGCCGTCGGCGCAAAACTCAGTGCGCACCGCGGCGACCCGGCCAAGTATCGTGCCGAGGCCGCCGCCGCCGCGCAGCAGCTCGGCCTCGAGATCCACGCCGGCTGGGAAACGCACGAGATCGTGAACGAGATTTTTTCCAAGAAGATCGAGCCGACGCTCATCCAGCCGACCTTCGTCACGCACCTGCCGAAGGAGCTCTGCCCGCTGGCCAAGCTCAACGCCGAGGACCCCGGCCTCATCGACGTGTTCGAGCTCATCATCGGCGGCATGGAGATCGCGCCCGCCTACTCGGAGCAGAACGACCCCTTCGTGCAGCGCGAGATGTTCGAGCAGCAGATCGGCGAGGACCGGCAGAAGATGGATATCGACTTCCTGATCGCACTCGAACACGGCATGCCTCCCGCCGGCGGCATGGGCGTCGGCATCGACCGGCTATGCATCCTGCTCACCGGCGCCGAGAGCATCCGCGATGTCATCCTGTTCCCGTCCTTGCGGCCGGCCGAGGCGAAGCCGTCCTAACGCGGGCTTGAGTGGAACTCCGGAAGCTGAAAGCTGACTGCTGCAGCGTCGCCATGCCCTGGTATCTCTACCTCGCCCTCAAGCAGCTTTTCCCATCCGGGCGGAGGCTGCCGTTCTTCACCCTGATTTCCGTGGCGGGCGTGGCGCTCGGCGTGGCCCTGATGCTGGTGACGACAAGCGTTATGGGCGGATTCGGGCACCAGATCCGGCGCATGATCATCGACACGCAGGGCGAGATTCAGGTGCGCGGCCGCGATCCGCTCGCCGCCGCCACGGCGGCTGCAGTCGAGCAGGCGCTCAGTTCCGCGCCGGGCGTCGCCGCGTTCTCGCCCTACGCGCAGGGCGTCGTGATGCTCGAATACCGGAGCCGGCCCGCCTTTCCGGCGGTGCAGGGGTTCGATCCTGCCCGGATCAGACCGGTCATCCCGCTCGAGCGCTACCTTACCGCCGGCTCGCTTGACGATCTGGACGACGATTCGGTGATCCTCAGCTCGCTGCTCGCCAATTCGCTTGGTGTCAGCCCCGGCGACAAGGTCAGTGTCTATTCGCCGCTGATGCTCGAGCGGATGAAGAACAACGAGGTGCTGCTGCCGCGCGAGGTGCGCGTGGCCGGCATCTTCCAGATCGGGCACCAGCAGCTCGACAGCTCCACCGTGCTCTGCTCGCTGCGCCTGATGCAGGACCTCTATGGCCTCGGGCACCTGGTCCACGGCTACAACGTCCGGCTGAAGCCAGGCGCCGACGAGTTCGCCGCCGCCGCCACACTGAACACCATGCTGCCGCCCGGCGTGCGCGCGCTCACCTGGTTCGAGGCCAACGCCGATTTCCAGGCCGTGCTCAGCTTCGAGCGCAATATGATCTTTTTCCTGCTGACGTTCATCGTCATTGTCGCGGCGTTCTCCATCACCAGCTCGCTGCTCGTCACCGTCGTGCGCAAGACCCGCGAGATCGGCCTGCTCAGTGCGATGGGCGGGAAGGCGCGCGATGTGGCGCTGTGTTTTTGCGCGCAGGGACTCGTCATCGGGCTCGGCGGCACGGCGGCGGGGCTCGCGCTGGGGTTCGCGCTGCTGCGCTACCGCGACAACCTTGTGCACCTCATCGCCAGCCTCACGATGGGGCAGGATGTGTTCGTGAAATTCTACCAGTTCAGTCAACTGCCGGCGCACACGGAGCCGCGCGACGTCGTCACCATTATCGTCTTTACCCTAGCTGCGGCGACGCTGGCGGGACTCATGCCCGCGTGGCGTGCGGCGAAACTCAAACCCGTGGAGGCCTTGCGTAGTGAGTGATTTGTCTCCAGTTCTGCGTGCCACCGGCCTGCGGAAAAACTACCGCAGCGGCGACTCCACGCTCGAGGTGCTGCGCGGCGTTGATCTGGCCGTCGCCACAGGCGAGAGTGTCAGCATCCGCGGCGAGTCCGGCTCGGGCAAGAGCACGCTACTCAACCTGCTCGCTGGCCTCGACCGCTCCGAAGCGGGCGAACTGATCTGGGGTGTAGAGGCCGCGCATCAATTGCCACTCGGCGAGCTCACCGCGCGCCGTGGGCGGTTTCTTGGCATGGTTTTCCAGTCCTATTACCTGATCCCAGAGATCGACGCCGCGGCGAACGTGCTGATGGCCGCGCGCATCCTCGGCGGCGTCGGCGCGGTCGAGCGCGCCCGGGCCGCGGCCCTGCTCAGGCGCGTCGGTCTCGCGGAGCGCGGACACCATCTGCCAGCGCAGCTTTCTGGCGGCGAGCGCCAACGTGTCGCCGTGGCTCGCGCCTTGATGAACCGCCCCAATATGATCCTCGCCGACGAGCCGACCGGCAACCTCGACGAGCGCACCGGCGATGAGGTCATCCAGCTGCTGCTCGAGGTCTGCGCTGAGGAACAGGCCGCGCTGGTGCTCGTCACCCATAATCCGGCGCATGCGAAAAAAACGAATCGCCAGCTCTTTCTGAAAAACGGACAGTTGGACCATGGCTAAGCCCAGAATCAAATGCGGCGTTGCCGGTGTCGGCTCGCTCGGGCAGCACCACGCGCGCATCTACGCCTCGCTGCCCGGTGCCGAATTGATCGGCATCTTCGAAACCAGCGACACCCGCGCGGCGGAGATCTGCGCCAAGCACAACTGCCGGCGCTTTGCCACGCTCGCGGAGCTCGGCGCGGCGTGCGAGGCGGTCAGCGTGGTTGTCCCAACCGACCGGCACGCCGAGGTCGCGCTGCCGCTGCTCGCCGCCGGCTGCCACTTGCTGATTGAGAAACCGCTGTGCGCCTCGCTGGAGGAGGCCGAGCAGGTGCTCGCGGCCGCGCAGCAGGCGGGCCGCCTCGTGCAGGTGGGGCACATCGAGCATTTCAACCCGGTGAT
>JAHFTD010000140.1 GCA_023269565.1 Opitutaceae bacterium | reverse complement strand
TTCAAGACCCTCGATGTCCGGCCGCTGCTCGCCGGCGGCACCGAGCCGTTGCCGGAGATCCGGAAACGCCTTGCCGCGTTGACGCCGGACGCCGGACTGACGCTGATCGCGCCGTTTCTGCCCGCACCGCTCATCGAACTGCTTAAAAGCGAAGGTTACGAATCCAGTTTCGAACGCCGCGCCGACGGCTCCTGGTCCGTCAGCTTCTGGCGCACGTGAGTCCCGCCCTGGCACATGACACTTAGCAGGTGGCATGTGCGGGAAACAGCGGGACGCTACGTCAACTCACAAGTGCCGCCGGCGCAGGCCGCGACGTCCTTCAGGGCGGTCTCGTCGGTGTTCTCCTCGAGTTGGGTGTAGTTCACCGGCTGGTAGCGGAGCCGGTTCCACTTGGCCACGTCGTCGTCGGTGAGCACGGCCTCGCGCGGGGCCTGCGGGTAGCGTTTGTCGGCCTCCTGCGCGAGCAGCGCCACGCCGGTGAAGCCGGCGCGGTGCTCCCAGATGAAATCGGCCACGGCGGCCCACTCGTCGGGCTTCACCGTGCAGGTGTGGGAGACGTTGTGGTGCAGGCCGGGCGAACGGGTCGCCTCCGCCTCGCCGTTGAGCACCCAGTGCTGCTGCACGAGCTGGACGAAGTGCAGGAAGTCGAGCGCGTTGATCTCGTCACGCAGGATGGCGTGCGGCGGCGCCTCGACGGGGAAGGTGATGACGTCGTCCATGTCGGGCCGGTAGACGGAGACCTCGGTCAGGTGCGGATTGACGGCGTGGAAATGCCGGTAGATGGGATCGCGGCGGTTGGCCTGCACGCGGCGGAAATAGTGCCGCGCGTGGTGCGGGTGGATGCCCGACGCCGCCCCGAGCAGCAGCGACGCCGTGCCCTCGGGCTTGACGCACGTCACGCGCGCGGCCGGCCGGATGCCGATTTCCCGCGCGATAATCAAGTTGGTCGCCCGGCATATGAGTGCGCCGCGCCGCAGCACCTCGGGGTCGAAGAGAATCTCCGGGTTGTCCATGAAGCCGCAGACGGAGACGCCGAGCAGCGCATCGCGCTCGTTGAGGTAGCGCGTGACCGGGCCGAGATACGGGATGTCGGTGTAGGCGGCCTGCAGCGTGCCGATGACGGCGGCGTGGATGCACGCGACGAAGAAATCGTCCTTGGTCTGCAGCACGGCGCCGTTGATCGTGCTCAGGTTGCACATCTGCCAGCCGGAGAGCCGCGTGCCGGGCTCGAGTTCGCCGGTGTAGCCGAGCGCGCGCAACCGCGCCGTCCCGGCTTCGTCGAGCGGCCCCGCGAGGACCGGGTGCAGGCCGATCTCGCAGCAGGGATTGCAACCGTAGTCGGGATGGTCGGCGAAGTAGAAGCCCGGCTCGCCGAACTCCTTCTGGGCGTGGAAGAGTTTCCGAAACTGCGTGTCGTCGGGCAGCGCGCGCGGGAGCACGGCGGAATTGTTCGAGGCGGCGCGCTGCGGGTTTTTCTCGAACCAGTGGCCGGTCTTGGCGTCCATCATCTCCTCGTCGTCGGGCGAGAACAGGCAGATGGTGGCCGAGCGGCGGATGCCGCCGCTGAGCACGGCGCGCGCGATGAACATGCCGATGTCGTAGACCTCGACGGGGCGCAGGCGGCGGCCGGCGGCGCCGGAGAGGATCGCCTCGGTGTCGAGCAGTGCCTGCTTGAGCGGCAGGTGGCCGGGCGCCTTGCCACCCGAGGTGCGCAGCGCGCTGCCGCGCGGACGGATCTCGGAATAGTTGAACTCCGCCTTGAAGCCCTCGAGATGGCTGCGAAACAGCACATGCAGCGCGTCGGCCCAGCCTTCAATGGTGTCAGGGATGACGTGATGCACCACTGGCAGGTCGAACTCCGCCGCCCGCGCCGGCAGCCCCGGCAGTCGGTCGACGTGATGCCGTTGCACCGAGAAGCCGCAGCCGGTGCCCGCGAGCAGCAGGTAGAAATACTCGCGGAAGAACTCCACGCGGTCCGCCGGGCTGAACGAGCAGTTGAAGAGCCGCGCGTGGTTGCGGAGGATGGCCTCGCCGCCGAACTGCAGCGAGCGCATCGAGGGCAGCACGCGCTTCTGCACGACGGCGCCGAAGGCCCGCTGCACGGCGTCGTTGAGCGTGCCGCCGGCCAGCCACTCGGCGAGCAAGCGACAGTCGGCCGGGTCGGCGGGTGAGTCGGCGCCGGGCGCCGGCAGGCGTAGAGCCAGCTTGTCGTGGAAAAACCGCAGGTGCATCGCCTGCACGCGGCGCACGGCCTCGCCGAACGACTCGCGACGGCCGAGCTCGCGGCGGTAGCGCGCGTATTTGGCGCAGGCGATGTAGTTGCTCAGGCCGTTCTCCGGATAATGGTTGAGCCGGTGTGCCGCTTTTTTTTCGCGGTAGACGATATAGGAGCGCGCGACGTCCCATTCGCCCTCGGCGGCGATGGCCTTCTCCACAGTGTCCTGCACCTGCTCGATGGTCGGGTGGCGGCCCGCACGGTAGCCGAGTTCCAGCATGCGCGCGGCACGGCGCGTGATGGTCTGGACGCGTTCGAAAGTGCCGGCGTCCAGTCCGTAACGCGCCGCGGCGTCGGCGCGATGGGGATTGGGCGTGCCGCCGTGCCAGACGTCGCAGAACGCGAGCGCGATGGCGCGGGTGATCTTGGCGGGATCCCACGGGACCGTGGTCCCGTCGCGTTTTATCACCAGGCGCTCGGCCGGTGGAATTTCACGGACCGGCTGGTGCCGGGTATTAAACTTGGCCAAAAAGATGGTGGTGGACTCTAGCATGGCGGGAATTACGGAGGGTAGCATACTACGCCGCTGCGGGGCGCGCTAACCATGATTTGCGTCAAGCTAACCAAATTGCTGCGCAGATATTGTGATGGCGTGAGCTTCTCCCCGCTGCTCCCGCCCCGGGAATCCGGCGGTTGATTTTGGGCGCGACTCGCGCGGCGGGGTGCGCTTTGCTGCCCGCGCTCCATGTCCGCCCCCCACTCTGAGTTGAAGATCACCGGCCTCATTGGCTCGCTGCGCTGCTGCCAGATTTTTTCCGGGCTATCCACGGAGGACCTGACCGCCATCGCCTCGTTCACCGTGGCGCAGTCGCTGGCCAAGGGCCAGTATCTCTTCCGCGAGGGCGAGGCGTCGCGCGGCTTCTACCTCGTGCAACGCGGCGCGATCAACGTCCACCGGGTCAGCGCCGCGGGCAAGGAGCAGGTCATCCATGTCTTCCGCGCGGGCGAGTCCTTCGCCGAGGCGGCGCTGGCCGCGCCCACCGGATATCCCGCCGACGCCCGCGCCGTGGAGGCGAGCACGGTGCTGCTCATCCCGAAGGCGCCCATCCTCGCGCTCATCGGCCGGCGGCCCGACCTCGCGTTGCGCATGCTCGGCTCGATGAGTATCCACCTCCGCGTAGTCGTCGGCATGCTCGACGACCTGACGCTGAAGGATGTGGAGAGCCGCCTTATCAACTGGCTCGTGAAACACAGCCACGGCCGCGCCGGCCCGATCCAGCTGCCCGGCACCAAGCGCGTGCTGGCCGCCGAGCTCGGCACCAGCAGCGAGACACTCTCGCGCACGCTCGCGCGGCTGCGCGACCGGAAGCTCATCGCCGTCTCCGGCAAAACGATCGAGGTGCGGGAACCAGCCGCACTGGCCGCCATCCTCCGCCACAACCTCGGCGAGG
>JAHFTD010000139.1 GCA_023269565.1 Opitutaceae bacterium | reverse complement strand
TGAGCATGCGCTGCTTGGCGATCTCCAGCGCGGCGCGGCCGAGCCCGATCGCCATGGCCGCGATGCCGAGCCGCCCGCCGTCGAGGCACGCGAGCGCCGCGTGCTGGCCCTTGCCGCGCTGGCCGATCATCTCGGCGGGCACGTCCTTCAGGTAAAACTCGCTGGTGTTCGACGCACGCACGCCGGTGGTCGGCACCTTGCGCACGGGTTCGATGTCCTTCGTGTGGATCCAGAAAGCCGAGAACTCCTTCTTGCCCTTCTCGTCCTTGCCGGTGACCGCCATGACGATCATGCGGTCGGAGTGCAGGCCCATCGTGATGTAGGTCTTGTGGCCGTTGAGCGCCCAGATGCCGTCGGGACGCAGCGTGCCGGTGGTCTCGACGCCGCCGGTGTCGGACCCGGCGTTCGGCTCGGTCAGCGCCCACGCCACCATCCAGTCGCCGTTGAGCGCGCTGGGAAAAATCTTCCGCATCAGCTCGTCGCTGGCGTAGCCGAGCGGGTGGCCGACGCAGAGCGCGTTGTGTGCCGCCATGTTCATGGCGAAAGCGCCGCAGTGCCGCGCGATCTCCTCGATCACGAGGCAGAACGCCAGCATCGACAGCCCCTGCCCGCCCACTGACTTCGGCGCCAGCATGCCCATGAGCCCGGCGCGGCCGGCCTTGGTGAACAGCTCGCGCGGCAGCTCCTCCTTCTCCTCCCACGCCGCGGTGTTCGGCGCGATTTCCTTGGCGACAAAGTCGGTCGCGTTTTTCAAGAACACCAGTTCTTCGGGTTTCAACTGGTCGAGATAGAGCGAATGGGGGTGAATCATGGGAAAAGTCCGTTGCCGCCCACGGTAGTGCCGTCGCGCCCCCGCGCAAGCGCGACACGCCCAATCGCCCGGATATTACGCTCGGTTGCACCCGCGCATTAGTTTTACCGCACCGAGTCACACATCCGGCGACTTTTTACGCCCGGACACCGCTCGGCAGTTGCACCCGCCGGGCCGATTCGTATCTGATGGCGCCTATGGCTTTCGCCAAATCCCGCCGCGCTACCCCCGCCGCCCCGCTCCGCATTCTCACCGCCGTGCCGGTGTGCGACGGGCACGACAGCGCCGTCACCACCATCAACATCGAGCTCGCCCGCCACGGCCTCGAGGTCATCTACCTCGGCTACCACCAGGCCGCGTCCGCCATCGTCCGCGCCGCCATCCAGGAGGACGCCAACGTCGTCGGCATTTCCTCCTACAACGGCGGGCACATCGTCTTCTTTAAGGAGGTCGTCGACCAGCTCAAGAAGTCCGGCAACGGCGACATCCCCGTCTTCGGCGGCGGCGGCGGCACGATCACGCTCGCCGACGCGCGCCTGATGAAGAAGCAGGGCACTGACCGCATTTATTTCGCGGGCACCTCGCTCGAGTCGATGATGGCCGAGATCAAGCGCGACTTCGCCCGCGCCGCGAAGCCCAACGCCCGGTTCAAGGGCGATCGCGCCCTCGCCCGCGCGCTGACTATTGCCGAATGTAGGGCGGGGTCGCTGACCCCGCCGTCGGCGAGAAATCGTTCGCGCTCTCGCGGCGGGGTCAGCGACCCCGCCCTACAAGTCAAGCGCACCGGCTCGGCCCGCGGCTTCGTGCTCGGCGTCGCCGGCCCGGGCGGCGCGGGCAAATCCACGCTCATCGACGAGCTGACCTCGCGCTTCCTCCAGAGCAATCCCGCCGGCCGCATCGCCATCCTCGCCAACGACCCGTCGCATCCCGACACCGGCGGTGCCATCCTCGGCGACCGCGTGTCCGCCATCTACGCGCAGCACGACCGCGTGTTCTTCCGCTCCCTCGCCACGCGCGGCAGCCTCACCGGCCTCTCCGCCTCCGCGCCCGCGGCGATCGACGTCCTGAAAAAATCCGGCGAGTTTGACCTCATCCTCGTCGAGTCCGTCGGCGTCGGCCAGGAGAGCGACCCGTTCGGCATCTTCGGCGGCAAGCAGCGCCTCGTCGACGCGTCGCTCTTCGTCCTCGCGCCCTACTACGGCGGTCTGATCCAGCTGCAGAAAATCGCGCTGCTCAACGGTGCCGACCTCGTCGCGCTCAACAAGTGCGACCACCCGATGGCGCACACCGCGCGCGCCGAGATCCAGGCCCGTCTCAACCAGAACGGCAAAGGCCAGATCCTCCACCCGACGACGGCCGCGAAGCATTTCGACCCGGGCGTCGACCAGCTCTTCGCCGCCATCGCGAAACTCGGCGGCCTGACTGAATCCACGGGCGGTGAGAAGCCCTGCCGGATGGAGGTTTCCTCATGAGCACCCTCGGAAAAATCGCCGACTCCGTCGATTCCTACAACGCCCACGTCGCCGCCGAGGTCGCGCGCGCGCGCACCGACCCGAAATTCGCCGCCGAGCTCCGCGAACGCTGGGCCACGATCAATACCTCCATCGAGACAACCAAGTCGCCCACCGGCACCGTCATCCCGCGCCTCGCGCTGCCGCAGACCGACGAGCCCGGCGCCATCGCCGACTACCTGCTCGGGCAGGGCCTGCCCGGCGAGTTCCCCTTCGCCAACGCCGCCTATCGCGAGATGTATCTGAACAAAAGCAGCGGCGGCGAGGAGCCCATGCGCCTGTTCGCCGGCCTCGGCCTCGCGGAGGACACCAACGCGCGCTTCAAATACCTTAACAAAAACCAAAAGAGCCTCCGCCTCTCCACCGCGTTCGACGGCCCCACGCTCTACGGCATTGACTCCGACGCCGAGGGCGTGCTCGGCAAGGTCGGCGAGGGCGGCGTCGCCATCGACACCGTCGAGGACATGATGCGGCTCTTCGCCGGCTTCGACCTCACGCGCAAGGACGCCTCCGTCTCCATGACGATGAATGCGCCCGCGCCGGTCATCTTGGCGATGTTCATCGCCGCCGCCAAGCGCCGCTTCGGCCCCGACTGCGTGCCCAATCTCCGCGGCACCATCCAGGCCGACATGCTCAAGGAGCTGCAGGCACAGAACGAAGTCATCTTCCCCGTCGACGCGTCGCTGCGTTTCCTCTGCGACATGATCGAGTGGTGCGTGCCCAACATGCCACGCTGGTATCCCGTCTCGATCTCCGGCTACCACATCGCCGAGGCCGGCGCCACGCCGGTGCAGGAGGCCGCGTTCACGCTCTCCAACGGTTTCACCTACGCCGAGCTGCTCAAGGCGCGCGGCTGCGACGTCAACGAGTTCGGGCCGCGTTTCTCCTTCTTCCTCGATTGCGGCCTCGACGTCGAATACCTCGTGCTCGGCCGCGTCTGTCGCCGCATCTGGGCCATCGGCATGAAGGAAGTCTTCGGCGCCGACGCCAAGGCGCAGGCGCTCAAGCTCCACACCCAGACCTCCGGCCGCTCGCTCATCGCCGCCGAGTTCCAGAACAACCTCACGCGCACCGCCGTCGAGCTGCTGATGGCCTACATGAATTACTCCAATTCGTGCCACTCCAACTCCGCCGACGAACCCTTCACCACGCCGACGCAGAAATACGCGCTCCTCGCCTCGCACGGCCAGTCCATCATCATGGAGGAGTCGGGCGTGTTCAAACACATGATGAACATGTTCGGCGGCGCGCCGGGCCTGCTCATCCTCGAGCGCCAGGTCGAGCAGGCCATCCTCGACGTGTTCCGCGAGATGGACACCCTCGGCGGCGTCCTCGCCGCGCAGGAGCAGCGCTACCAGCGCA
>JAHFTD010000061.1 GCA_023269565.1 Opitutaceae bacterium | reverse complement strand
GATGTCGACGCCGTGGAGATTGGCGGTGAGGATGCGTTTCCTCTCGGCGGTGGTGAGCTGCCAGTTGCCGGAACCGCGGCCGACGCCACGGGCGTTGGGCGCGGTTTCGTAGATGGGCGGATTCTTTTTCTTCGCCCAAGTCGCAGGGTCGTGCGCGAGGTAATACTGTAGGTGCCAGTCGAGCAGGAATTCGTAGGCGCCGAGGAGGAACGAGCCGGAGCCGCACGCGGGGTCGAGCACCTTGATCTTCTCCACCTGCTTCGGCGTCTTGCCCGCAACGAGAGGGCCGAGGGTCTGCCGGACGATGTAGTCGACGATGTAGGTGGGCGTGTAGTAGACGCCGCCGGCTTTGCGGACCTCGGGCTTCTCCTCGACCTTGGCGCGGTGATCGGGCGTGAGGTGGATGACCTTGCCGAGGAACTGCTCGTAGACATGACCGAGGATGTCGGCGGGGATGACGGCGAAGATGTAGGGGCTCTTCGGGTAGTAGAGGGAGGAGATTATCTCCTTCAGCGCGCCGTCGTCGAGGGCGAGGCCGAGGGTGAGTTTGTCGGGGGCTTCGTCGCGGCCCGATTCGGTGGCGAAGTGGAAGAGGCCGGAGTTGTAGCGGAAATCGGCGCGCTCGAAAATTCCGCAGAGGCGCGGGTAGATTTTCGGCCCGGCGGTGAGTGCCTGGAGCTGTCCGTAGGGCTCGATGCCGCGGTCCTCGGCGATGCGGAGGAAGATGACACGGTCGAGGATACGCTGGACGGCGAAGTTGAGGTCGCGCTGGGTTAGGCCGGCATTGCGGAGGGCGAGGCTGCGCGCCAGCACCTCGCGCCAGTGCTCCATGTCCTTCAGGAATTCTTCGTCGAACTCGGCGGTGCCGCGCCTGCCCTTGCTGGTGGCGGCGTATTTGTCGAACGAGCCCTTGAGGACGGCCTCGCGGGAGAAGATGGCGGCGATCTCGTCCCACTTCTCCGGGTATTGCTCGAAGGTGCAGTAGAAGATGCGGGCGACGGAGGCCTTGTCGCCCTCCTTGGGGCGGACGCGGGTGTCGTAGATGGCGAACTCGTCGAAGTCGGTGACGATGCCGAGGGGCAGCTTGGCGGAGAAGGAATAGCGGCGGAGCTGGAGGGCGGGCTCGGGGTCGTCCTTGATCCTGACAGCGGGTTTCTTGGCCTCGACGAAAAATTTGCGGGTGCCGCCGATGCGGAAGGAGTAGTCAGGCGCGGTGGTGCTGGCGCCGGCGATACGGAGGGAGTCCTCGTGGACGACATCCTTGTAGGCCTCGGCGTGGCCGGCATCGTTGGCGACATCCCAGCCGAGTTGCGCGAAGAAGAGATCGAGGAATTCGCGGCGGAGCTGGGCCTCCTTGTAGTCGGGATTGCGGTAGGACTCGAGGTTGCGGCGGAAAGTCTCGACGCGGTCGGCGATGCTCGGGGGAATCGGCATGATGGTTGGCCCGGGTGAGCAGAACGGAACGGGTGGGACGGGGCAAGCGCGGAGCTTGCCCCGTCGGGGCTTGGCCGCAGACTGAGATTATGGAAATCGGAGTAACCGTGAAGGAACTGATGCTGCGCCGGCCGCGGCTGACGCTGGCCGTGGCCGAGAGCCTGACCTGCGGGCGGGTGCAGGCGCGCCTCGGCGCGGTGTCCGGGGCGTCGGAATTTCTCCTCGGGGGCCTGACCGCCTACACGCTGGAGCAGAAGGTGCGGCATCTCGGCGTGGGCCGCGCGCATGCGCGCGGCACCAACTGCGTGTCGCGGCAGGTGGCGGTGGAGATGGCCCGGGGGGCGTGCGCGCTGTTCGGCGCCGACCTCGCGGTGGCGACCACGGGCTATGCCGAGCCGGACGCGGCGCGGGGCGTGAAGGCGCCGCAGGCCTGGTGGGCAGTGTGCCACCAGCGCGGCGGGCTGCCGGCGCTGCGCACGGGCTTCATGGAATTTCCCGGCGCCCAACGCCTGGAGGTGCAGGAAGCGGTCGCCGAAGAAGTGTTGCGCGCATTGGTGACCTATCTGCGTATCTGGCGGAAATAAAAAACCCGCCGCGCAATGCGGCGGGCGGGCGGGCGGAGCGACGGCTCAGGGAGCGGTGATCTTTGTCACGTAATCCATGATGAATTTCGTCTCGGATGGTGGCTGCACCCAGTCGCTGTAAAGGAGTTCGGGGATGTGGTTCGTGGTATTATAGAAGACTCGGTTGGCGTCCTCGTGGGGCGTCATATAGCCGGTCTTGAGCGCCGCGCCGACGTAGTAGCCCTCGACGTTGGCGTAGACGAGCACATTGGCATCGGACGGAAGCGGCCGGTTGACGCGCTCACCTTCGGCGGCGCGGATGCCGGCGACGACCTTGGCCTCGGCGCCGAAGTTGAAGCGGCTCTTGAAGAGCAGCCGGGCGGTGGCGTCGTCCATCAGCACCATGACGGTATTGATGGACTTGCCGCCGGCCTGCAGGCCGAAACTGATTTCGCCGACGTTGAGGAACGCGGGCACGGACCACTTGCCGTTGGGGCGGCGGACCATGGCGATGGCGTAGCCGTCCTTGACGCCGAGGAAGAATCCACCTTGGAACTGGTTGATGATGACAAGACCCTTGGCGCGCTGAAGAATGTCGGCGGGGATGGCGGTCTTGCTGTTGGCCTGCAGATCCTGCAGGATGGCCTCGCAGGAGTCGAGGTGCCTGACGAGTTTATCACGGCTGGGCGAGGAGGCGCCGGCGGGCAACCCGGCGGCCAGGGCGGCCAGGCAGCAAAGGGCAGGGAGAAGCTTCTTCATGGTGGGATTGAGCATGGGTCGGGACAGCAGAGGCGCGAGACCGTTTTCAGGGAGGGGTTAAACAGATTCACGGACGGAATGAAAGCGAAGATTGAGGGCGTCAGTCGAGACCCCGGCGGGTGATCTCATCCTCGTCCCAGCCAAGGTAATGGCCGAGTTCGTGCAGGTAGGTGAGGCGCACCTCATCACGGTAGGCGGACTCGTCGCCCCCGGCGTAGTCCCAGAGGTTGACCAGGAAAAGCAGGATTTGCGGCGGGAGCGGCTGGGCGTCGGCCAACTCGCCGCCATGCTCATGGCCGACAAACAGTCCGAGGAGATCGGGTTCACAGCCCTCGGCGCGGAGGGCGGCGTTGGGGCGGGGTTCGTAACAGACCGGCACGGCGGCGGCGGCAGTGCGAACCTCGACGGGCAGCCGCCGCTGGGCGGCGGCGACTACTTGCCGGGCGCTGGCGGTGAGCCGGGGCAGTTTCATGCGCGACGTATCCGACCCGGCGTGGGCAAAAAAGTCGCGTGAAATCTTCACCCGGCGCCGCGGCGCGACGTCAACCGGCCGGCAAGGTTACATCACCCCTTTGAATTATCCTCCAAGAAAATGCCGGATGAGGAAACCGATGCCCACCGGCGGCGTCAATTCCCCCAACAACAACCTTATGAAAACCTCGCTGAAATTCATCCTTCTTCTGGCCGGCCTCGCCTTGGCGGCCGCGCCCGGTCTCCGGGCCGACGATTCTCCCAAAGCCCCCGCACCCGCCGACCCTACCGACCGTGACGAAAGGCGGGAGGAGATGAGCGACCGCATGCTGGAACAACGGGAGCACCGCAAAGAGATGGGCGAACGCATCGCCAAGGAACTCGGCCTCTCCGCCGAGCAAAAGGCCAAGATGAAGGCCCTTCTCCGCCAGCAGCGCGACGCCGCTGAGGCGATCATGGACGACCCTGCACTCTCGCGGGAGCAAAAAATGGGGAAGCTCAAGGAATTCCACAAGAACGCCGAGGCCCAGCGCCGCGGCCTGCTCACGCCCGAGCAGCAGAAGAAGGCCGACGAGATGCGCACCCGCGCGCGCGAACGTTTCGAGCACCGCCGGGAGAAATTTGAGCACCGGCGCGAGCGTCGCGAACATGGGCGCGATGACGACCGGCCCCGCGACTGAAACCATTTGGTTTAGGGATCACTAGTGTGTGCAGTGGCGCCGCGACCAGGGGTGGTCGCGGCGCTTGCTTTTTCGTCTTGGACAACGCCTGCCTCCCCGCGCACGCTGCGCGGGCATGAGCGAACGGCAGGTCATCGTGGCCGGCGGTGGGGCGGCAGGGTTCTTCGCCGCCATCGCCTGCGCGGAGGCAAATCCCGCAGGCAGAGTGACCATCTTTGAGGCAACAGCGCATCCGCTGGCCAAGGTGAAGGTTTCGGGCGGCGGGCGCTGCAACGTCACGCACGCGTGCTTCGAGCCGCGCGAGCTGGTCGCGCGCTATCCCCGCGGCGGTCGTGAATTGCTGGGTGCGTTCTCCCGCTGGCAGCCGCGCGACACCGTGGAATGGTTCGCGGCGCGCGGGGTCGCGCTCAAAACCGAGGCCGACGGCCGGATGTTTCCGGTCACCGACGATTCGCAGACCGTGGTCGACTGTCTCCGGCACGTGGCGGAAAGGGCGGGAGTGCGGCTCGCCCTGCAGACGGGCATCAAGTCGGCGGTGCCGCGGCCAGGCGGGGGTTTTGATGTGACGCTGACCACCGGCAGCGTGGCCGCTTGCGACCGGTTGCTCCTCGCCACCGGCGGCAACAAAACCAACGCCGGCTTTGCCATCGCGCACGCGTTCGGGCACACCATCGAGCCGCCGGTGCCGTCGCTGTTCACCTTTCACGTCGCCGACGCGCGCCTGCAGGGGCTTGCCGGGGTGGCCGTGGCGGATGCGGCGGTCGCGGTGACTGGCACAGCGCTGCGGGAGCGCGGCCCAGTGCTCGTGACTCACTGGGGACTGAGCGGGCCGGCTGTTTTAAAACTCTCGGCATGGGGCGCGCGCGAGCTGCATGCAGTCGACTACCGATTCGGCCTGCGCATCCACTGGGCGCCGCAGTCCAACGCGGAAACTTTGCGCCGGAGGCTCGAGGCGGCGCGCAAGGGAAATCCCCGAAAGCACCTCGGCTCCTGGTGTCCGCTCGGGCTGCCGCTGCGGTTGTGGGAAAGACTGGTGCAGGCCGCGGGACTGCCGGGCGACGCCGTCTGGGCAATGGTGCCGGGGACGGGTTTGCGCGCGCTGGCGGCGCAGGTGGGCGCGGGTGAGTTCGCGGTGGAGGGCAAAAGCATGTTCAAGGAGGAATTCGTCACCTGCGG
This sequence comes from Opitutaceae bacterium, assembly GCA_023269565.1. Lineage (GTDB taxonomy): Bacteria > Verrucomicrobiota > Verrucomicrobiia > Opitutales > Opitutaceae > JAHFTD01. The sequence continues at coordinate 9,899 of JAHFTD010000061.1, read as the reverse complement.
CGGCGTGCGGCTGGCCGAGGTGGACTTCAAAACCGTGGAGAGCCGGCTCGTGCCCGGGCTGCACTTCGCCGGCGAAGTTCTCGACGTCGACGGCCTCACCGGCGGTTTCAATTTTCAGTCGGCCTGGACCACCGGCTGGCTGGCCGGCCGGGCCATGGCGGGCGGCAAAGTCATGTAATTCGTGGCTGAGCCCGTGCGGACGCGGCCAGATTTCCGGGTTGGCGCGGCGCGGACAGGGAGACAGGCTCACCACCGCATGACTTCCTACGGGCAGCTCCTCCTCATCCTCCTGCCGGTGTTTGCCATGATCGCGCTCGGCACGTTGCTGCGGCGGGCGCAGTGGATCACCGAGGCGGCGGAGGACAGCCTCTTCAACATCGTGGTGAAGGTCACGTTTCCGTGCCTGATTTTCGAGTCGGTCGCTGGTAATCGGGCGTTGCACGAGCCGGGTAACCTCCTCTTGCCGCCGCTGGCGGGTTTCGGACTGACGTTGCTGTCGATGCTGGTCGGCTGGCACGCCGCCAAGGCGCTGGGCCTGACCATCGGTGGCGGCCTGCGCACCTTCGCGCTGACAGTCGGGCTGACCAACTATGGATATCTGCCGCTGCCGATCATGGACGCAATGTTCGGGCCCGAAAGCCGCGCCGTTCTGCTCGTGCACAATGTCGGCGTCGAGGCGGCCGTTTGGACTGGCGGTGTGCTTGTCGTGACTGGACTTTCTCCCCTCGCGGGCTGGCGCAAGCTTTGCAACGCGCCGGTCATTTCTTTGGTGGTCGCGCTGGCCGCCAATCTCAGCGGCGCGACGGCCTACGTGCCGGCCGTGATCATGAGCCTCGTGCATGCGCTGGCGCTGTGCGCCATCCCGCTCGGGTTGATGATGACGGGCGTCAGCATCCAGCCGCACCTCGACGACCCGCGGAAACTGGTGGAGAAGCGGGTGACGCTCAGCGCGTGGCTGCTGCGGCTGGCCGTGCTGCCGTGGATTTTCCTGCTTGCGGCAAAGTATTTGCCCTGCCCGGTGGAACTGAAGCGCGTGCTGGTGGTGCAGGCGGCGATGCCGTCGGCCGTCATCTCGATCATCGTGGCGCGCCTCTACGGCGGGCAGCCGCTCGTCGCCGTGCAGATTGTGCTGGGCACGACGGCGCTGGCGCTGTTCACCATCCCGTTCTGGATCCGCCTCGGCTTCTCCTTTGCCGGACTGGTGCCGTAAACCGCTGGAAAAACAGCAGGGAATTCCAGTCTGGCCAACGTTGACGGAGACGCGGAGTCCGGGCTGACTCCGGGGATTATGGACTGGCTCAACGACCCGCAGGCGTGGATCAGCCTGCTCACCCTCACCGGGCTCGAGATCGTGCTCGGCATCGACAACATCATCTTCATCTCGATTCTCGCCGGCAAGCTGTCGCCCGAACAGCAGGCCAAGGCGCGCCAAAGCGGCCTCGCGCTCGCGCTCATCACGCGCATCGCCCTGCTCGCCAGCATCACGTGGATGGCGAAGCTCACCACGCCGCTGTTCACTTTCCTCAGTCATGGCGTGTCAGGTCGCGATCTCATCCTGATCATCGGCGGCCTGTTCTTGTTGGTGAAAAGCACGACCGAGATTCACGAGAAACTCGAAGGGCACGACGGCGGCGATAATCCCGTGAAGGCCGCGGCCAAGTTCGGGCATGTGCTCGTGCAAATCATGCTGCTCGACATCGTCTTCTCGCTCGACTCGGTGATCACCGCGGTCGGCATGGCGCAACATCTGGCGATCATGATCGCGGCGGTCATCCTCGCGATGGGCGTGATGCTGCTGGCGGCCGGTTCGATCAGCGAGTTCGTCAACCGCCACCCGACGCTGAAGATTCTCGCGCTGTCGTTCCTCATTTTGATCGGCGTCACCCTCATCGCCGAGGGCACGGGCGCGCATGTGCCGAAGGGCTACGTCTACTTCGCCATGGCGTTCTCGTTCGGGGTGGAGATGCTGAATCTCCGCTTGCGCCGGCGAGCGGCGCCGGTCGAGCTGCACCAGCCCTATCGCTGAAGCACCGCGCCGCCTTTGGTCCCGCCTGGAGGTGGTTCATCCCGCTCCACGGCCACCAGGCGCACTGGGCTTGCCAAAGGCAGGGAATATCCAGCAGCGTAGCGCCCATGTTTTCCATCCGCATCCCCCTCCTTATCCTGGCGACCGTGCTGGCCGGTTCTTCCGCACGGCCGGCCGCATTCACCCCCGAGCAGATCGCCACCGAATCAACCAAGGCCAACGCCTTCTTCGACCGGGTCTTCGACGACGTCGTCGACCGCAACCCCGAGTTCGAGACCACGCTCGGCATCAAGAAGGACTACGACAAGTGGAACGACGGCAGCGAGGCCCGCGCACTCGAGGATCTCTCCCGCGCGATGACCAACCTGGCCGAGTTGAAGCGCACCATCAACTACGACACCCTCGACGAGCAGACCCGGGTCAGTTACCGGCTTTTCACGCAGAACATCGAGCGACAGATCGAGGGCTACCGCTGGCGCTATCACAACTACCCCGTCAACCAGATGTTCGGCCAGCATTCCGCCATCCCGGCGTTCCTGATCAATTTCCACCGCGTCTCCAGCGTGGCCGATGCCCGCGCCTACATCGCCCGCCTCCGCGGCATCGAGCAGAAGATGCGCGACATCGTCGAGGGCCTCCAGAAACGCGAGCAGCTCGGCATCATCCCGCCGCGCTTCGTCTTCCCGCTCGTGCTCGAGACCAGCCGCGGCATGATCAGCGGCGAGCCGTTTGACGCTTCCGGCAAAAAGAGCACCCTGCTCGAGGACTTCGAGAAGAAGGTCGGCGCCCTCAAGGACATGGACGACGCCACCAAGACCGCCCTCATCGGCGAGGCCCGGGCCGCACTGATCGAGGCCGTGAAGCCCGCCTACGAGAAACTCATCGTCCGGCTGGAAGTGCAGGAAAAACTCGCCACTGACGATGACGGCGCCTGGAAATTCCCGAATGGCGCCGACTACTACAACTTCGCCCTGCGCGGCACGACCACCACCAACCTCACCGCCGACGAGATCCATGCCATTGGCCTGCGCGAAGTCGCGCGTATCCATAGCGAGATGGAGGCCATCAAGCAGAGCGTTGGTTTCAAGGGCTCACTGCCGGAGTTCTTCAAGTTCATGCGCGAGGACCCGCAGTTTTATTACCCCAACACTCCCGGGGGGAAGGCGGCCTACCTGCAGCGCTCGAACGAAATCATCGACCGCATGCGCAGTCGCCTCGACGAACTGTTCGGCATCAAGCCCAAGGCGCAGCTCGTAGTGAAGGCGGTCGAGCCGTTCCGGGAGAAGGAGAGCGGCGGTGCGTTCTACCAGCGCGGCGCGCCCGACGGCTCCCGCCCCGGCACCTACTACGTCAACCTCTTCGACATGAAGGCCGTGCCGAAATATGAGATGGAGGCGCTGGCGCACCACGAAGGCATCCCCGGCCACCACATGCAGATCTCCATTGCGCAGGAGCTCACCGGTGTGCCCAAGTTCCGTAAGTTCGGCGGCTACACCGCCTACGCCGAGGGCTGGGGCCTCTATTGTGAGCGCGTGCCGAAGGAGATCGGTTTCTACGCTGATCCTTATACCGACTTCGGCCGCCTCTCCATGGAACTGTGGCGGGCCGCCCGGCTTGTCGTCGACACCGGCATCCACGCCAAACGCTGGACGCGCCAGCAGACGATGGACTGGCTCCACCTCAACACCCCCAACGCCGACCGCGACATCTTCACGGAAACTAACCGCTACATTGTCATCCCCAGCCAGGCGACCGCCTACAAGATCGGCATGCTGCGGATCCTCGAGTTGCGCGAACTGGCCCAGAAAGAGCTTGGGAAGAAATTCGATATCCGTGAATTCCACGACACCGTGCTCGGCCAGGGCGCGCTGCCGCTCGATGTGCTGGAGGAGCAGGTCCGCGCCTGGATCACCCGCAAGAAGGCCTGAGACCCATTCGGCGCACCAGTGATCAAGTGACATGGCATGATTCACCGCCCTGCCATTCGGCGGGGCTTTTTATTGCCTACCTGTGACAGGGCGGCCATGCAGGTCGGACTTCCCGATCAGCATGTCCTTTGTCCCACTCAATTTCAACCTACTACCCGAAGCGGAGATGCGCATCCGCGCGGCGGCTTTTCTCGAGGAGATGCGCCGCCGGCGCACCGTGCGCGAATTTTCCCTGCAACCCGTGCCGCGCGAGATCATCGAGCAGGCGGTCCTCACTGCCGGCACCGCGCCGAATGGCGCCAACCTCCAACCTTGGCACTTCGCAGTCGTAGCCGACCCGGCAGTCAAGCGGCGCATCCGCGAGGCCGCCGAAGTGGAGGAGCGCGAATTCTACCAGCAGAAGGCGCCGCAAGCCTGGCTCGACGCCCTCGCCCCGCTCGGCACCGACGAGCACAAGCCCTTCCTCGAAGCGGCGCCGTGGCTCATCGCGATTTTTTCCCGAGGCTCGTTTGCCGACGCCGCCGGTGCGCGCCACCAGACCTACTATTCGAAGGAATCCACCGGTATCGCGTGCGGTTTTCTGATCGCAGCGCTGCATCACGCCGGCCTCGCGACGCTCACCCACACGCCCAGCCCGATGAATTTCCTCAACGAGATCTGCGGCCGCCCACCAAGCGAGAAACCCTTCCTCCTGCTCGTTGTCGGTTATCCAGCCGAAGGCGTGCAAGTGCCGGCGTTCGCGGCCCGCAAGAAACCGCTCGGTGAGATTTCCACTTGGCTGTAACGGTCCGGGCGGCGTGCCGCGATAAACCGCTGGAATAATCGCCGCAGCCACGCATCTTCTCCCGTATGCAACGCCTCGCCGTTTTCCTTGCCCTGTGTGTTGCCACGGCGCTGCGCGCCGAGCCCGCCGTTGCTCCGGCTCCGCTCGAAGCCGAGGTCTCCGCCGTCGTCGCCGGTTCGCAGGTCACGATCGTGCACTTCTGGGCGCCGTGGTGCCCAAACTGCAAGGCCGAGATGAGCCCCGACGGTTGGGCAAAGTTCATCGCCGCCAACCCGGCGGTGAAATTCGTCTTCCTCAACATCTGGCACAAGGGCCAGGACCCTGCGCCGAAGCTCGCCGCCGCCGGACTCGGCGCGCCGCCGAACCTTGTGCTCCTCACCCATCCGAACCCCTCGCGCAAGCAGGCCGACCGGCTTAACGCTTTCCTCGGCCTGCCGCTCACGTGGATCCCGACGACTTGGGTGTTCAAGGACGGGCGGCTCCGCTTCGCCTTCAATTACGGTGAGATGCGCTTCGCCATGCTGCAACAGATGGTCGACGACTCGCGCGAGGCCTGGTCGCGCGACTGAAACTTGCGGCGAGGCCTGTCTGAGGCTTGCCACTTGTAACTTCGGGGGCATCCTCCGGGTTTTCCCTGCCATGGACCGCTCCCTCACCGTGCGCTTCCTTTTGCTGTTCGCCGCAACCGCCACCTTCCTCTCGGCGGCCGACTACTCCCCCGCCCAAATCGCCGCCGAATCCGCCAAGGCCAACACCTTTTTCGAGCGCGTCTTCGATGAGACCGTCGCCCGCAGCCCGATGACCATGACCCAGCTCGGCCTCAAGACGGACAACGACAAATGGGACGACCTCTCGGAACAGAAGGAGCTCGAGGATTTCCTGCTGGGCGTGCAGCAGCTCGCCGAGCTGAAGCGCACGATCAATTTCGCGGCGCTGGACGACCAGGCGAAGGTGAGCTACCGGTTGTTTGTCCGGCAGGCCGAGGAGGCGATCGAGGGCTGGCGGTGGCGCTACCACTCCTATCCCCTGAACCAGATGTCGGGCCTGCATTCCACGGTGCCGGCGTTCCTCATCAATTTCCACCGCGTCGATAACGCCGCCGATGCCCGCGCCTACATCGCGCGCCTGCATGGCATCGGGCCGCTGCTCGATCAGTTGATCGAGAACGTCCGGATCCGCGCGGCGAAGGGCATCATGCCGCCGCGTTTCGTCTTCGGCCTCGTGCTTGAGTCCTGCCGCGAGGTGGTGCGCGGCGAGCCGTTCGACCAGTCCGGCAAAAAGAGTGCGCTCTGGGAGGATGCGATGACCAAGATCAACGCGCTCAAGGACGTCGCCGCCGCGCCGCGCGCACAGCTGTTGGCCGATGCCCGCGCCGCGCTGACTGACACCGTGCAGCCGGCTTATGCGCGGCTCATCGCGCTGCTTGAGGCGCACGAGAAGATGGCGACCGACGCTGACGGCGTGTGGAAGCTGCCCGATGGCGCGGAATATTACGCCTACCGCCTGCGCAGTTCGACCACCACCCGCCTGACTCCCGACGAGGTGCATGAGCTGGGCCTCCGGGAGGTCGCTCGCATCCACCACGGGATGGAGGGCATTATGCAGCAGATCGGATTCAAGGGCGACTTGCAGGCGTTCTTCAAACACGTCCGGGAAGACGACCAATTCTATTATCCCACCACCCCGGAGGGCAAGGCCGCCTACCTGAAGCGGGCCAACGCGATCATCGACACCATGCGGGCGCGGCTCGACGAGTTTTTCGGCGTAAAACCGAAGGCCCCGCTGGTCGTGCGTGTGGTGGAGCCGTTCCGTGAGCAGGGTTCCGCCGGGGCTTTCTACGATGAGCCCGCGCCGGACGGCTCGCGCCCCGGCGTGTATTACGTCAACACCATCGACATGCGCGGCGTGCCGATCTTCGAGATGGAGACACTGGCGCACCACGAGGCCATCCCCGGCCACCACATGCAGATTGCCATCGCACAGGAATTGCAGGGCATCCCGCGCTTCCGCAAATACGGCGGCAACACCGCCTATGTCGAAGGCTGGGCGCTCTACGCCGAGTATTTCCCCAAGGAATTTGGCTTCTACCAGGACCCGATGATGGATTTCGGCCGGCTCTATGACGAACTGCTGCGCGCGGTCCGGCTCGTCGTCGACACCGGCGTCCACACCCGGCGCTGGACGCGCACTCAGGTGATGGACTACTTCCGGAAAAACACCCCCAACCCCGAGCGCGACATCTTCACCGAGACCAATCGCTACATCGTCTGGCCCGGCCAGGCGACCGCCTACAAGGTCGGTATGCTCAAGATCCTCGAACTCCGTGAGCTGGCGAAAAAGGAACTCGGGCAAAAGTTCAGCCTCCGCGAATACCACGACCTCGTGCTCAAGGACGGGGCGCTGCCACTCGACCTGCTCGAAGAGAACGTCCGCGCCTGGATCGCACGGAAAAAATCCTGACCCCGCTCCGCTACGGCTGGAGCCCCAGCTCGCGCTCCAGCCACACGCGCCGGTCAGCCGCGGCGGCGGGCACGCTCATTTCATGCGGCGCCTCGTAGGTGGCGGATTGTTTTCGCGGCGCCGCCACGGCGTAGAATTCCAGTGCTCTCTCCGGAGGTATATAGGAATCCTTGCTCCCGAATTGGAGAAACACGCTCGCGGGAGCGAGGCGCGGGAGTAGTGTCACTGGGTCGATCGCGGCCATCTGCCGGCGGTAGGCCTCGAGATCCTTCGGCTTCGGCCCGAACGCGACCCAGTCGGCGAAGCGCGGCGTGCCGGCGATGAGCACGTAGGTTTTCGGCCGGTGGTCCGCGGCGCCGGCCATTGCGCCATACATCGCGCCGAAGTCGTGCCCCACAACCGCAAGCCGCTGCGGATCCACACCCGATTGTGCGACCAGCACGTCCAGCGCGCGGCGCAGCTCGACCACCTGCCGGACCGAGTCGGCAAAATCCTGCTCTGGCACGCGCGCCTGATACCAGCCTTGCTTCGTCCACATCGCGTCCACCAGCACGGAAACGACACCCCGCGCAGCGAGCGCGACGGCCTCGTCCAGGAATTCGGTCCGGTTGGTTGTCGCCGGCTTGCCCAGCCAATGGACGAACAGGATGCCGGCGTGCGGGCCGGCGCCGCCCGAGGGTGACACGACATAGGCATTCACCGGTTCCTGCACGCCGAGGAAGGTTACATCGCGAATCACCGCGCCGCTCCGTGTCACGCGACCGACTTCCTGCAAGGCGAGAGGCGCAGTGGTATCGTAGCTGAAAAGCGCTGCGGGGTCGGCTGCCGGTTCGGCGGCGAGGGGATGGACGGCAATAGCCAGAAACAGCATGCTGGCACGGGCAAGAAGGGTGCGGAGTGACATGACACCAGCTTGGCAATTGCGCTGGCGGGCACAATCCCTGGACGCTCAGTGGCGATGCCCCCACGGCAGAACGCCACGCCGGGGCGACGGACTGGTCTATGTCCGCGACACGCGCCGCAGATTGTCGCATACAATCGCCGCGGCCACGGCGGCGTTGAGCGATTCCGCAGCACCATAACGCGGAATGGTCACATGGCGGGTGACGAGCTTTTTAACCGCGTCGGAGATTCCCCGGCCCTCGCTGCCGACGACAATCACGGCGTCGCGCAACGGCGGCAGCTGGTGGACATCATCGCCGTCCAAGGCGCAGCCGAGCACCCGGACTTTTACGCCGGCCAGCGCCTCGGCGAGCGGCGCGGTATGCACGGCGACGCGCGCGAATGAGCCCATGCTGGCGTTGATGACTTTCCGGGAGAAGAGGTCGGCGCAGTCGGGCGAGAGCAGCACGCGGTCGAGCGCAAACCAGTCGGCGAGGCGCAACAGCGTGCCGACGTTGCCAGGATCCTGAATGCCATCGAGCGCGAGCGTGAACCCGCGATCGAGCGCGCCAGGGGCGAGCGGCGGGCGGGAGATTTTCCCGACCGCGAGCACGCTGGCCGGGGTGGAATAGTGACTGACGCGCGACATCTCCTCCGTGGAGATTTCGCGCGTGCCGGCAGGGCGCGGCCCCGGCCACGCGGCGGTGGCGTAGATTTCCGTGAACGGGTATTTTGCCGCCAGCAGCTCGCCGACGACCTTGTCGCCCTCGACGACAAACAGGCCGAGCGCCTCGCGGTGCTTCTTGTCCTGCAACGAGCGCAGGCGGGCGATCTCGGCCTTGGTCAGCGGCATGACTGAAGGAGAACATGCACGGGCAACTTTGGCAAAGCCAGCTTTGCAGAGGAACCTTTTTCAAAGAACCAGTTCCAATTCAATGCGGGCCCCCCACTGCACAAGAATATTACCCATGAAAACCTCTGCTCCTTGGATCTTATTTCTTCTATTGTTGGCTGGCTGTGAAACCCGATCTATTTCCGATTCAGAATACCGAAATTCTTACGGTTGGGCGCGGACGGCAAACTCGCTCTACAAAGGAGAGCTAACAGAGATAGACATCCTTGGCGCCGCCAACCGGCAGGAGGCCACCGAAGCAAGCATTGCCAAGGCCCTCGAGACGCTGACACCACCCCAGATCAAACACGGCGAAAAGGTGATCTTAATCCAATCGGGTGCTCAAATGCCGGATAATGCGATGCTGGATGCGGCCGGTCGGTATTTCTCTATAGCTCCCTTTTCGGGAATCCCACCAGAAAACAAGACTGGCATGTCCGAGTCGTTGCGCTTTCGGGCGGCGCAGGGAGGCTATCGCTATATCCTTTGCTACTGGGGTATCTTGGAATCCGCCCGTGAAGAGCGGGAGGGCAACTCAGTGTCATGGGTGCCGATTGTTGGAGCGTTCGTGCCAGACCAGAAACAGAAGGTGCGGATCCGTCTGAAAGCGCTTCTGATGGACGTAGCCACCGGTAGTTGGAAGATGCTCACTCCGGAAGTCTACACGGACGAAAGCTTCAACAGTAGGTGGACAAGAGAATCGAGTGATCAAAAACTCGTGCACGAACTCAAGGGCAAGGGCTACCAGCGTCTAATTTCCGACGTGTTGAAAGACTGAGATTGGAGGCTTTCCAAAACCGGCGGGCCGGTTATCCTGCCGGCATGAAACGAACCGCCCTGCTGCTGGCCGTCATCTGCTGCCTCAGCCTGCTGAGTGTCACCCTCTTCGCGGCCACCGCGGCCCCGAAACCCACCGGCGACGTGCCG
>JAHFTD010000060.1 GCA_023269565.1 Opitutaceae bacterium | reverse complement strand
CTCCATCGGCCAGCTTTTGACTGGCCGGCTGAAGCTGGAGGCTCGCCCGACGACAGCCTACAAGACCGCGGGCATGGCGCTGTTCGATCTGTTCGCCGCGGAGGCGCTCTATCAGGCCGCCCGGGCCCGCGGCGTCGGGCGCGCAGTGGACATCTGACGCCGGCTCACTTGCGGGCGGGCTTTCGTTTCCCGCCGGACCGTTTCCTCGGCTGTGGAGTGACGCCGATGCGCGGATCGCGCCGGCGGACGAGGGTGACGAGCCGGACGGCGGTGCGTTCGAAGGCGTCGGCGGCTTCAGGCAGATAAAGCCACTTCGCCAGGATCGGATGCGGGGCGAATTCGGGAAACTCGGCCCGCAGCGCCGCATGGTGGGGGTGGTCCGTGCCGACGAGCACGCCGCACCACGGCTCCTTGCCGGCGCAGAAACACAGCATCAGTTTCCCGTCGAGATAGACGGCCTTCGCGCCAAACATCGAACGCAGGACAAACGTCGGATCGCTTTCCAACGGCTCCCAGAGCCACTCATGCGGGTGGACCTTGCGAAGACGAGCGGGGGTATTATCAAAGTTCGTGCGCATGGTCGGTGGGGGGATGCTTTTTCCGCAGATACCAATAATAGGGAATCCCCAGCGCCGTGAGCGCGAGGCCGAAGATAGATTTCACGACCGGGGCCTGGCCGGACGCGTAGGCGCTGATGTCATTCCAGAGCGTGAGGCCGACGTAGAGCGCGCTGAAGGCGATGAAGACCAGCGGCAGCCAGGGGTAGCCCCACATTTGGTAAGGGCGCTCCGCGGCGGGAATCCTCCGCCGGACGATGAAGATGCCGCCCGCCGCGAAGGCGTAGAAAATCCAGCTGACGAACACGAACATGTCGACGAGCAGGTCGAACGAGCCGAGCAGCACGAACAGGGAGGTCCAGCCGGCCTGCAGCCAGAGATCGCGGGCCGGTGTGTGGTATTTCGGGTGGACCCGGCCGCTGAAGGGGAAAAACCTCCCCTCGCGCGCCATCGCGAAGGTGATGCGCGCACAGGGCAGGATGTTGCCGTTGGTCGCGCCCGCGGCCGAAAGCATGACTAGCAGCGCCACGAGTCCGCCCGCGCCGACTCCCACCGCGCGGCGCAACGCATCCGAGGCGACCAGCGGCGACGTCTTGATCTCGTCGACGGGCAGCAGGTAGAAATACGCCGCGCTGGTGAGCACGTAGAGCAGGATGCAGAGGCCCAGCCCGATAATGAGTCCGCGCGGGATGTTCTTCTGCGGCTCCTTGATCTCGCCCGCGACGTAGCCGAGGACGTTCCACCCGTCGTAGGCGGCGAGGGCGCCGGTGGTGGCCGCGATGAAGGCGGTGAGCAGCCCCCACGCGGACCGGTCGAGTGAGGGAGAGGAGGTGAACAGGTTGGCGGCCGCGCCGTGCGGGGAGAGGAACGCGGCGGCCACCAGCAGGAGCAGCGCCACGACCTTCGCCGTGGAGAACAGCACCACCACGACGCCGGACGCGCCGACGCTGCGGGCGTTCACCCAGGTCGCCCCCAGGATCAGGGCGATGGCGAGCGACTTCACGCCGAGGTTCTCCAGCGGGTAAAAGCTGCCGATGAAGGGCACAGTCAGCTGGAAGGCATGCTCCAGCCCCGGGGCGAGTCGCGGCAGGGCGACGAAATACTCCGTGTATTGAGCGAAGACGAAGGCGATGGCGGCGATCGACGCGGTGTTGATAACGATGAAGCAGGCCCAGCCGAAGAGGAACGCGAAGAAGTCGCCATACATGTGGCGGAAGTAGACATATTGCCCGCCGGTGTGGGGCAGGGCGGCGCCGACCTCCGAGTTGATCATGCCGCCGATGAGCGAGACGAGCCCAGCCACCACCCAGACGAGCAGCAGCAGCGGCGGCGAGCCGAGCTGCCGGGCCATGCTCGCCGGCACCATGAAGATGCTGCTGCCGACGGCGGCCCCCACGACGATAGAGATGCAGGCCCACAGGCCGAGTTTGCGCTGGAGTTGAGGTTGGTCGGTCGACACGGGTTACTCAGTGGTCCGGGCGCTGCTGGCGACAATGGGGAAGCGGGACATGGGAAGACGCTGGGTGCGCGTGCGGCGATCCTCGCGATTGCCGGCGCAGCGGCAAGCCTTGTGCACTTACCGCCGACGGTCTACGCCGGACGTTCAGCTCGGCGGAGATGGGGTGGCGCCATCACGGACAGCGCGGCGGGGGTGCGGAATTTCTGCTCTGGCAGGGCCGGGAATAGGCGCCGAGGAACGCCCGTGTCCAATACGCACACGTTCGAAGGGACAGAGATTGTGGTTGGTGGGGTCGGGCGCGACTTCCACCGCAGCGGCCTGCGGCCCTTCTGTGAGCAAGCCAGCTTACTTCGCAGCCGCGCGGGCCGGAGCGACAACCCGGCTGCCCGGTCCGACGTAGGAACGGCGCGCGGGAGTGTCGGCGACACCCAGCTCGTAGCTGATCTTGCCCTCGATGATCTCGCGCAACGCGATGTCCTCGGGCGCGAGTTTTTCCAGCGACTCGACCAGCGGGCGGGCGCCGCGGCGGAGCTGCTTCACGCGGCGCGAGACCACGTTCACCAGAATGTAGGGATCGTCGATGATCTTGCGGGCGGCAAACAGGTATTCGTCTCTCATGATTGGTTGCCGGAAATACTCCGGCGCCCGAGTTCTAGGAAACACGTGGCCAAACACGACGCCTATCGCGCCAACGACGACCCGGCCCGGCCAATCAATTAGCGGGCCAATCGCTTGCGTCATTTTTAGACGGATCGCTGTCCCGATTGTTACTTGCTCTGCACAGGAGGCAACTCGTGAAGCTTCAGCTCGGGATTCTTTTCCAGAAAGTAACGCATGGTCCAGTCGTTGGGAAAGAGGACGACGGGTTGATCGAATTTATCGGCCCCGAAACTGACGCCGGTGGCGACGACGAAGCGGTTGTAGTCCAAGCGGTCCTTCGACGTGCGCAGGGTTTCCGGCAGTTCCAGCCAGCGGAGGACGGTCCACGGTGTGGGCGTGAGGCGCGACTCGGCGTTGTATTCGGCTTTGATGCGCCATTGCACGACCTCGAACTGCAGCGGGCCGACGGCCGCAAGCAGCGTGGCGCCGGCCGGGGCGTTGCGCGCGGTGAACAGCTGCACCACGCCCTCCTGCAGGAGCTGCTCGAGACCGGCGCGGTATTTCTTGGCGTCGCCGGCGGTCGGATTGGAGATGTAGGTGAAGACCTCGGGCGGAAAGCGCGGGATCTCGTCGTAGCAGATGCTGCGGTCGTCGGTGAGCGTGTCGCCGATGCCGAAGGAGTCGTGGCCGACGAGGCCGATGACGTCGCCCGGCCAGGCCTCGTCGACCGTCTCGCGTTCCTGGCCGAAGAGCTTGTGCGAGGAGGAGAGGCGGACCTGCCGGCCGGTGCGCTGGTGGGTGACGACCATGTCGCGCACGAACTTGCCGGAACACACGCGGAGAAACGCGATGCGGTCGCGGTGCTTCGGATCCATGTTGGCCTGGATCTTGAAGATGAAGCCGGAGAATTTCGGGTCGTCGACGGGCACGGTGCGCGCGGCGGTCGGTTGCGCCATGCCGGGCACGGAGACGCTGACGGAACGGCGCGGGGCAGGTGGCACGGTGTCCTTGAGGAAGCCGTCGAGCAGGAGCTGGATGCCGAAATTGTTCACAGCCGAGCCGAAGTAGACCGGCGTCTGCTTCTCGGCGTGGACGGCGGCGAGGTCGAACGGGTGGCCGGCGCCGTCGAGCATCGCGAGCTGCTCCTTCACCTGCGCGTAGGTGTCGTCGTCGAGCTTGGCGCGGACGGCGGGGTCGTCGAGCGAGGTGACGTTGACGGGCGCCTGAAACGCGCCGCCGGGCACGCGCTCGAAGAGATGAACCTGCCGCGTGCGGCGGTCGAAGACACCCTTGAAAGACGGACCGTTACCGAGCGGCCAGACGACGGGCGAGGCCTGCAAGCCGAGGACGTTTTCGAGTTCGTCGAGTAGCTCAATCGGGCTGCGCGTCGGCCGATCGCACTTGTTCATGAACGTGAAGATCGGCACGCCGCGGCGGCGGCAGACCTCGAAGAGCTTGCGCGTCTGCGTCTCCACGCCCTTGGCGGAGTCGATGACCATCAGTGCGGCGTCGACGGCGGTGAGCACGCGGTAGGTGTCCTCGGAGAAGTCCTTGTGGCCGGGGGTGTCGAGGAGGTTGACGGCGCAGCCGGCGTAGTCGAACTGGAGGACGGTGGACGAGATGGAGATGCCGCGCTGTTTCTCGAGCTCCATCCAATCGGAGGTCGTGGCGCGCTGCTGTTTGCGGGCGGTGACGGCGCCGGCGAGGTGGATGGCGTTGCCGTAGAGCAGGAATTTCTCGGTCAACGTCGTCTTGCCCGCATCGGGGTGCGAGATGATCGCGAAGGTGCGGCGGCGGGCGATTTCCTGGACGGGGGACATGGGCGGAGGGCGCAGGGCAGAAGACAGAAGTTGGATGCGGGGAGCGGGTAGCGAACAGAAGGGGGTGAAATGGTGAATTGGAGAGGCAACCTGATCGGGCGGGTGGAGGTTAATTGGTTATATGACCGTGACGGGGGCGGGAACGAAAGTGGAAGCCAGGCGATTGGAAGCTTGGCCGCAGTTTTACCTGACACTCTTCGCCTCGATTGATTTCCGTCATGTGAACTGATCAGGGCCTCGGCCGGTCTGGCAGATTCGTGCCTGCATTGGTTTGGGAGATTGGGGAAGGATCCCGGAATGACAGCTTGTGGCCGGGGATGGAGCATTCCGGAGCCGGGCCAATCGCATTGATTTTATATTGGCCGCCCTTGGGGCACTTGGACTCCTGCGGCAGATATGGTTTAAGATCCCTGAACGTGGGAGTGTCGCCGATGGCTTTCTTGCTCGCTTGCGCCCACAGTTTTTTGGCCGTGTCAATCTGGCGAAGATTCGCGATGCAGGCGTTGCCATTAACCGCTTCCTGCATCTTATCGGCCGCGCTGGAAATGGCCAGCATCAGTCCAAGAACGCTCACGCCGGAGTAGCCGCCAATCAAGCCGACGAGCGCCTTGCCTTTGCCGGTAAGAGTGCCCGCGGCGTGCTTGATCCGCGTCCGGGCAACGTGGCCGGAGAAGATCGCAGCGATGGCGAATGGCACGCCGATGAAGACGAAGCTGAACACGAAGCCGAAGAGGCCCAGGAACAAACTCCAATTCGCCAGTCGGCTGCTCTGCGCAGCGCCTGTTTTGGCCTGACCGGTTGTTTCCATAGGCAACGGATTAACTCTGCCAGCAGGAACTGGAAAATAATATGCGAAATCCGGTTTCTTGTGATAAGGGCATTCGTCAACTGAGAGGAAACGGGGCGTGGGCGGGCGAGGGAAGCCTTTTTTACTGTCAAGGCCGGCGAGCGGAGCCCGGCGCCTGAGCCGCAACAAGGCGCGCCATTATCCGGTGCGAAGTGGAGGCTATTTCGGGCGGTCTTTCAGACGGCGGACGAACTTGAGTCCCGACCAGACTGCGTCGACGGCGCAGACCTTCACGTCAACGAGCCCGGCCGCCAGACCGATACGGCGCACATCGGTCTCGGTGATATCGGTGGCGACACCGGAGGATATTTTCGGCCACGAGACCCACAGCGCGCCGGCTGACTGGAGCTTCGCCGCAAGCGGCGCAAAATGGCTCGCGAGGTCCTTGGCGGAAGGCGTGAAGAACTGGATGAGGTCGAGGCTGGTGTCGAGCGGGCGGCAAGCCATGCAGCTGGCGGGCAGGCGGCCCAGCGTGCGAGCATAGCCCTCCGGCGCGCCGACGAGCAGATAGCGGGTGCCATCCTTGAAGCCGAGTTTCTGGGGAAGCGGTGTGCCGGAGTAGCCTGCGGGCATGGTGATTTAATGCTTCGCTAGGAACGGCTCTTGGTCAATCGTAAGCCCGTGTCCGTCTCGCTGAAACTCCGCCCCAACGCCAAGGCCCGTGTGCTGCAGGGGCATCCGTGGGTATTCGTCAACGAGGTGGAAGCGCTGCTGCCCGCCGAGCACGATGGAGGAGTGGTGGAATGCCGCGATCGCGCCGGGCGGTTGCTCGGCACCGGCATCTACAACAGCAAGTCGCAGATCGTGTGGCGGCGGCTCAGCCGCGACCGCGTGGCACTGGACGAGTCGTATCTGCGCGGGGCGTTGGAGCGGGCGATCAAACGGAGGACAGGAGACGGAGAACAGAGGACGGACTTCCAGCGACTGGTCTGGAGTGAGTCAGACGAACTGCCCGGCCTGGTCGTGGATCAGTTCGGTGACACGCTGGTGGTGCAGGTGCAGACGCTGGCGATGGAAAAACGCGGCGTGCTGATCGGGGATCTGCTGACGGAGTTGACGGGGGCGGGGGAAATTATTTTCAGGAACGATTCGAACCTGCGCCGGCTGGAGGGGCTGCCGGCGGAGGTGCGCACCCGCAGCGGGCGAACGTGGGAGCCTCGCTGGACGATGATCGATGGGTTCGACTACTGGCTCAACCTGCTGGGCGGGCAGAAGACGGGATTCTACCTCGATCAACGGCGGCAGCATGCCGCGGTGGCCAAATACGCGGCCGGCCGGCGCGTGCTGGACGCGTTTTGCAACCAGGGATCTTTCGCACTGCACTGCGCGCGGGCAGGTGCGGCGAGGGTGCTCGGGCTGGATAGTGCATTTGAGGCCATCGGTCAGGCGAAGAAAAACGCGGAGCGGAACGGCGTGACGGTGGAATTCGAGTCGGCGAACGTGTTCGACTGGTTCACCGCGCAACGCGAGACGGTGCCGGCGTGGGACCTCATCATCCTCGACCCGCCGCCCTTCGCCAAGTCGAAGAGCGCGCTGGAAAACGCGCTGCGCGGCTACAAGGAACTCAATCTCCGGGCAATGAAGGCGCTGGCACCCGGCGGTATCCTCGCGACTTACGCCTGCTCGCACCACATGCAGGACGCGGAGCTGCGCGGCGTGCTGGCGGACGCGGCGGCGGACGCGAAGCGGCGCGTGCACGTGCTCGAGTGGTGCCACCAGCCGCCGGACCATCCGGTGCTCGTGACGATGCCCGAGAGCGAATACCTGCGCGGCTACCTCCTGCGGGTGGAGTAAGCAAAAAACGGCCGCGCCTTGCGACGCGGCCGTCTTTTGGTGTGTGGTGTCTGCGGGTTCGGCGGGGTAGGTGACCAACCCCGCAAAGGTCAGAGTTTGCCGCCGTAGACGGCGTTCTGGCCGAGTTCCTCCTCGATGCGGAGGAGCTGATTGTATTTGGCGACGCGGTCCGTGCGGCAGAGCGAGCCGGTCTTGATCTGGCCGGCGTTGGTGGCGACGGCGATGTCGGCGATGGTGGTGTCCTCGGTCTCGCCCGAGCGGTGGGAGATGACGGCGGTGTAGCCGGCCTCCTTGGCCATCTCGACGGCGTCGAGGGTCTCGGTGAGGGAGCCGATTTGGTTGACCTTGACGAGAATCGAGTTGGCGACGCCGGTATCGATGCCCTTCTTCAGGAAAGTGGTGTTGGTGACAAAGAGGTCGTCGCCCACGAGCTGGATGTTGTCGCCGATGGCGTCGGTGAGCTTCTTCCAAGTGTCCCAGTCGTTTTCTGAGCAGCCGTCCTCGATGGAAATGATGGGGTATTTATTCGTCAACTCGCGGTAGAAGGCGACCATCTGGTCACCGGTGAGGGAGCGGCCGTCGGATTTCTTAAAGACGTAGCGCTTTTTTCCCTTCACGTAGAACTCGGAGGCGGCGACGTCGAGGGCGAGGTTGATCTCCTTGCCGAGGGTGTAGCCCGCATTCTTGACAGCGAGGGCGATGACATCGAGCGCGGCCTCGGTGGAGGCAAGCTTGGGGGCGAAGCCGCCCTCGTCGCCGACGGCGGTGGAGAGCCCCTGATCCTTGAGGACTTTTTTGAGGGAATGGAAAACCTCGGCGCCCATGCGGAGGGCCTCGCGGAAGGAGGACGCGCCGGTGGGCATGATCATGAATTCCTGGAAATCGATGGGGGCGTCGGAGTGCGCACCGCCGTTCATGATGTTCATCATGGGGACGGGGAGCACCTTGGCGTTGGGGCCGCCGAGGTATTTGTAGAGCGGGAGGCCGGTGGCGTGGGCGGCGGCGTGGGCGGCGGCGAGCGAGACGCCGAGGATGGCATTGGCACCGAGGTTTTTCTTGGTGGGCGTGCCATCGAGGGCCAGCATGGCACGATCGACCCCGACCTGGTCGGCGGCGTCCATGCCGGTGAGGGCCGGAGCGATTTTGGCTTTCACGTTGGCGACGGCGGTGAGCACGCCCTTGCCGAGGTAGCGCTTCTTGTCGCCGTCGCGTAACTCAAGGGCCTCGTGCTCGCCGGTGGAAGCACCGGAGGGGACAGCGGCGCGGCCGGCGTGGCCGGAGGCGAGGCGCACATCAACCTCGATGGTGGGGTTGCCGCGCGAATCGAGAATCTCGCGGGCCATGATGGTCGTGATCGTCGTGTTCATCGGAAATGGAGGGTGAAGGGCCTAGGTGTGGGGTGGGCGAATCGCGCCGATTCGGTAGAGGAATTTTTCAAACCGGCCCGGCTCCTGGGGTTGGAATTCCGGCGGCAGCTGATGGGCGTGACCATGCCGGATGGCGGCGCCGGCGGGGGTGCCACCAGTGTGATTGCGGACGGTAAGCGTGGCGTAATTAAGGAATTCGTGGGGAATCTGGTCAAGATGCCCCTCGACGGCGGCGGCGTGGATGGGGGTGTCGCCGTATTGGTTGCGCGTGATGAATAGGTCAAGGGTCAGGCGGTCGGCGGGAATCTGCCGGAGATGGCCGGACTCCGCCGCGGCGTGGATCGAAGTGTGGCCGGCCTTGCTGGGGCGGCAGAGGCTCTCGGGGGTCAGGAATTCGACGGGAATCTGGTCGAGGTGGCCGGCGATGGCGGCGGCGTGGAGACAGGTGTCGTGGTTGGCGGTGAAGGCGAGCAGGCTTTCGGCAGTGAGGAACCGGCGGGGCACCTGGTCAAGGTGGCCGTTGAAGGCGGCGACATGGAGGACGGTTTCGCCGCTGATGTTGGGCATGGCGAGAGTTTCGCGAGTGAGGAAGAACGGCGGAATGCGGTTAAGTGTGCCGGCTTCGGCCGCCTCGTGCAAAAGCGTATTGCCGTGGTCGGTCTTGGTGAGGACGGTCTCCTGGCTGAGCTGGGCGACGGGCAACTGGTCGAGCGTGCCAGCGGCAGCGGCGAGGTGGAGCGGAGTGTAGCCGCTGTTGGATCGGAGCAGGAGACTTTCGCGGGTCAGCAGGGCGAGCGGAACCTGGTCGAGGTGGCCGCTACGGGCGGCGAGGTGGAGCGGGGTGTAACCGGCGTCATTCCTTAAGGTCAGCGAATGCTGGGTGAGAACGGCTGGTGGCAACTGGGAGAGAAAGCCGTGTTTGGCGGCGAGATGCAGCGGAGTGTTGCCGGAGGCGTTACGACGGGAGAGTCGGTCGAGCGTGAGCGACGCGGCAGCAAGGCGCGAGAAGGTGCCTTCGCGGGCGGCGGCGTGAAAATCTAAATTATCCATGCCAGTTCCGGTCCAAGCAACACCTGCGCCGGGAGGCAGGCAAACTAAAAGAAGGATCGGGCCGGGCGGCGGTTGGTTTGGATTTGCCATGCGCCGGCCCGAAAGCAGCATAGCTCCAATGATTCCGCCCGCCGCGAATGCCACCGCCACACCACCCACTGGAGCCGTGCTGCTGATCGACGACGAGCAACCTTTGCTGGACATTTTTGCCGAGGCTTTGGCACCGCATTTCGAGGTGGTGACCGCGACCAACATCCGCGACGCCGGTTTCCAGCTGCAAAAAAAAGCCTTCCAGGTTATCGTGGCCGACCATCTGATGCCCGGCGGCAATGGCTTGAATTTTCTGGTGCAGGCGCGCGAGGAATATCCAAACACGCAACGGCTGCTCGTCACGGGCTATATGAAGCCGGAGATGCTGCTGCGCAGTGTGAACGAGGCGGCGCTGTATCGCTACCTGCTGAAGCCGGTGACACTGGGCGAGCTGGTGAAGACGGTGCAGGAAGCCGCCGCGCTCTATGACCAGGCGGTGTCGGGAGCAGGCGCGCCGGCGGGTGGCACTCAGTCGTAACGGCGCCGTAGGCTGCTCGGCAGCAGGCCGAGTTCCTCGCGGTATTTGGCGACGGTGCGGCGGGCGAGCAGGAGGCCCTTCTGCGTGAGGAGGGCGACGATTTCCTGATCGCTGAGCGGCTTGGCGGGATCCTCGGCGGCGATGATGTCGGCGATCATCTCCTTGACGCTGGTGTTGGCGACGGCCTCGCCCGCCTGCGACTGGTAGCCGGAGGTAAAAAAGTATTTCATCGGGAAGACACCGTGGGGGGTCTGGATGTATTTATTGGCGAGGGCACGGCTGACGGTGGTCTCGTGCACGCCGATGAGGTCGGCGATCTGCTGCATAGTGAGCGGCTTGAGCTTCGCCACGCCTTCCGCGAAGAACTCGCCTTGGTGCTTGATAATCTCGCGGGTGATGCGCTCGATGGTGCGCTGGCGCTGCTCGATGGCGTTAATGATGAATTTGCCGGAGCGCAGTTTTTCGCGGAGGTAATCGCGCTCGGTCTTGCTCAACGTGCCCTTGGCGATGAGTTCGCGGTAGGTGCTGCTGAGACGGAGGCGGGGGATGTAGTCCTGGTTGAGGATAATCTTCCAGTCGCCATTGTCGTATTGGACAGTGACATCGGGGATAACGACGCGGTTGGCGTCGGCGGCGAAGCGCCGGCCCGGGGCGGGATCGAGTGTGCCGATCTCCTCGATGGCTTCCTGGATAAGTTCGGGGGACAGGCCGGTCTTGCGCGCGAGATCGGGGATGCGGCGGCGGACGAGAAGCTCGAAATGATCGCGGACAAGACGGGCGGAAACAGATTTGGCGCGGCCTTTGAGCGTGAGCTGCGTGAGGAGGCAGTCGGCGAGGTTTTCGGCGCCGATGCCGGCCGGGTCGAAGGACTTGAGGAGTTGTGCCGCCTGCTGCACGGTTTCAAGGGACAGCGAGGACATGAGGGCGACATCGGCGAACGAGGCGGTGAGGTAGCCGCGATCGTCCAGTGAGCCGATGAGGTAGCGCATGGCCTCGCGCACGGGCGGCGAACAGTCGGCGAGGTCGGCCTGCTGCATGAGGTGGGCCTGCAATGAGGTCTCGGTGGTGAGCGAGTCGAAGAAGTGCTGCCGGGACTCCTCCTCCTCGGTGGTCTGCATCCGCACACCGCCGCTATCCGCCAAGTGATCCTGCCAGTCCTGGCCGATTTTTTCAAGGACCTGGTAATCCTTGGAGAATTCCAGTTCCTCGCGGGGATCCTCATGGCGCGGAGAGTCGTCCGCGGCAGGCGCAGCCTGCTTCTCAAGGCTGACGTCGTCCATCGGGAGCTCTTCCAGAGTCGGATTGGATTGCAGCTCCTCTTGGATGGCGGCACGGAGGTCGAGGGCGGCGACCTGCAGGATTTTCAGCGACTGCCGCATCTGCGGCGCCATGACAAGCTGCTGGCTTTGCCGCTGCTGGAAACTCTGGTGCAGTCCGGGGCCGCTCATGGGCGGAAGGGGAAATTACCGCTGGCTTTCGAGCGTGGAGACGCGGGGCAGGGGAGCGGGCTTGGTGTGGCCGAGATGGTCAAGATTGTAGAGGTCGCGCAGGTAGACGGCGAGTTTCTCGTTGGTCGGGCCATAGCGGTCGCTGTAAAGATAGAGTTCGAGATCGGTCATCATCTCAAACGCGGTCTGGTAACGCAGCGCGCGGTCGCGCTGGAGGGACTTCTGGATGATAGCCTCGAGCTTCGGGTCGACGTCGGGCCGGAGCTGACTGAAAACGGGGATGGGCATCTCAAGGATGAGCCCGCGCGATTCGAGGCGGCTGGGACCGCAGAAGATATTTTTCCGAAGCAGCAGCTCTGTGAGCACGATGCCGAGGGAGAAGAGGTCGGAGCGGGCGTCGGTGACGCCAAGGCTGGCTCCCTCAGGGGAGACATACTCGTCTTTGCCCGGGACTACCTTGCCTTCTTCATTATACATGAGGTCCAGAGCCTTCGCGATGCCGAAGTCGGTCAGCTTCACGTCGCCCTCGAAGGCAAGCATGACATTCTTCGGATTGACGTCGCGGTGCACGATGCCGAGCAGCCGACCCTCGGCGTCAGTCTTCTGGTGGGCGTAAGTCATGCCGCGGCAGATGCGGGAGACAATGAATGCCGCAATTTCGACCGGAATGGTCCGCTGCAGCTCGGTGTGGCGGTGGATGAACTGCTCGAGATTCACGCCGCGGACATATTCCATTGTCATGAAATACTGTCCGCTGATCTGGCCGAGGTGGTAGGTCTGGACGATGTTGGTGTGGATGAGGTCGGCGACCAGCCGGGCCTCGCCAATGAAGTTCTTCTGGAACTCGGGGATGTTGGAATACTCCTCGCGAATGACCTTGATCGCGACGACCTTGCGGAAATTGCCCGCGCCACGCTGCACGGCCTCATAGACAATGCCCATGCCGCCCTCGGAAATTTTCCGGGTAAGCTCGTAGTTCAGTTCACTAAGAATTTGTTTGGCGGAAACCACTCTGCAAAGAAAGAGGGGCTTCCGCCGCGTGGCAAGACCGCAGCGATGAATTCGCATTATTCCTGCTGCGGGCCGAGGCAGCACCCGTTGACAATGCGCCACCACTCCCTAATGTCGCCGCATGATTACCCTCACGCCCCGCGCCGCCCTACAGGTGCGCACGATACAGGCCGGTCTCGGCGACGCGCAGAAAAATCTCCGCATCTTTGTGGAGACGGGCGGTTGCTCGGGGTTGCAATACGGGATGTCGTTCGATGCGTTGAAGGAGGGCGACCGGGAAATCGAGAGCGAGGGAGTGAAGGTGTTGATTGATCCCGCCACGTTGGCGCAGCTCAACGGCTCCAGCATCGATTTCGACGATGGGCTGCACGGGAAGGGATTCGAAATAAAGAATCCCCAAGCCAAAACCACCTGCGGCTGCGGCAAGTCCTTCAATTAAACCTGCGCGACGTGCAGCGCCACGATGCCGCAAGTGAGCGGCGCGGCCGTGACAGATCGGAATCCGGCGGCTCGGACTTCCGACGACAGCGCGGCGCGGTCGGGGAATTGTCCGATTGAGCCGCTGAGGTATTCGTAGGCGCCGCGGTCACCCGTCACTAAGCCCGCGATCACCGGAAGCACGGACTGCAGATACGCGTAATAGAACGGTCGGAACCAGAAAAAAGGCTGCGAAAACTCCAGCACGAACAGTCGGCCGCCGGGGCGCAGCACCCGGCGCATCTCGGCCAAGCACCCGTGCCGGTCGGCCATGTTGCGCAGGCCGAAGGCGATCGTCACGGCGTCGAACGAGGCATCGGGCAGCGGCAGGGCGAGTCCGTCGCCCGGCTGGAATTCGACTGTCGCCCAGCGCGGGCTGGCGGCGCGCTTTTTCACGGCTTCCGCGAGCATTGGCGGGCAGAAATCCATGCCGGTAATGAGCACGTCGGGGGGCAGGACGTCGGCGAGGGCAAAAGCCACGTCGCCACTGCCCGTGGCGAGGTCGAGCACGGTTGACGGCCGGGTGTCATGCACGGCGCGCACCAACCGCTGCCGCCACCAAAAGTCCACTCCACCACTCAGCAAATGATTCGCCAAATCGTAGCGGGCGGCAATGCGGCCAAACATCGTGCGGACGGCGGCGGGATCGGGCATGACTGATGGGAACCCCTTATGCGGCTTTGCCATTGACGCAAGCACTGGGTAGTGAATTATTTGTGCCGAGGCCAGATTCCACCCCTTAGCATTTAACCCCCACAACGCCATGTCGAACAATTCGACCAACCTCACCAAACGCGAGATTGTCCTGGAAATCTATGAGAAGACCGGGTTCCCGCAAAAGCAGATTCAGGATACCGTGCAGATGACCCTCGACATTGTCATGGATGCCCTCGCTGCCGGCCGCAACGTGGAACTGCGCAACTTCGGCGTCCTCGAAGTGCAGGTCCGCAAGGCCCGTGTCGGGCGCAACCCGAACAAGCCCGAGACCGAGGTCGTCATTCCCGAGCGCGCGGTCGTGAAATTCAAGTCAGGCAAGATTCTGAAACAGAAGATCAAGCTGCTCAGCCTCGACAAGCTGCGGAACAACCCGCCCCCGCCGGCTTCGGCCTGAGCGCACCGGTCGGTCGCGAGGCATGGCCGCGTTCCAGCCGCTCCCCGGCTTCCGGGATTTCTACCCGGAGGATTTCGCCCGTCGTCAGCAGGTTTTCCGTGTGTGGCGCGCGGCTGCCGGAGCGTTCGGTTTCCAGGAATACGACGCGCCCGTGCTCGAGCCGCTCGAGCTCTACACCACCAAGTCCGGCGCGGAAATCGAGGGCCAGCTGTTCAGTTTCACCGACAAGGGCGGGCGCGCCGTCTCGCTCCGGCCCGAGATGACCCCGACCGTGTGCCGCATGGTCGGCGCGCACGCCGGTGCGCTGAAGCGGCCGATCAAGTGGTTCAGCATCGCGGAATTCTACCGCTACGAGCGCGCACAAAAGGGCCGGCTCCGCGCCTTCCACCAGCTCAATGCCGACATCTTCGGGGAGCCCGGCCCGGAGGCCGAGATCGAGCTCATCGCCCTCTTAATCCAGTGTCTTGTCGGCTTCGGCCTGACCAAGGACGACTTCTGTGTCCGGCTCAGCGACCGTGACCTGTGGTTTTATTACCTACGTGCAGCCGGACTCGATGACCAACGAGTCCAGGCAATGCTTGGTGCAATCGACAGGATCGAGAAACTAGGTGACGAAGCATTCAAAAATTACGAAGAATCTTTCGGTCCAATCCTACCTGAACTGAAAGCACAGGTTTTAGCGTTCCTGAAGATTAAATCTGCGGCTGAACTGAAAGAGCAGATGGGAGCAATCGCTGAAAACGCTGCAGCCGTTTCAGGCGATGACGCCATGCGCAAATATGCCCAGCGGTATAAAGACTGGGAAAAATTGCTCGACGGACTCGAAGCGATGGGGTTATCCGATTTCATCCAAGTCGACCTCAGCGTCGTCCGCGGGCTGGCCTATTACACGGGCTTC
>JAHFTD010000059.1:13801-15215 GCA_023269565.1 Opitutaceae bacterium | reverse complement strand
TGGTGGCGCTCCGCTGCAACATCAAACGTCTGGACGCGCACCGTTTCTGGGCGGCCGCCGGCTACGCCAACACCAAGACGCAATATGCTTTCCGGAAGCCGTTGAACACCTAATCTCCCCGGCCATGGCCACGCGTTCGATCATCATTGTCGGGGCGGGAGTCTCCGGACTGACCACAGCGTTGGAGCTGCGCGCGCGCGGCTGGCGCGTGACGGTGCTCGACCAGGGCGCGGTGCCGCATCCCGACGCGGCCTCGACCGACATCAGCAAGGTCGTGCGCATGGACTACGGGGCCGACGAGCTTTACACGGAGATGGCCGAGCGCGCGCTGGCCCGCTGGGACCTCTGGAACGCGCTGTGGGAGCGGCCGCTGTTCCACCGCACCGGGTTTCTCATCCTCACGCGGGAAAATGAAATGCCGGCCGGCGGATTCGAGCAAGCCTCGTTCGCCCTGCAGACCAAGCGCGGGCATCCGCTGGAGCGGATCGGGCGGGCCGGACTGGCGGCCCGTTTTCCGGCGTGGAACGCGGCCCGCTACGGCGACGGGTATTTCAATCCCAACGCCGGCTGGGCGGAAAGCGGGGCGGTCGTGGCCAAGTTGGCGGAACTTTGCCGCGCCCACGGAGCGGTGATCCACGAACACGTGCCGTTTGCTTCATTCATCGAGAGTGGCACGAAGATCGTTGGTGTCCGCACGCAGGACGGCACCGAGCACCGGGCAGATAATGTGCTGCTGACCGTCGGGGCGTGGACGCCGTTCCTGCTGCCGGAGACGCGGCCCTTGCTGCGCGTGACGGGCCACGCCGTGTTGCATTTGCAGCCGAAGGACCCGGCACCGTTCCGGGCGGAAGTGTTTCCCGTGTGGGCGGCGGACATCGCGAACACCGGGCGCTACGGGTTTCCCGTCAACGCGGCCGGGCTGGTCAAATTCGCCAAGCACGGCAAAGGAACGGAAATCCACGACCCGGCGCAGCCGCGCATCGTGAGCGAGGAAGACATCAAGGAGGGCCGCGAGTTTCTCCGGGAGAGCATTCCCTCACTGGCCGCCGCCCCACTGGCCGGGATGCGCCAGTGCTGGTATGGCGACAGCGTTGACGGGGATTTCCTGATCGACCATCACCCGGAACGCGCGGGCCTGGTGGTCGTGGGCGGCGACAGCGGCCACGGGTTCAAGTTCGCGCCGGTGCTGGGCGCACTGATCGCGGATGTCGTCGAACAGAAGCCGCACCACGGGGCCGAGCGTTTCCACTGGCGGCAGCCGCGGGCGGGACTCGAGGCGTCGCGCGCGCCCCGGGCCTAGGCGACGAGTTCGATGCGGTATTCGCTAAGGCGGCCGGCGAGGTCGAGTTGCAGGCTCTCGCCCTGATGCCGGCCCAGGAGCTGACGGCCGAGAGGGGACTGCGGCGTGATGACG
>JAHFTD010000059.1:0-13701 GCA_023269565.1 Opitutaceae bacterium | reverse complement strand
GGCCTAGGCGACGAGTTCGATGCGGTATTCGCTAAGGCGGCCGGCGAGGTCGAGTTGCAGGCTCTCGCCCTGATGCCGGCCCAGGAGCTGACGGCCGAGAGGGGACTGCGGCGTGATGACGAGCACATCGCGTCCCTCGTGGCTGATCTCCGTGCCGCCGGCGCGCGGGCCGATGAAGTAGCAATTACCCTCGCGCCCGCCGAGCACGACCAGGGCGCCGAGACTGATGGGATCGGCAGCGGCGAAGTCGCGGAGGGTCAAGGCCTGGAACTGGGCGAGCGACTGGGCGGCCTCCTCGGCTTTCTTGGACTGGCCCATGGCAAGGTAGGAGGCCTCAAGTCCCCGGGTGTCGTATTTGTCCTCGGACTTGTTCTCGTCGTCGGTCGCCTCGGCGTGGGTGGCGAGCGCGGCCTGGCGGGTCTGTTCCAACTCGGCGGTGAGCCGGGCGAGAATCGCGGCGAAGATGGCGGGCTTGTTCATCCAGATAAAGCGGGAGTGGTGGGCGAGTGACGCAGGTCAGTGACGGGCCTCGTCGCCGTAGATGGCCACGGTTTCGGGCAGGCCGGAGATTTTCGCGGCGCGATACATGCCGGGGGAATTGAATTCCATAGCGATGTTGCCCTTGGCGTCGAGGGCGATAACGCCGCCATCGCCGCCGAGCTTGCCCACCTTGGCAATGGTGGTGGCGGCGGCCTCGCGCACGGAGCGGCCGAGGTATTCCATCTGGGCGGAGATGTCGTGGGCGACGCTGGCGCGGATGAAGAACTCGCCCCAGCCGGTGGCGGAGACGGCGCAAGTGGCGTTGCTGGCGTAGGTGCCGGCGCCGATGATGGGCGCGTCGCCGACGCGGCCGAATTTCTTGTTGGTCATGCCGCCGGTGGAGGTGCCGGCGGCGAGGTTGCCCTGCCGGTCGAGGGCGACGCAACCCACGGTGCCGTATTTCTGCTCGCGAACGAAATGCTCGAGAGCGGAGACGTCCGCCGAGGAGAGGAAGCGACCAAGGGCGGCGGTCTTCCTGCCGGGTTTCTTTTCCGCCGCGCGCGCCTGCTCGAGCTGCTGGCGGCGGAATTCAGTTTGGAAATACTCGTTGGGCAGCATCTCGTAGCCGAGGCTTTGCGCGAATATCTCTGCACCGTCGCCGGTCAGCATGACGTGCGCGGATTTCTCCATGACGTCGCGGGCGAGGTTGATGGGGTTCTTGATGTGATGGACGCCCGCGATGGCGCCGGCGGCGAGGGTGCGGCCGTTCATGATGGAGGCATCGAGTTCGCAGATGCCGTCGGCGTTGAGCACGGCGCCCTTGCCGGCGTTGAAGAGCGGCGAGTCCTCGAGGAGGTTGATGGCGGCGGTGACGGCGTCGAGGGCCGGCCCGCCCCGATCAAGGACGGCATAGCCGGCGGCGAGCGCCTCGGCGAGCTTGGCGCGATACTGCGCCTCAAGTCCGGGAGTCATCTCATTGCGCAGGATGACGCCCGCGCCGCCATGGATGCCGAGGCCGAAGGGAGGCATGGGGGGAGGAGGGTTCGGGGCTTTGGCGGCGCAGGCAAGCGCGGGCAGAGCGAGAAGAAGCGAAAGGTGGTGGAGTTTCATGGAAGGGGAATTCTGGTGGTGCGCTTGAGCCGCCTACGCCAAGGCTTCGGCGGATTGCCGGTTCAGTGAGGAACAGCCGGCGTCATTGCTTGGCCTTCAACTTCGGCATGCTGTCGAGCCCAACCGCCGACAAAAAGAACGCGTAGTTGCGGGCGACGTCGTTGAGGGCGTCGTAACGGCCGGCGGCGCCGCCGTGACCGGCGCCCATGGTGGCGTGGAGGAGGAGGGCGTTGGAATCGGTCTTGAGAGTGCGGAGCCTGGCCAGGTATTTGGCGCCTTCCCAGTAGGGCACCTGGCTGTCGTTGTAAGAGACGAGCACGAGCATGTTGGGGTAGGACTGGGCCTTGAGGTTGTCGTAGGGGCTGTATTGGCGCATCCAGCCGTATTGCTCCTTGTTGTTGGGGTTGCCCCATTCGATGTATTCCTCGGTGGTGAGGGGCAGGGTGGCATCGAGCATGGTATTGAGCACGTCGACGAACGGCACGGCGACGAGGGCGGCCTGGAAGAGGTCGGGGCGCTGGTTGAGCACGGCGCCCATCAGCAGGCCGCCCGCGCTGCCGCCGGAGGTGACGAGTTGCTTCGGCGAGGTCCAGCCGCGCTGCACCAGCCACCCGGCGCAGTCGACGAAATCGTTGAACGTGTTCATCTTTTTTTCCATCCGGCCGGCCTCGCGCCACTCCTCGCCTAGTTCGCCGCCGCCGCGGATGTGGGCGATGACGTAGATGAAGCCGCGGTCCAGCAGACTGACGCGGGACGAGCTGAACGACACCGGCATGCTGACGCCGTAGGAACCGTAGCCGTAAAGCCAGAGCGGCTGGGGCTTGGAGCGGTCGAGGTCGGTGCGGTAGACGATGGAGAGGGGGATTTTGACGCCGTCGCGGGCGGTGGCCCAGACGCGTTCGGTGCGGTAGTTCGTGGCATCGAAGCGGCCGAGGACCTCGGTGGCCTTGATGAGGCGGCGCTCGCCAGTGGCGAGGCGGGCGGCGTAGACGGTCGGCGGACGGGCGAGCGACTGGTAGTTGAAGCGGAATTCGGGCGTGTCGTATTCCCAGTTGCGGTCGGCGGAGACCTCGTAGGCGTCGTCGGGCATGGCGAGGCGCTGCAGGGTGCCCGTGGCGAAGTCGTAGACGGCGAGATGAGGCAGGCCATTTTCGCGCTCCTCGAGCACGAGGTGGGTCTTGAAGAGCTCGAGGCCGGCAAGCTTGACGGCGGGCCGGTGCGGCACGAGCCCGGTCCAGTGGGCGAGGCCGGGAGTGGCCTCGGGAGCAGTCATGAGACGGGAGTTCTTGGCATCCTTGTTGGTGAGAAAATAGAAACGGCCCGCGCGGAAGTCGGCGTGGTATTCGTGGTTTTCCTCGCGCGGCTGGAGGATCTGGAACTGCCCGGTGGGCAGATCGGAGCGCAGGGCGCGCACCTCGGTGGTGAGCTTGCTGGCTGATTCGCAAAAGAGGTAGCGGCCGTCGCGGGACTTGCCCAGGCCGAGATTGTAGAGCTCGTCGGGATCCTCGTAGAGCAGCTCGTGGCGCGCGGTGCCGATGGTCCAGCGGTGGAGCTTGTCGGAGCGCTTGGAGACCTCGTGCTCGGTGATGTAATAGAGAACGTCGCTGCCCGCGCCCCACTCGAGGCCGGCGACCTTGCCAATCTGCTGCGGCACGAGGGCGTGCGTGGCGAGGTCCATGACAAAGACCTCGTATTGGCGGTAGCCGGTCCAGTCGACGGAGTAGGCGAGGCGGCGGCCGTCGTCGCTGACGCGGTAATGACCGACGGCGATGTAGGTGTGGCTGCCGATCATGGCGTTGAGGTCGAGCAGGATTTCCTCGACGGCGCCCGGCGCAGCGACCTTGCGACAGTAAATGGGATACTGTTTATTCTTCTCGGTGCGGGTGTAGTAGTCGTAGCCGAGGTAGGGCACGGGCGCGCTGGAGTCGTCCTCCTTGATCCGGCCGACCATCTCGGTGTAGAGCGCGGCGCGAAGTTCCCGGGCGGGAGCGAGCACGGCCTCGGTGTAGGCGTTCTCCTGTTCGAGGTAGCCGACCACCTCGGGGTCGCCCTTCTGGCGGAGCCAGAAGTAATCATCGATGCGCTTGTCCTCGTGCACGGTCACGTCCTTGGGCCGGCGGCTGGCAACGGGGGCCTTGGGGGTGGCGAGATCGAAGCCGGCGAAGGAGGTGGTGACGGACATGAGGAGGCAGAAGAGGGAGGGAAGTATCTTCATGAAGAAAGGGGAGAAAATGCGCCAGAAGCACCGCCGGGCACAAGCCAAAGTTGGCCGAGCTAGCGGGGGGTCAGGATTTTTTTGCTGAGACCGGCGGCGGGAAACTGCACCCGGCCCGCCAGTTCGATCAACCGGCCGCGGAGGATGTCGTTTTCCTGCGCAGCCGTCTTTTGGAAGGCGCGGGCTTGCGTGACGTGCTCGGCGAGTTCGAGGCTGAGCACGAGCACATGGCGGTCGCGCACAAAGAGGAGGCTGCCGCGCTTGGCGGCAGCCGTGGCCGGCGAGTCAACGATTCGGTTGCGATTCTCGAAGAACGAGCCGCCGGGCAGCAGATTGTAGATGGCAAGCGCGCCGTTGAGCAGTGCGGGGATGAACTGCGCCGCCTCGGTCTGCGTGCCGGGGAAACGGCGGTGGAAATCTGTCAGCACAAAGTTCGCATAGAAATACTCGAGATATTCCTGGACGGTGCGCGTCTCGTATTCCCACTTTTGCACGTTGTCCATGGGGAAGCAGGCAATGCTGATGTGCGTGCTGACCGGATCATCAAAGGTGACGATGTATTCCGTATCCCGGATTTCTCCGCCCAGCTCGGGCAGGACGGGCATCAGCACACGGAAAACCCCGGTCGGCGACACATAGCTGTCTCCCTCGATCCGGCCAAAGAGCGCCGGGGGCGTGCTTTCCTGCGCAACCAGGACGGCGGGGAGTAACAGCAGGAGAACGAGCGAGGCAGCACGGACGGCGGGCATGACATGAATAGGGAATGCCATAAGGGCGGGTTTCAAGTCGCGGCTCAGACTGGGACGTCGAGCCGCTGCCAGAGTTCCACTGGAATCTGCTCGGGGCGGGCGCGGGCGTCGAGACCAAGTGCGGAAAATCCCCCGAGCCATGCCCGGCCGCCGTCGGGAAGTTTGCTGCGGAGGAGGGAGCCGATCTGCTTGCGGCGTTGCTGAAAGCAGGCGCGGATGAGTGACTTCGCGGCGGGTGCGAACACAAGCGGCGCGCGCCGGCGCTCCAGGTTGAGTAGGCACGACTCGATCTCCGGTTTGGGGAAGAAGCAGGCGGCGGGAACCTTGTGGCCGGCGCCGACCGCGTAGGCGGACTGGAGGAAAATAGAGATGGCGCTGAACTGCTTGGAACCGGGCCGGGCGGTGTAGCGCTGGGCGGCTTCCTCCTGCAGCATGAGCACCATGCGCCGGGGCAGAATTCCGCCGAGCACCGCGTCGAGCCAGGGCGTGGCGATGGCGTAGGGAAGGTTGGCGACGATCTTGCAACCGGCCGCGAACTCTGCGGGCAGCCCGGCGAGCGGGGACTTCACCGCGTCGCCCTCACGCAGGTGTAGGCGCCCGCCGGCATTACCGAGGGCTTCCTGCAGGTGAGTAAAAAGGGTGCGGTCCTTCTCGACCGCCCAGACTTCGGCTCCCGCGGCGAGCAGGGCCTCGGTCAAGGTGCCGAGGCCCGGGCCGATCTCCACGACCTTGTCGCCCGCGCCGACGCCCGCGAGCGCGAGGGATTTGCGGACGATGTTTCCATCGACGAGAAAATTCTGCCCGAGATACCGTTTGGGCTCGTGTCCCAGCCGGGCAAGCAGTTCGCGGGTGGCACTGGGCGTCAGCGGCATGGCGTCATGGCCGGCCCTCGTCGGCGTCGAAGAAATCGAAGAACGTTCGGAGATCGGCCCGGCCGGACAGGCCGGCCTCGGCCTTGTATTTTTCCAGCACGGGCGTGGCTTCATCGGCCAGCCCGCGTTTCAGCATGAACTGGTTCCAGACATAGATGTCCTCGGTCGAAAGCGGCCGGCCCTGCTCCTGGCACCAAGCGAGGATTTCCTCGTCAGTGCCGCCCTGCCGCACGCGGGCCTTCAGCGCGTCGTAGTCGGTGCGGAGATAGCGGCAGCAGCGGAGATCGAAGCCGCGCCCGAGATTGGCATGGAAATCGGTGCGCAACCCGCCCCGCGCCTGCTTCCGGATCTTGTCGAGCATCCGGGCGAAGTAGACCATCCCGCCGACCTCGAGGCGCGGACTGACGGGCGGAGATTCCATGCCGGACAGGCAAACGGCGGCCGCCGCGCCCGCCAAGAGGAAATTGCCTGCATTTCGCCCAAAGCCCGTTAATTGCTCTCTTCTACATGAGCGCCATCGACGATTTGCGAAAAACCATGGCGCGGCTCCGCACGGACTGTCCGTGGGACCGCGAGCAGACCCACCGGAGCCTCACCCGCTGCCTGATCGACGAGTGCAGCGAGCTGCTCGACACCATTGACCGCGGCGACCTGCCGCACATGCGCGAGGAACTCGGCGACGTGCTCATCCAGGTCGTCTTCCACGCTCTGATCGCCGAGGAGGGCGGGCATTTCAACTTCGACGACGTTGCGCGCGACATCAACGAGAAGCTCATCCGCCGCCATCCGCACGTCTTTGGCACGGGCAAGCTCGACACGTCCGAACAGGTTATCACGCAGTGGGAAACCATCAAGTCGCAGGAGAAAAAGAACGGCCCGACGACTTCCTCGGCCTTCAAGCCGATGCCACCGCGTCTGCCCGCACTGATGTTCGCCGAAGCAACATTCCGGCGGATCGAGAAAAACAAATTGGCGGCAGGCGGCGCAATCGATCCGGTTGAAATTGAGCGCCTGGCCGCCGGGCTGGACGAACGGAGCGCGGGCCGCCGGCTATTCGAGTTCGCCGCGGCCTGCCACCGCCGCGGCATCGATCCGGAGATGGCACTGCGGCTCGAAACCGACCGGGTGATGCGCGATGTCGAAGCGAATATCCAGTCCACCGCCTGAGCCGTCGCTACCGCCGCAGATGGCAGCGGAATGGCTGCAGCCTTTCCTCGATTACCTCGCGAAGGAGCGCCGCTACTCCGCCTACACGGTCCGCAACTACCGGCAGGCCTTCGAGGATTTCCACCGCTGGCTCCGGGAGTCGGGCCGCGGGGAGACGGGTCTGGCCCGGCTGGGTCCGCGCGACTTGCGCGATTTTGTCATCGAGGCGCAGCGCCGTTACAACCGCCGCACGCTGCACAATCACGTCTCGGGTCTGCGCACGTTTTTCCGCTACTGGCTGCAGCGCGGGCGGCTGACCCGCAGCCCGCTGGCCGGCGTGCCGCTGCCCAAAGTCGAGCGGATGCTCCCGAAATTCCTCACCGAGACCCAGACCACCGCGCTGCTCAACGGTCCGATGAAACTGCTGGAAAGCGAATCGATTGACGCTTTCACCGCGTGGCGCGACCGGCTCGTGCTCGAACTGCTTTACGGCGGCGGGCTGCGCGTGAGCGAGCTCGTGGCGCTCGACTACGGGGCGGTCGATTTCGAGGGCGGCGCGGCGCGCGTCATGGGCAAGGGCCGCAAGGAACGCATCTGCCCGCTCGGCCGCGTGGCGATGGCCGTGCTGGAGAAATTCCGCGCCGAATTCGCCCGCGCTCCGGGGCCGCGCGCCCCGGTGGTGGTGACGGCGCAGCACCGGCGGATGCCCGTGCGCGCCGTGCAACTGCTGGTGAAGCGCTACCTCGCGCTCGCCGACCTGCCCATGGACCTTTCGCCGCACAAGCTGCGGCATTCCTACGCGACGCACCTGCTCAACTCCGGTGCCGACCTGCGCGCGGTGCAGGAACTGCTCGGCCACGCCAGCCTCGCGACGACGCAGATCTACACGCACACCAGCGTGGCACGGCTGAAGGAAATCCACGCCAAGGCCCACCCGCGGGCGTAGCCTTTCGGCCCGGCCGGCCCACATTGGGATTGCTTCGTGGATTTATTTCTTTGTTTTTTCGGCGTCCATGAAACTACGAACCATCCGCTCCCTGCTACTCCTTCTCGGACTGTGCGCAGTCCTTTTCCCCGCCACGCGCTCGCTCGCCGCGGAGATGTCCGCTGAAGCCAAGGCGCTGGTCAAACTCGATGACGAGTGGTCGGCCTCTGCCGGCAAGAGGGACCTCGACCTCCTCGTGTCGTTTTACGCCGAGGACGCCATGGCGTATCCCCCGGGAGAAAAGGTCGCCGTCGGTCGCACCGCCGCGCGGGCCGTCTGGTCGGGCATCGCCGACCCGAACTACTCCCTCGCGTGGAAAGCCAACAACGCCGGAGTCTCGGCGAGCGGTGAACTCGGTTTCACTGCCGGAAGTTTCGTGGAAAACATCAAGGGATCCGACGGCAAGACGACCACCGCGACCGGCAAATTCCTCTGTGTTTGGAAGAAGCAGAAGGACGGAAAGTGGAAGGCGATCCACGACATCTGGAATTACGACGCCAAGTAGAGGCCACTGACTACGCTCGCGCCGTTCGCGAACAATCCTATTTCAGCGGCAGGCGTGCGGACGTGCTGTTGCCCGCCTCATCGTAGAGCAGGATTTCGACCGAGGTCGCGCCCGCTGCCTTCGCCTCCGGCAGTTCCAAGACGAATTTTTCCCGCCGGCTGTCGAGAATGCCATCGGTCGGGTGCGTCACACGCTCATGCATGCCGTTGTTGAAGTTGAACTCGGCGCCCTCCAGCAGGGAGAGCGCATCGCGTCCTTCCACGCTGACGATCACGTATCCGTTGGCCCGTTGCACGGTGGCGGACGTAATGACTGGAGGCGTGCGATCAATGATAAGATGATCGGCTTCATAGGTGTAGGACAGGCGCTGGCTGACAGGACGGGGTGCCTGCTCGGTGACGGCCAGCCGGGTGAGGTAGAGGCCCTCGGGCAGGGCGCCGGTTTCAAACTGCACGTAGTTCTCACGTATGCTGACGGCAAGATCGATCCACGTGTCGCCGCTATCCGCCCGCAGAATGGAGAAAGTGTAGGCGAGAATGTCACCATCGGGATCGTTGACCGTCCAGTAGACGACCTGAGTTCCTGGCGCCGGCACGATCTGACTGTTGAGGAAGGCGCCCTTGCGCTTGCCGTCGGCGATGTCGTCCTTGCCCTCGCGCTGGCCGGGAGAGAGCATCTGCCCGAGCGATACCACCGGGGAGGGAGCAGGCGGCTCACTGGCCGGAATGAGACCGAGGTTTGGCGGGAAGATGCGGAAGTCCGCCAGTTGCGGCCGCCGGTTCTGGGTCAGGTGATAGAGCACGGCTTTGTCGATCTGGAAGTCGGCGGCACTCTTCGGAACGGTAAGGCGCAGGCGGACGTAACGACCGCGCAGCCCCGTGGCAAAAAAACCTTCGCCCTGTGCCGCCAGCTCGATCCAAGGCGACCAGCCCTCGATCTCGTCACTCCCGTTGTTTGTCTGCGCCTCCACCTTCAGCCCGGCGGCATCCAGGCCAGCCAGTCGTGCAAAGCGCAGCTGGCCGAGCTCGCCGGGCTGGCCGAGGTCGAGCCGGCGCGTCTCCAGTTGCCGGACGGATCCGCCGGAGAAACTCATCAGCGAGAGACCCGGGGCGTTGTTGCGCAGGAGGAGATGACGGCCGTCGGCGAGCGGGGCGAAATCGTTTAACTGCGCCGAGCTGCTGCCGGCAAAGGTGAGCGCGCGGCGCGCCACCGGGTCGTAGCCGAACGCATCGCCCTGCTCGCCCGCGGCCAGCAAAAGCCAGCCGGCCTGCCGCGCCAGCCGGTAAAACGCGCTGCCGGGCTTGGTGGTAAGGGTTTCAGGGAAACCGTTGGCCGGAAACCGCACGACGGAACTGCGGCCGGTGAAGCCGGGGCGGGGCTCCTTCGCATCATCCTTCGGCTCGTCGGTCTTGCCACGGGCGATCCGGGGCGGTTCGCCAGGAGAAAACACGATTGCCGCGTAGAAACCACCGTCGTCGCCCGGCAACAGGTCGACCACCTCGGCATCGCGATTCTCCTGCAGCAACAGCGGTGCACCACCCGTGGCGGGGAAAGTGTAGACATTACCCTTGGGCGAGGAGCCGGCGGCAACGCGGCCGTCGGCGAGTCGGGCGAGGCGGCGGACGTTGCGGTCGCGGATCTCACCGAAGAGTGTGACACCCTTCTCGGCCAGCAGCTTCTCGTCGCCCGCCTTGCCTTCGATAATGCCCGCGGCGGCCAGTTTCTTCAGATCCAGGCGGTAGATTTTCCCCGGGTTGCCGGTGGCGGCGAGCACGGAGCCGTCGGACTGTGCCAGGAAATCGAAAACGGAATCCGCCGGCAGCGGCACGCGGGCGAGCAGTTTGCCGTCGCGCGCGAGATAGAGCGCCGCGGTGGGCGAGGTGCCGACGAGAAAACTGCCGTCGTGCAGCGGCAGCACGGCCATCGCCTGTGCCTCGGTGACGTCGGCAACCTCGCGGACGGAGTAGGTGTTGTCCTTGGGATTGAAGGTGACCTCCTGCACCCGCCCGTCGGGTCCGGTGCCGACGAGGAAATTGTTGGGGCCGGCCGGCCGCAGGCACCAGAGAATCTCGCCGAGCTTGGGGCCGTCGAGATCGGTAAAGACCGGGCCGGGCAGGATGCGGCCGTCGGAGCGCGTGGCGAGGCCCTTGAGGTTGCGGCTGGCGACATCGCGGCCGAAGTCAATTTCGAGCTGCTTGGTCAGCGGATCGGCGGGCAGCGGGGCGGCGGTGGCGAGCAGGAGAAGTCCGCAAAGCGGAACGGAGAAACGCATGGGAAAAATCAATCGGTGATCTGGAGCGGCCGGCGGACCATGATGTTGAAGAGCCGCCCCGGCAGCAGGTGTGCCTCCCACAGCGGGGTGACGGCGTCGCGCTGCTGAAAGCGCGCCTCATCCGTGCCCACGGCGATGCGTTGCAACGAGCCGGGCAGATCGGCCGTGGCCCGGCGCTGGTCGGTGAAGAGCCGGGTCTTCTCCACGATGACGAGATAAAGGCCATCGGCCTCGCGGGCGGTGCGGAGGGCGGAAACGTAATCCTCAAAACTGCGCAGCTGCGCGGCCGGCACGCTGCGCGGGTGCCCGGTCAGTTCGTCGAGCGCGGGGCCGGTGGTGAGGATGACCTCGAGGTTCCGGCCCGCCCACTCGGGTGGCACGTTGAGCGTGAATGTCTCGCCCGCCACGGGCTGCTGGAAGCCGCGCCAGCCGACGTTGATGTCCACGCGCTCGCCGGGCGCGGCGCTGTCGCGCGAGACCTGCAGCTGCTCGACACTGCCGAGCGGGATCTGCGGCGTTTCCTCCAGGCTGAAACTGATCTTGTCGGGGAAAGTGCGCTCGTAGGGATTGAACAGCCAGAGGGCGAGGTTGCCGGCGAAGTCACCGAGTCCCTGCTGGAATCCCTGGGCGCCGGGATAAATCTGGCTGAGCGAGAACGGCGCGACGCCCGGGAATTCGACCGTGGTGGTCACCTTGAAGCCCTTGGCGAAACCCGCCTCGTTCGAGCCTATCACCGCCTGCGCGAGGCCGGTGGCGGCGATGACCGGCAGCACCTGTTCGTGGCGCACGACATCGAAGTGCAATGCCTTGCGGTTGGCGCGGCCGGGGAAGTTGACCTCGACCGGCACCATGTGCGGCTGGCGGCCGACCTCGCCGTAGATGCCTGACAACCGGTCCTGGCTGAATGTGCCGATGACGCGCCCGGCGTTGGTGATTTTCACCGAGTTGAACTGGCTGGGTAGAATCGTGACGACCTCGGCCGTGGCCATCGGCAGCTCGGTGGCGCCGAGCGACATCATCGGATGTCCGAACGCCAGCACCCGCTGGCCGTCGACGAACGACACCGTGCCGGTGCCCGCGAGGCTGATGTCGCCGGTGGCCAGCGCGACGGCGACGACGTCGCCGGGCTTCAGATCGATCGGCGTGCTTACTGTTGAGGTGCCGGCGGAGCCGGAGGCGTTGCCTCCGAGTGCTAGGACATTCAAACCGAGCGCCTGAAACTGCGGCTGGAGCAATTCGGCCACCTGCGGGGAGAGACCGCCGAAGGTAAACACGGGCGACATCGGGTTGGCATCCAAGTCGGAACGGGAACTCCCGCCGGACCGGATGGGAATCGGTGTTGGGGAGAATCCGTTCGGCGTCGAGGGCAGGGTGGTGACCTCCAGCATGTCGGAGATGGGCGTGAAGCCTGCGTAGCGCACCGTCTCGAAACGCTGGATCTGGTAGGAGAGCACCCCGGCAAGCCGGCCGTCGATGTAGAGCGGGCTGCCGCTCATGCCGGCGACCGCGCCCATGGACTGCACGCGCGGGTCGGTGAGTTCGCAGAGGATGAGGCTCTTGCCGGGCCCGAGCGCGTTCTGGACGATACCGGTCACCTGCACGGCGAACGGCTCAGGCTCGCGGCCTTTGAACACGGTCCAGACCTCGCCCTTCATGCCGGGCCGGAGCTCGCTGAGCGGGAGCGGCGGGGCGGCGGCCGGCTGGGCGCCGGCGGCGCACGCGACCGCGAGGGCTGCGGCAAGCAACAGGTGGCGGAGGGGTGACATGGGTTGATAGGACAACGGCGCGGGAAGCCGGTTCTTAGAGCGACTGAATCGCCTTCGTCATCACTTCGCAAGCCCGGTCGACGGCCGCGCCCTCGTGCGCCGTGCTGAGGAAGCAGGCCTCGTAGGCGCTGGGCGGCAGGTAGACGCCGCCGTCGAGGCAGGCGTGGAAGAACCGGGCGAAGAGCTTGGCGTCGGAGGTCATGGCCGTGGCCAGGTCGCGCACCGGCGTGGGCGTGAAGAAAAACGAGAACATCGAGCCGGCCTGCGGCGCCTGCACGGCGAGGCCTTTGGCCTTGGCGGCGGCGGACACGGCGTCGCGCACCTGCCGGCCGAGCGCGTCGAGCCGCGCGTAGGGATCGAGCTCGTCGAGCATCTTCAGGCTCTCGATGCCGGCGGCCATCGCGAGCGGGTTGCCGCTGAGCGTGCCGGCCTGGTAAACGGGACCGAGCGGGGCGAGGTGGTCCATGATGTCCGCGCGGCCGCCGAACGCGCCGACGGGCAGGCCGCCGCCGATGATCTTGCCGAGGCAGGTGAGGTCGGGCGTGATTTTCTCCAGCTCCTGCACGCCGCCGCGCGCCAGCCGGAAGCCGGTCATCACCTCGTCGAAGATGAGCAGCGCGCCATGCCGCGCCGTGAGCTGGCGGACGGAGTGCAGGTAGCCGGCGTCCGGTTGGATGAAGCCGACGTTGCCGCAGTAGGGCTCGAGGATGACACAGGCGATTTGGCCGGGGTTGGCGGCGAAGGCGGCCTCCAGCGCGGAGGGGTCGTTGTAGGGGAGGACGACGGTTTCCCGTGCGAACGAGGCCGGCACGCCGGCGCTGTCGGGGTTGCCGTGGGTGAGCGCACCGGAGCCGGCTTTGATCAGCAGGGAGTCGCTATGACCGTGGTAGCAGCCGGCAAACTTGATGATCTTGTCGCGCTTCTTGAAGCCTCGTGCCAGCCGGATCGCGGACATCGTAGCCTCGGTGCCGCTGCTGCACAGGCGGACCTTCTGGATGGAGGGGAAGAACTTCACGATCAGCTCGGCCATCTCGACCTCGTAGGGGTTCGGCGTGCCGAAGGAGGTGCCGTTCTCCAGCGCGGCGGCGATGGCGGCCTTGATCCGCGGGTGGTTGTGGCCGTGGATGGCCGGGCCCCAGGTGCAGACGAAATCGATCAGCTCGCGGCCGTCGGCCGTGGTGAGAATGGCGCCCTTGGCCGACTTCGTGAAGAACGGCGCGCCGCCGACCGAGCGGAACGCCCGGACGGGCGAATTCACGCCGCCCGGGATGAGTTGCTGGGCGCGGGTGAAAAGGGAAGCAGAGTTCATTTTATTTCCAGAGTTTTCCCGCCTCGGGCGGCCATAACAGTAATCAAGGTGGAGTCGGTGCTCACCAGCGTGAAACCAGATTTCAATGCTGTTTCTGCGATCAGAGCATCCTGAGGATTACTGCTCTGCTTCTTGTGTTTTGTGAGCTCTTGCAAGAATTCCTCATATTCAACGCCGTCAGATATCCGGCACACTCCGACACGAGAAATTCCTACTATCATACTTTCCGTTGAAACCGAAATCGGCGCGACAGTGTTAAATTTGCCGAGCAAGTCATCTCTCCTACGCGGGT
>JAHFTD010000058.1 GCA_023269565.1 Opitutaceae bacterium | reverse complement strand
GCTTTTTCCGCTACTGCTTCCCGCCGGGGAGCGCGTGCTCCGATTTGCGATGGCGGCGATCGCGCTGCTTCAGTTGGCGAAGCTCTACGACCTGCACGTCGGAGTAGAACGAGGATTCCGACCGAAGTGGCGGGAATTCCTTTTGTTTATCTTCAGAATATTTGCAATCGTCGAACGGAAGCAGGCGGCCATACCGCGACCGACGCGGCGGCAGGACCTCCTCCTCTTGGCCGTAAGAATTGGGCAGGCTGCGGCCTTCGTGGCGCTTTTCAACTGGCTGACGGTATTCAATTGGACCGGCATCCCCTGGCTGGTCGAACATGGCACTCTAACCATGGGATTTGGTCTGTTCGGCGTGGTCAGTCTCGGCTTGCCGGCCGTGCTCATTCGGTTGCGCGGCGGGACGGGATTCGACTTTGTGAATGCCGCCGATTTGCTGGCAAAAACTCCCGCGGAATTCTGGCGCCGTTGGAACCAGCCCACGCAGCAGTTCCTCTACGAGAACGTTTTCAAGCGGAACGGCGGCCTGCGGTCCCCGCTTCGTGCCATCGCGGCGACTTTCGCGCTCTCGGCAGTGGCGCACGAATACGTATTCGGCATCGCGCTCGGTCGCGTGCAGGGCTATCAGACAATTTTCTTTCTGCTCCAGGGGTTGGCCGTGGCCGCCACCGTGCGCATCAGACCTACCGGCTGGAAAGTCTGGCCGTGGACTGCGGCAACGCTGGGATTCAATCTGATCAGCAGTGTGTTTTTTATGGTCAGCGTAAACGGCCTTTCTCCCTTCTATTCCCATGGCGTGCCTCACTGGCTGCGGGGTAGCTAGGTTCGATCGGACCAAAGCCTGCGCCCGGTGACGCAAGGAGAGCACGGCCGCGATCGCACCGGCAACTTGTCATAACTTCCCCCGGCCGACAAGCCGCGGCTGCGGCGTCAATTCTCCGGCGTGAGAAAATCCGTCAGCTTGCTCTTGGCGACGCGGGCGAAGAAGGGGGCGGGATCCGGTTTCACCAGCGTGCCGCCGATGGTGACGGGAAATTTCATCCGCGCGTAGCCAAGCTCGTCACGCGTATCGCCCAACACA
The DNA here is from genome assembly GCA_023269565.1 of Opitutaceae bacterium. GTDB lineage: Bacteria > Verrucomicrobiota > Verrucomicrobiia > Opitutales > Opitutaceae > JAHFTD01. The sequence goes on along the minus strand of JAHFTD010000058.1, from coordinate 14,334 downwards.
CCGACCTTGCCCAAGAGCTGCTCGGTCCGGCCCCGGCCGCTCATCGTGACCTCGATGTTTAGCGGCTGTTCCAGCAGCGGCTTGTCCTCGGCAAAGGTCACTTCGCCGTGACCGAGCAGCCGGATCTCCGGCGCGACCAGAGAGAGGTCTTCGAGGGCAACATTGAGCGACTCATCGCGCTGCAGGCGCAAGCTGAGTTGGTCGTAGGGGATTTCTGCGAGTTGCTGCGCGAGTTGATCAATGAAATACGCGTGGCCAGCAAGTTTCTCAGCCGCCTTGGTGATTTTTTCCTGGCCGAAAAGCGAACCAAGCACGCTGGCCCCGAGTTCAACGGCCTTGGTGGTGGCCGAAACCTTGTCGGTCGAACGCTTCAGCCCGCGGAAGATGCCCTGACGGCCGGACAATTGAAAACTCCCGTGCGTGCGATCGAGTGTATTCCGGACAGTCGCTCCAGTGCCGGTGATTTTTCCTCCCACCGTGAACCGGCCCTCTACGGTCGGCGGCCGGGCCGGCTCCAGCGCCTTGAAAAAGGCGCCCGCGTCGAACTCGGTCACGGAAAAATCACCCAGCAGCACATACGGCTGACCGCCGCCGGTGAAGGCGAGCTCGCCGTGGGCTTCCATGCGGCCCTTGTCGCCGATCGTCGACCCGAATTTTTGCAACACCACGCGGGTGCCCTCGATGGCCACGAGGCCAGTGAAGCCGGTCATCGCCCACTGGGAGCCACGCGTAAGTGCTTTCACCTCGAGCGCCAGACGACCCGTGAGCCCGGCCCAGGCCGGGCGCAGATCGGCAGCGGGAGTCCTGATTTTTTCCTCCGGCACTGCCTGGTAGACTTGGGCCGCGGGGGTGGAGAATACGCCCAGGAGCTGCAGCGCGTCATTCAATTCCACCTGCTGGCCGGTGAGCTTGGCGTCGAGATCGAATCCGCTTCCGGGCTCCGGGGTGAGGTCGGCAGCGAGGGCGAGATCGGACCGCAAGCCGGCATGGTCGAAGAGCAACGGGGCGCGCACAGTGATCTTGCCGTTGTCCTCGCGTGTCACGCGCAGGCTGAAATTTGCCACCGGCAAGGTCTGGTTGTTCTCCCGCAGCACAAGGCCATTCAAAGTAAGTCTGGCCTCCAACTGGCCGCTCCCCCGGTCCAGCGTTGCGCGGAACTCGCCAGCCGCGCGGCCTTGCGAGAGCGGTCGCAGGCGGGCGAAGGCCGGCAGGCTCGCGAGCGCCGTCAGATCGGTGGACATGGTTAGCGTGGCTCGGGCGGCACCGTCGGCCGCCCGGTCCGCCATCGCATTGAAACTGAGCAGCGAACCGCCCGAGGCGTTGCGCAGCACGGCATCGCCCGACCGCACACTGACGCTTGCCATGCCCTGGAACTCAATGCGCGGCAGGGCTTCAAGCGCCAGTCCCGCCAGCAATGTCCGGTCCAGGCGGATCAGGGAAAAATCGGCCAGCTGCAGCGGCTTCAAAGCGGTGAGGATCAGTTTGTCGCCCTCGGCCGACAGCATGAAATTCCCCTGCCTCACTTCACCGGCGACGGTGAAACCGGCGATGGCCGGTAGCAACCGGCCGACGGCCAGACGGCCGAATTTAACTTCCAGCAGTTCACTTCCTCCGTCGGCCGCCGCCGCGCGTCCTTTGGCGAGGTCGAGCTCGAAAGGTCGCTTCGAGACGGTGGAGAAAAGCGTCCGACCCTCCGCATCCGTGGTGTCCATCGACAACCGCCGCACCTGCAGCGCGGCGCCGCGCAGCGTGAAATCCGCTTCCCCCGCAGCCTGCACGCGGCCGAGCGGCAGCCACGGCGCGAGGAGGGTCGGCAGATCGGCGGTGTAACGGGCCTTGAAGCCGAGGGGAGCCCGCGGCCCGCTTGGCAGCGCAATCTCGGCTTGGGCGGAAAAATTGTCTCCCGCGGCGGTGCGCAATTGAAGTTCCTTCAGGCTCGCGGTAATCTCCCGGGAGGTAAGCTGTGCATCGGCGTTGACGGATACCGCCGCCCCGGTGAGCAGGATGCGGCCGGCACGGACAAGTGTGATCCCGTCCACCTGCAGCGGAGCCACGGTCCGGGCTGTCAGTTTGTCCGCGTCGCCTACGAGGCTGATTTCACCGGTCACGCCGCCGCCCGACAGGTCGAACTCGCGAATGAACGGCCGCAACCACGCCACGGGCAGCCCAAGCAGCCGCAACCGGAGGACCTCCCCCGCGGTCCCGTCACCGATGTGCAGCCGCCGGTCAGAAAAACTGAACGCTGCCGCCCGGCTGGCGTGCAACTCGAGCACCGGCCGGGTGCCGGTCACGGCAAGGTCGAGCCGATTGAGGCGGACGGTGCGGCCGTCATAGGCTAGATCGAAGTCGCCTTGGAGGTTCACCGCGCCAAGGGCGTGCAGTTCCGGCCGGATGGCGCCGAGTTCATCGGCTGCAAGGGTGAGCCGGCCCTGCAGTGTGGTGGCGGCGGTTGCGGGATTGAAGGCGAACCGACCCGCGCCCTGCGCGGTAAAATCGGGCAGCGCGCCGCCAAGGAAAAACGGTTCGATCTGCGCCCTGCGGGCCTGCAGCGTCCATTCACCCGCGAAGGACTGCTGCCCGTCCGGCAGGAGGGCGCGCAGGTCGAGCAGGTGCGCCGACTGGCCGCCGATGAGCGTGTCGATGTTCACCGTGTAATTCTCCCCGGCGGCGGTCCGCTGCAACTCCGCGACGAGCCGGAGCCGATTCTGGGCGCCCAGCCGCGGGCCCTCGGCATCGATCAAGGCGTGCAGATTGATACGGGAAAACCCGCGATGCGCGGTCTCCGCGACCATGAGATCGAACTTCACCTTGAGAGCGCTGACACGCGCAGCCGGCGCCGAATCGCGCAGCGTGGCCTGCAGGGACAGCGTGCCTTCCCGATCCGGGGCGATGCCGCCGCCCGTCATTTTGAATTCAACGGCCACCGGCGGCCGGCCCGGCGCACCGGGTAGTAGCGCCCGGCCGGTGAAGGTGCAATCGCCCAGGAAAATCTCCAAGGGCAGCTCGGCGCGGGTGAGCAATCCGGGTGCTGCCGCTGTGCCGGCGGTCGCGCCGGCGCCGGCCCGGGCCCGCGAGAAGCGGCTGACGTCAAGCATCACGCCGCTCGCGGTCAGTTGATTGATCCGCAGACGGCGTTGAAACAGCAGTGCAACGAGCGAAATGTCGGCATCAAGCCGGTCGAACGAGAGTGCCATCCCGCCTTTTTCCATCTGCACGCCGCGGAGGATGACTGTGGAAAATCCGACCGAGACCTCCCTTGCGGCCAGCTTCAGGCCCGGGGTGCGGGTGGCCGCCTGAAGCAGAGCCCAGCGCTGGAAGGAAGGATTCAGCGCCAGTCCCACCAACACAGCACCCAACACCAACAGGCATCCGAAAATGACAAGCGGCAGACGGGGTGGCTTCATGGGGTGCGAGCGTAGGACATGCGAGTCTGGGGGAAGTTACGCGGCAGGCACGACAGAAAAAAACCTCGTGCTCGTTATGCGGCCTACGGCGCCAAAGTAAAACCGCGCCCGGGGCGCAGCTGTGAAGTAGCACGACGGTTCAAGCGCCGGGCTTCAGCTCGTCGGAGAGGCCGAGCGCGCGCCGGACTGAGGCGACGGCCACGTTATAGCTGTAGTAGGCCTGAAGCTGGTTTAGCCGCGCGGTGGTGAGGTCCACCTGCGAGGTCAGGACGTCGAGCTGGGTGGCGGAACCGGCGGAGAAGCGGGCATTGGCGAGGCGGAGGCTTTCCTCGGCCTGTTCGACGACTTTTTTTGACGCCTCGGCGAGCTCGGTAGCCTGCTGCAGTGTGGAAAGCGCACGGCGAGCTTCGACATCCACCGAGAGTTGCGCCTCAGCGGTGGAAAGGCGGGCCTGCTCGAGGAGCGAGCGGGCCTGGGCGACGCGGCCGGCCGTGGCGCGGCCGTCGAAGACGTTCCAAGTCGTGGACAGACCGACTGTCCAGCCGTCACGGGAGCCAGAGAAGCTGTTCGAGCCGGGCGTCATTTTCCAGTCATAGGCGCCGAAGAGCGCAAGGTTGGGCTGGTAACCGGCGCGGCGGGCGAGCACGCCTTCCTCGGCGGCGGTCTCGAGCTTGCGGAGGCGCTGGAGGTCGGGGCGGCGCTCGCGCGCGGTGGCAAGCGCGGACTTGAGCTCGAAGGAGACAGGGACGAATTCAAGCGTGCCGACGAACTCGGGAATCTTGGTGACGTTGGGTTCGGTGGCGGTAACGAAGCCGAGGGTCTTGCGCAGTTCCTCGATGGCAAGGCGGTAGTCATTGCGCGCCGTGATGAGGGCGGGCTGGGCATTGGCCAATGCGACCTCGGAACGGAGCACCTCGAAATTGGAGACAGTGCCAGCCTCGTAGCGGTTCTTCACGTCCTGCAGCTGGCGTCGGAGAAGCTCGACGTTCTGCTCCTGCACCTTGATGCGCTCGCGGTCCACCAACACGGTGTAGAAGCGCGTGCGGACATCGAGCAGAGCGTCATTGATGAAGGACTGGAGCGTCAGGACCGCGGCGGCGAGCGTGAGCTGCTGGCTGCGGACGCTGGCGGTGACTCCGCCGCCGGCGTAGAGCGTCTGGCGCGCGGTGACGTTGAAGGACCAGTAGCGGTCCTCGCCGGTGGGGCCGATCTCGACCTTGTCACGCTGGTAGAGCCCGCTGGCACTGATGTTGGGAATCTGCGCGGCGCGGACCTCGAGGACGACACCCTCCTGCTGGCGGATGCGCTCCTTGGCCTGGCGAATGGTGAAGTTGTTATCGAGGGCGAAGGACAGCGCCGTCGGCAAGTCGAGCGCGTCCGGGACAGCCTGCGCAGGCTTGGGCGTGCCGTCGGAGGTGTAGGCAGGCGGCTCGGCGGCCACCAGCGGGCCGGCGGCAAGCGCAAAGGTGAGGCTGAAGAGGAGGGAACGTGCTGGGTTCATGGGAAAGAGGAGATTATTTGACCAGGGCCGGCTCGGCGGCGGGAACAGGTAGGGGAGCGTGCAACCGTTCGCGCGAATGGTCCTTGGCGATGAGATAATACAACGACGGGATGATGAACAGCGTGAAGAACGTGCCGATGGTCATGCCGCAAACGAGCACGAGGCCGATGGAATTACGGGCGGCGGCGCCCGCGCCGGTGACGAACACCAGCATGAGATGGCCGAAGACCGTGGCGGCAGTGGTCATGAGGATCGGGCGGAGGCGGGTCTGGGCGGCCTCGCGCACGGCGGTGAGCTTGTCGCGACCCTGCTCCTGGAGGGTGTTGGCGAACTCGACGATGAGGATGCCATTCTTGGCCACGAGTCCGATGAGGGTGATGAGGCCGACCTGCGAGTAGATGTTCCACGAGGTCGTCCAGCCCCACGTCCAGTGCGGCGTCGAGGGATCACCCGGGGCGCGCAGCGCGGTGAAGATCATTGCGCCGAACATCGCCAGCGGCGCGGAGCCGAGGAGGATGACGAGCGGATCGCGGAAACTGTTGAACTGCGCCGCGAGCACCAGAAAGATGAGCATGAGCGCGAGGCCGACCGCCGGGAGAAATTTGCTGCCCTCGACGCGGAGCTGGCGGGACTCGCCCGCGTAGTCGATGGTGTAGCCCGGCGGCATGACCTTGCGCGCCTCGGTCTCGAGGATTTTGAGCGCGCTGTCGAGCGGCGCGGCGACGACGCCGGAAATTTTCACGGCGTTAAGCTGGTTGAAACGGTTGAGGGTCCGCGGCTCGACGGAATTCTTCACCGTGGCGAACGAGGCCAGCGGCACGAGCTTGCCGCCGGGCCCGGACACATAGATGTCCTTCAACTGGTCGGTGGTCAGGCGGCTGGCGCGCTGCACCTGCGGAATCACCTTGTAACTGCGGCCGTCGATGCTGAAGCGGTTCACATAGCCGCCGCCGAGCATCGCGCCGAGATCGCCGCCGACCTGCTGGAGGTTGAGGTTGAGCGCGGCGACCTTGTCGCGATCGATCATGATCTCGGACTGCGGCTGGTCGATCTTCACGTCAAGGACGAGGAAGACGAATTTGCCGCTCTTCACCGCGGCGTCCAGCACCGTTTGCGCGATCTCGTAGACCTGCTTGGAGTCGGCCGTGGAGGCGATGATGAACTCGACGGGGAACGTGCCGCCGCCGGGCAACGCGGGCGGGAGCACCGGGAAGACCTGAATGCCGGGCACCATCATGAGCTTGGGCAGCAGTTCCTGGCGGATGTGGTAGATGTCGCGCTTGCGCTGGTCCCAAGGCTTGGTGACGACGCCGCTGAAACCGCCGGTCGGGAATGTAATCTGAAAAGAGAACTCGGCCTCCGGCGTGCTGAAAAACTCCCTGTTCACGCGCTCGGCGAACCTCGAGGTTTGCTCCAGCGTGGAATTGGACGCGGTGTCGACGATGCCGAACACAACGCCCTGGTCCTCCGTCGGCGCGAGCTCGGTGCTCATCGACGAGAGGATGAAGAGCGGGAAAATCATCAGTGCGATGACGGCCCACACGGTGTAGACGACGGGGCGGGCGTTGAGCGTGCCGTCCAGCACGCGACCGTAGGCGGCCTTCAGCTTGTCGAACGAGTGGTTCACGAAGCCGGCGAAACCCTTCTCCTCGTCGGCGGCGCTGCGGAGAAAATACGCGGCCATCACCGGCGAGAGCGTGAGCGCGACGATGCCCGAAATGAGCACGGCGCCAGCGAGCGTGATGGCGAACTCGCGAAAGAGCGCGCCGGTGAGGCCGCCCTGAAAGGCGATCGGCGCGTAGACGGCGGCGAGGGTGACCGTCATCGAGATGATCGGCCCGATGAGTTCGCGCGCGCCGACAATGGCGGCATCGAACGGCGTTCGGCCCTCGCGCAGGTGGCGCTCGACGTTTTCGACGACGACGATGGCGTCGTCGACCACCAGACCGACCGAGAGGACGATGGCGAGGAGCGTCAGCAGGTTGATCGTAAATCCGAATATCTGCATCAGGAAGATGGCACCGATGAGCGAGACGGGAATCGCGACCAGCGGGACAAGCGCCGAGCGTAACGAGCCGAGGAAAAGATAAATCACGAGCACGACGATGAGCAGCGTCTCCAAGAGCGTCTTCACAACTTCGTGGATGGCGTTGTCGATGTATTTGGTGCCGTCGTAGGCGATGCCGCCCGTGAAGCCGGCCGGAAAGCGGGACTGGAGATTTTCCATCTCGGCGCGCACGCGCTTGGTGACGTCGAGCGAGTTGGCGTTGGGGAGCACCCAGATGCCCATGAACACCGCGTCCTTGCCGGAGAAGCGGACCTCGGCGTTGTAGTCCTCGGCGCCGAGCACCACGTCGGCGACATCGGCGAGGCGGACGAGGTTGTCCTTGTCCTGCCGGACGACGAGGCGTTTGAAATCCTCGACATTCTGGAGGCTGGTATTGGCGGTGAGGTTGACCTGGATGTAGGCGCCCTTGGTCGTGCCGACGGCGGCGCGGACGTTGTTGTTGCCGAGCGCCTGGCGGACCTGCGAGGGGCTGATGTTGAGCGCGGCGAGGCGGTCGGGCTTGAGCCAGACGCGCATCGCATAGGTGCGGCCGCCGAGGAGATCGGCGCGCTGCACGCCCTCGATGGCGCTGAGCGCGGGCTGCACGACGCGCACGAGGTAGTCGGTGATCTGGTTGGGCTCGAGCGAGGCGGCGCTGAAGCTCAGATACATCGCCGCGAACTGCGAGTCGGCGGGCACAAGGCTGACGGCCGGGAGCTCGGCCTCGGGCGGCAGGTCGTTACGGACCTGGTTCACGCGCGAATTGATCTCGGCAAGCGCCTTGGTGCCTTCGTAGTTGATCTTGAGGCGGGCGGTGATGATCGAGGCGCCCTGCAAGCTCTGCGACTCGATGTATTCGATGCCGTCGGACGCGGCGATGGCGCGCTCGAGCGGGCTGGTGACGAAGCCGCGCACGAGGTCGGCGTTGGCGCCGATGTAGGGCGTGGTGACGGTAATGGAGGCGACTTCGCTCTTTGGATACTGGCGGACGTTGAGCGAGCGCACGGCCTGCAGGCCGGCGATGATGATGATCAGGTTGACCACGATCGCCAGCACGGGGCGGCGGATGAAGATGTCGGTGAATTTCACGGCGGGGCGTGGTTGCAAGTTCGGCGCGGCGAGGCGGCGCTCAGGTGTTCGCGGGCTTCGGAGCGAGTGCGGCTTTCGGCGCGAGCGAATTGTCGATGAAAAGCTTGCGACCGTTGCTCAGCTTGAAGGCGCCGGTGGTGACGACTTCCTCTCCGGCTGCCACGCCCGAGAGGATGTGCACGAAGTCTCCCTTCGATTCGCCGATCTTCACGACGCGTTGCTCGGCGACCTTGACCGTGCGGCCGGATTTCTCGTCCTTGATTTCCTTCGCAACGAAAACGGTGTCGCCATACGGCTGGTAGTAGATGGCCATCGCCGGGACGGCGATGACCTGAGTCTTCTCCGGAGCGACGACCGCCACGTTCACGAACATACCCGGGGTCAGCTGCTCGTCGGCGTTGGCGAGGGTGGCCTCGACGCGCACGGTGCGGCTGGTGGCGTCGACCTCGGGGCTGACCGCGGTGACCTTACCCTCGAAGGCGACGCCGGGGTGCGCATCGAGCGTGAGGCGCACGGCGTAGCCGGTCTTGATCTCCGAAACGCGCTGCTGCGGCAGGGAAAAATCGGCGTGGATGGGATCGAGCGCCTGAAGGGTGACGATCGGGTTGCCGCGGTCGAGGAACTGGCCGAGGTTGATGACGCGGATGCCCGTGCGGCCGGAGAAAGGCGCGCGCATGGTCTTTTTCTCGAGGACTGCGCGGATGGAACTCACATCGGCGACGGCCTGCTTGGCGGTGGCTTCAGAGCCGTCGAACTCGGATTTGGAAATGGCGTTGCGTTCCCAGAGTTCGCGGGCGCGGGCGACGTTTACTCCGGCCAGCCCGGCGCGCGCCTCGGCGGCGGCCAACTGGGCGCGCTCAACGTCGGCATCGAGCTCAACAAGCACGTCGCCCTGCTTGACAACGGCGCCGGACTCGAAGGCGATGCGCTTGACGGTGCCCTGCCCTTCGCTGGAGACCATCACGCCCTGGTCAGCGCGGAGGGAGCCGACGGCCCCGATGATGCGGTCCCAATCCTGCGCCTCGGCGACTGCCGTGGTAACGGCCTCAGGCGGGAATTCGAAGGGCGGCGGCGGAGCGAACTGCTTCTTTTTGACGGCGATGATCGCGCCGAAGACGACAGCGAGACCAATGAAGGCAAAGAGGAATTTCTTGGGCATGGTGGCGTGGGATGAAGTTGAAGTGGTGGGATTCGAATGGGCGGCTATTTTGCGTGAACGGCGGCAGGAGCAGGATGGACGGCGCTGAGCGTGGCGGCTCGCTGCTGGATCTTGTGCAATAGACGAACGAGTGTCTTGCGCTCGGACTCGCGCAGCGTGCTCATCATCTCCGCGATCATGCGGAAATGCCCCGGCAGGAACTCCGCGAGGAAGCGCTCGCCTCGGGGCGTGAGCCGCACGGACATCATGCGGCGGTCATCGGGATCGGGCATTCGCTTCACGAAACCGTCGCGCTCGAGCGTATCGATCAGGCCGGTCATGGTGGCGCGGGTGACGCCGGCGGCCTCGGCCAGCTCGGCGGGGGTGCGAGGAGCCGCCACACACGGTTCGGCGGCGGATCCCACGGCGCCCGACACGCAACCGCGCCAGAGGAGCATCAGCACGCCGAAGCGGCCGTGGGAGATGGCGTGCTCGGTCAGATTGCGCTCCCCGATGCTGAACAACTCATCGCCGGTGCGCAGCAGCTGCAGAAACGTCACGACCGCGGATGGATCCAGGTCGGGAAATTCCTTGGCCGCCTCGAGCAGGCATTCGTAGCGCGGCAGGTCTTTGAGGAGCAGGTTCGGCATGATTGGACGGGGAGAAAATTACAATGAGGGGGCTGACAGTTAGCTTCCTAACGATATTTGCAAGTTCTCTTTTAAGGCCGGCTGCTCCTTTGCCTTGCGGCTAATCAAATCCCGCGGCCGGCCTAATGGGCGACCTCGTCCTTTCTCTTCGCCTAGGGGCAGCCCTACAGCGCCCCGGCCGCGGCCACCACCGCCTCGGTCGTGATGCGGAGTTCCTTCATGGCTGTGTTGCCGGGTGCGCTCAGGCCGAAGCGATCGATGCCGACCACGCTGCCATCCAGTCCAGCATATTTGCGCCAGAGGTCCGAGACGCCCGCCTCGATGGCGACGCGCTTGCGGCACGCTGGCGGAAGTATTGAGTCGCGATATTCCTGTGACTGGGCGCCGAACCGGCGGAACGAAGGCATGGAGACGACACGGGTGCCGGGCCCGAGCGTCTTCGCGGCAGCGATCGCCCACTGCAGCTCGCTGCCGCAGGAAAGCAGGATGTGTGTGAGCGGAGCGGTTTCCTGCACGGCGACATAACCGCCCTTGAGCACACCGGCGCGGCGGACGCTGGCGGGAATCTCGTTGAGCATCGGCACGGCTTGGCGCGACAATGCAAGCAGGGTCGGGCCGTCCATCCGTTCCATCGCGGCGGCAAACGCGCCGGCGGTCTCCTCGGGATCGGCCGGGCGGATGACGTCCATGTTCGGGATCAGGCGCAACGCCGAGACGGTCTCGACCGGCTGGTGCGTCGGGCCGTCCTCGCCCACCCCGACGGAATCGTGCGTGTAGATGTAGACGACGGGCAGCCTTGCCAATGCCGCCAGCCGCATCGACGGGCGCGAGTAGTCGGCGAACACGAGGAACGTCGCGCACGACGGCCGGAAGATGCCGTCGTAGGCCACGCCGTTGCTGATGGCGGCCATGCCGTGCTCGCGGATGCCGTAGCGGAGATTGCGACCGGCGCGGCTGGTGCGGTCGAAATCCTTGTCGGCGGCGATGTAGTTGAGCGTCGAGCCATGCAGGTCGGCGCTGCCCGAGATGAGCAACGGCATGGCGGCGGCGATGGGCTGGAGCGCGTCGCGACCGGCGGCGCGCGTGGCGAGCTTGGCGTCGGCGGGGAAATGCGGGATCTTTTCCAGCAACACGGCGGCGCTCGGCGCGTGGCCGGCCGTGTCGAGCAACACAGCTTTTTCCGGATTCGCCGCGCGCCATGCCTCGCAGGTCTTGCGCCACTTGTTGTAGGCGCGCTTGAGCCGCTTCTTGTGCGCGGTGAAAAACTCGCGCACGCCTTCGCTCACATAGAAATGCTCCTCGGGCAGCCCGAGTCCATTGCGCGCGGCGTCGGCGAACTTCGCCCCGCCCTCGCCGTGCGCCTTGGCCGTGCCGGCAACCTCGGGGATGCCGCGGCCGATCTGCGTCTTGGCGATGATGAACTGCGGGCGGCCGGACTTGGTGCGCTTCGCCTTGTTGAGCGCCTTGAGGATGGCGGTCATGTCGTGCCCGTCGGCGAGCGTCTGCACGTCCCAGCCGATGGCCTTGAAGCGCGCCGCGGTGTTCTCGCTCTGCGTCTTCTCCGCCATGGCGTCGAGAGTGACGTCATTGGAGTCGTAAATCAGGATAAGGTTGTCGAGGCCCTGATGGCCGGCGAATTCCACGGCCTCCATCGCCACGCCTTCCTGCATGCAGCCGTCGCCCACAAGGCAGATGACATGGTGGTCGAAGATCGTGTGCTCCGGCGTGTTGAACCGCGCCGCCGCCATTTGGCCGGACATCGCCATGCCGACGGCGTTGCCGACACCCTGCCCGAGCGGGCCAGTGGTGGCCTCGACACCAGGCGTCTCGCCAAACTCGGGGTGGCCGGGCGTCTTGCTGTGCAGCGCACGGAAATTCTTCAGCTCATCGAGCGACAGGTCGTAGCCACTGAGGTGCAGCCAGGTGTAGAGGAACATCGAGCCGTGGCCGGCGGAGAGCACGAAGCGGTCGCGGTTCAGCCAGCGGGGCTCGTCGGGATTGTGCTGGAGCGCGTGGCCGTAGAGCACGGCGCCGATCTCGGTGGCGCCGAGCGGCAGGCCGAGGTGGCCGGAGGAGCACTGGTGGACGGCGTCGATGGCGAGGCCGCGGGCCTGGGCGCAGGCCTGGGCGAGGATTTCGGTCTGGAGCTTCATGGGGATGGCGGTGGGGGCGTCGCGCTGTGTGTCTAGCGGAGCGGGCCGCACGCGTGCAAAGCCCAATTTGTCCGGCCAACAAAAAAACGAGCCGCGGCGGGCTCGCTTGACTGGTGGGTAAAAACGCAGGGAATCAGGCCTTGGCGGCGGTGTCCTCGAAGCGCTTCTCCTTGACGGCCATGGCCGCCTTGCCCTTGCGGCCGCGCAGATAGTAAAGGCGGGCCTTGCCGGGCTTGGAGTTCTTCTCGACCTCGACCTTCTCGACGTTGGGCGAATTGACGGGGAAGACGCGCTCGACGCCCTCGCCGTAGCTGATGCGGCGGACGGTGAACGTCTCGTGGATGCCGGAGCCCTTGATGGCGATGACGACGCCGGCGAAAACCTGCACGCGCTCCTTGTCGCCCTCGCGCACCTTCGTGTGCACGCGGACGCCGTCGCCGACTTTGAACGGCGTGATGAGGTTCTTCACCTGGGCGGCAGTGATGTCTTTGATGATCTGGTTCATGGCTTTTTCTTCAGTAAATCGGGCCGGACTTTCCGGGTTTTTTCCAACTGCTGCGCGTGCCGCCACTTCTCGATTTCGCCGTGGTTGCCCTGGAGGAGCACTTCCGGCACGGACATGCCGCGGTAAACGGCGGGACGCGTGTAATTGGGAAAGTCGAGCAAGTTGCTGGTGAAACTTTCGCTGGTCAATGACTTTTCTTCACCGAGCACGCCGGGGATGAACCGCGCCAGCGCGTCGATGACCACTGCCGCCGCAAGTGTGCCGTTGGTAAGCACATAATCCCCGATGCTCACCTCCTGGTCGATGATGGTGTCGCGGATCCGCTGGTCGATGCCCTCGTAATGTCCGCTTAAAAACACGAGGTGCCGCTGCCGCGACAGCTCTTCGGCCAGCGCGGAGGTCAGTGGCGTGCCGTCGGGCGTCAGGTAGATGCGGCGGCAGCCGGACGTCTGCAGTTGCTCGATGGCAGCGAACACCGGCTCGCACTTCAGCACCATGCCCGCCCCGCCGCCGAACGGCCGGTCGTCGGTCGTCCGGTGCTTGTCCGTGGACCAGTCGCGGAGGTTGTGCACCGCAATCTCAAGCAGCTTCGCCTCGCGCGCGCGACCGAGCATGCTCTCGGACAGGAAGCCGTCGAGCATGGCCGGGAAGAGCGTCAGGACGTCGATGCGCATGGGCGGTTATTGCCAATAAAAAAGGCCCGGCGCGAGCCGAACCTCAGGGGAGCGGAACGGTGGGCGCGGGCTCAGGCCTTGGCGGCCGCGGCGGCGCGCTTCACGCGCTTGACCAGCGAGTGCAGCGTGTCGCTGGGCTTGGCGCCCTTCGACATCCAGTAGTCGTAACGGTCGAGCTTGATGTTGAGCGGGTTGGCCTTGGCGCGCGGGTTGTAGGCGCCGATCTGCTCGACGCCGGCGCCGTCGCGGCGCGAACGCTCCTCGGTCACGAGGACGCGGAAGTGCGGCTCGTTCTTGGTGCCGACGCGGGAAAGACGGATTTTGAGTGCCATGATTGGGTGGTGTGGGATGCTGGGTCGCCCAGCGGTTTGCGAGTGGAAAAGCGGGAGAATGGACGGGACAATTTTCGCCTTGTCAAGCCCCCAGTGCCACGGGACCCCAAGGACGGTATTTCGCCACGGGAAAGGGCGAAACGCGCCGCCCAAGCCCGGTAGGTTTCCTCGGTCCGCCACAGGAAGCCGTGCTCACGGGCCGCTTTGATGAGATCCCGTTCCCAATCGGGCCCGCCCAAATCCCTGGCAGCGGGCGGCGGTTCCCTTGACGCCCTCCGCTCAGCCGATGGGGCCGTTGCACCGTCCGGCGCGACTCCGTCCCTGCTGGCTATCGCGGCGCGATAAAACCAGCGCAGAGCCTCTCGGGCCGGCGCGGTCGTCTGCCTCTCCCGCGCTTCCAAGTATTGGCGCGCCAGTTCCGCTGAGACTGGAACATGGTTGGTTTTACAATGCCGGAGGAAGGCAATGATCTCACGTTTATAGGCCTCCGTTTGCACCGGAGAGAATCCGGACCGGGCCAAAACCTCCTTCCAATGCGGAAATGTTACGGGCTGTTTGTCCATGATGGAAGCGGCCCGCTGACGGGATCCAGTGCGGCTTTTTAAGGTGCCTACCGCAACCACAAAAGCCGCACTCAAAATCTCCCGCCTTGAACCAGAGCGGGTTGGGGTATGGAATACCGCCATGAACTCAACCCCAGTGCGGCTTTCGAGTGCGGCACAATAACACTTCTCTGAAAGGCCGCTGGTCAAGCGGTCATCGTGTTAAACGTGGAGCCTGATGGTTGAGGTTTTTGGGTGAGGTGATGGGGGTTGGGGTCGCTGGTGGTGACAGAGGCGGG